>NZ_CAUASN010000003.1 GCF_958431955.1 uncultured Adlercreutzia sp. | reverse complement strand
GTCGCCCCCGCGTCCCCCTCGCGTCCCGGGACTTTCCCCCGCTTCTCGGATCCAGGCGGGACTCGGACGCGAAAAAAGAGGCGCGGGCCGTTGCCCGCGCCTCCGCTGAGACGTCGCTCTCACTCGCCGGACGGCCGCCCGCGACGGCCCGGAGCGCTACCCCCGCCGGGGCGGCCGGTAGGCCGGGCACGCGTAGTCGTGGGCCTCGGCGGCATCGGCCAGCTCGCGCACCCATTCCTGCCACGGGAAAGCCTCTTCGGCGACCTCCACGTCGGCCAGCTTCGCATGGGTCTCGGGGTTGCGCGGCATGAACAGCGTGCAGCAGTCCGGCGCGTCCTGGGACGAGATCTCGAAGGTGCCGAGCTCTTGGGCCGCGTCGATAATCTCGAGCTTGTCCGAGCCGATGAGCGGGCGCAGCACCGGCATCTCCACCGAGGCGTCGGTGGCGCGGATGTTGTCCAAGGTCTGCGAGGCCACCTGCCCCAAGCTCTCCCCGGTCACGAGCGCGCCGGCCCGCTCGCGGCGGGCGAGCTCCTCGGCCACGCGGAACATGAGGCGCCGGTACAGGATGACGCGCAGCCCCGGCGGGCAGGCGATGGAGATCTCGCGCTGGTAGTCGCCGAAGGGCACCACGTACACCCGCGCGATGCAGCCCGTGCGCTCGAGCACCCGGGCGATATCGTCCACGAGGAACTCCGAGGCGTCCGAGGTCTGCGGGCGCCCCGAGAAGTGCACGCCCACGCACACCGCCCCGCGCCGGGCCATGCGCCACAGCGCCACCGGCGAGTCGATGCCCGACGACAGCAGGCAGGCCACCGTGCCCGAGCTACCCACGGGAAGCCCCCCGATGCCGCGCTCGCTGCGGGCGTACACGTAGGTGAAGCCCTCCACCACCTCCACGCCCACGGTGACGTCCTGGCCCTTCATCTGCACCCGCTTGGCGGGGAACGCCTCGCACAGCGCCGCGCCGATGTCGCGGTTCAGCTGCATGGAGTCGATGGGGAACGTGGTGTGGTTGCGCCGTGCCGACACCTTGAAGCTCTCGAAAGGCTCCGCCTCGGCGAGCGCGATGCAGGCCGCCCGGCCCATGACGTCCATCTCCTGATCGCACTTGAAGCCGCAGGAGACGCGCGCCACGCCGGGCACGCCTCGGATGGCGTCGGTGCACTCGTTCGCCACCTCGAGCGAGGTTCCCTCGCGCAGAAACACCAGCAGGCGCCCCGAGATGCGATGGATGGTCACGACGGGGAACGCAGCGAGAAGCGCCTCCAGGTTCTTCTGGAGGCGCTTCTCGAACACCGATCGGTTGCGTCCCTTGAGCCCGATCTCGTGGTAGTGCACGAGAATGATTCTCTGGAACTCTTCCATTAATGGTTTTTAACGTCGATAGACTCGGGGTCGTAGGAGACCTCGCCGCGGGCGATCTCGTTGAAGGCCATGGACAGCGGCTTGGTGTCGGCGGCGCGGGCGATCTCCACGGCCGTCTGCAGCTGGATGGCGCGATCGCGCTGGCCGCGCATCATGTCGTTGATGTCGTGGGCGCGCTTGGAGGCCAGGGCGCACAGCAGGAAACGGTCGTTATCGGTGCGGTCCAGCAGGACGTCGATCTTCGGTTCGATGATGCTCATAGAATGAATGTCCTCTTACTTCTGCTCGGCAGTTTCGTTCACGTAAGCGACCAGCTGGGCGACGGCGTCGTCCAAATCGTCGTTCACAAGCCGTATATCATACTCCATTTTGTGGGAAAGCTCCACCAAAGCCGTCTCCATGCGCTTTCTCACCACATCATCGGTCTCGGTGCCGCGGCCGCGCAGGCGCCGCTCGAGCTCCTCCAGCGACGGCGGCTCGATGAACACGAGGTGCGCCTCGGGCATCTTCTCCTTCACCTGGAGGGCGCCCTGCACCTCGATTTCCAGAACGACCTGGCGACCTGCGGCCATTTCTCGCTGCACCGAGGCGAGCGGGGTGCCGTAGCAGTTGCCCGCGTACTCGGCCCATTCCAAGAAGCCGCCCTCGCGGGCCAGGTCGAGGAACTCCTGCTTGTCGAGGAAATAATAGCTGACGCCCTCCTCCTCACCGGGACGAGGGCGCCGCGTGGTGGCGGAAACGGAAACCCACGCGTCGGGCACCTCCTCGAGCAGACGTGCGACGAGCGTTCCCTTGCCGGCCCCCGAGGGGCCGCTCACGACGAATAGGTTTCCGGTTCGCATGTATTCCCTTGCTCGTCGGGTACTTACTTCGTCAAGCGGG
Organism: uncultured Adlercreutzia sp.; assembly: GCF_958431955.1. Taxonomy (GTDB): domain Bacteria; phylum Actinomycetota; class Coriobacteriia; order Coriobacteriales; family Eggerthellaceae; genus Adlercreutzia. The sequence goes on along the minus strand of NZ_CAUASN010000003.1, from coordinate 121,391 downwards.
CGAGCAGGGCCTCGCGCTGACGCTCGCCGATGCCGCGGATGCGGCGGCTCTCGGCGATCTGGAGCTCCTTCATGATGCGCTCGGCCTTGGCCTTGCCGTAGCCGGGCAGCGTCTCGATGAGCGTCGAGATCTTCATGCGGCCCACGATGGGATCCTCGCGCATGTCGAGCACCTGGGCGACGGTGAGCTTGCCGGTCTTCAGCTCTTCACGGACCTGGGCGCGCTTGATGCGGGCAGCCTTTGCCTTCTCAAGAGCCTCGGCGCGAGCCTCGGGGCTGAGTTCGGGGATAGCCATGATATTGTTCTCCTTCCGGTTAGGGCTGGCGAAATAGTACCACGGGTATTGTTGACAAAACAACACGTAATTTGTGCAGAAACGCTAAACGCGATAATTCCTTCAACTTTTCGGGCCTCATCGGGGCTTTTTCTTGAAGATGACTCTAGAAAAAGCTGGAGTTGGCTCGAATATGCAACGGCCTAGGCGACGAAGCGCGAGGTTGCGGACGCCATCCGGCAAGCCGCGCGCGACAGGTGGCGACCCCCCGCCGCGCGCGGCGCCGAAAATTCGCTAGGCGAGCTCGGCGGCGATGGCGTCGAAGGCCGCCACCGGGTCGTCGGCCTCGGTGATGGGGCGGCCCACCACGATGTGCGAGGCGCCGCGGGCGAAGGCCTCGGCGGGCGTGGCCACGCGGCTCTGGTCGCCCAGGGCGGCCCCGGCCGGGCGCACGCCGGGGGTGACGATGTAGGCGTCGGGGCCCAGAAGCTCGCGCAGAGCGGCCGCCTCCTGGGGCGAGGCCACCACGCCCGAGATGCCCGCCTCGCCCGTCTGGGCCGCGAGCGCCGCCACCTGCTCGGGCAGCGGACGCACGACCCCCGTAGCCGCCAGGGTGGCCGCGTCCATGGAGGTGAGCACGGTGATGCCCAAGGTGGCGGGCACGTCGCCGCCCCACTCGGCAGCGCCGGCCACCGCCCCGCGCTGGGCCGCCTCCATCATGGCCACGCCGCCCACCGTGTGCATGGTGATCATGTCGGCGCCGCTCGCGGCCGCCGAGCGCGCCGCGCCCTCCACCTGGTGCGGGATGTCGTGGAACTTCAGGTCGAGGAACACGTTGAAGCCGCGGCGCTTGAACATCTTCACGATAGCCGGTCCCTCGGCGTAGTACAGCGTCATGCCGATCTTCAGCCACTTCGCGTGGCCCTCCAGCTTGTCGGCCAGCGCGATGGCCTCCCAGGCATCGCAGTCGAGCGCCACGATGACGCGGTCGGCGGCGGGAATGTGGTCGAAGGAGGTTAGCATTTCAAGGCTCCAATCAGCTCGTTCACATCGGCCACGCCCTGCTCCTCGCAGTAGGCGGCGATGCCGTCGATGACGTCCATGGTGGCTTCGGGGTTCACGAAGTTCGCCGTGCCCACGGCCACCGCGGTGGCACCGGCCAGCATGAACTCCACGGCGTCCTCGCCGGTGGAGATACCGCCCATGCCGAGCACGGGCACATCCACGGCCTGGGCCACCTGCCACACCATGCGCAGGGCCACGGGCTTCACCGCCGGGCCCGAGAAGCCGCCCACCACGCGGGCCAGCTTCGGCGTGCGGGTGCGCGCGTCCACGGCCATGCCCAAAAGCGTGTTGATGAGCGAGATGGCGTCCGCTCCGGCCGCCTCGGCCGCGCGGGCGATCTCGGCCACGTCGGTGACGTTCGGGGTGAGCTTCACGATGAGCGGGCGCTTCGTAGCGGCCCGGCACATTCCCACCACCTTCTCCACGCTGGGCACGTGGCAGCCCATGGTCATGCCGCCGGCATCCACGTTCGGGCACGAGATGTTCACCTCGTAGGCATGGACCGGCGCCTCCTCCAGAGCCTCGATGACGGCCACGTACTCGTCGAAGGAGTGGCCCGACACGTTCACGATGGTGGTGGCGCCCCGCTCGGCGAGCCAGGGCAGCTCCACCTCCTTCAGGTGCGCGACCCCAGGGTTCTGAAGCCCGATGGAGTTCAGCATGCCCGAAGCGGTCTCGGCGATGCGGGGGCTCGCGTTGCCCTCCCAGCCGTTGAGCGACACGCCCTTGGTGGTGACGGCGCCCAAGGCCGCCACGTCCACGAAGTCGTTGTACTCGATGCCCGCCCCGAAGGTGCCGGAGGCCACCGTCACGGGGTTCTTCATGGCAAGGCCGCCCAGGTTCACGGCCATCGACACGTTGGTCTGCCTCGGTTTGCGCTGCATTACCACACCACCTCGCTCGCAGGGAACACCGGCCCGTCCACGCAGGCGCGGCGCTTGCCGTCTGTCGTGTCCACCACGCAGGACAAGCACGCGCCCACACCGCACGCCATGCGGCGTTCGAGCGATACCTCGCAGAACACGCCCGCATCGGCGGCCATGCCGGCCACGATGCGCATGAGGGGCTCGGGCCCGCAGCAGGCCACGTAATCGTAGGGCGCGCCCGCCTCTGCCGCCGCGGCAAGCGCCTCTTCCACGAGCGGCGTGCAGAAGCCCGCGCGCCCGAAACTGCCGTCGTCGGTGGAGCAGGCCGGCTCACAGCCGAGGGCGGCGCCGTAGCGCTCGCGGGCCACGAGGGCATCGATGGTGGAGGCGCCAAGCACCGCCGTCACCTCCGCGCCGGACGCCTTGAGCTCCTCCACGAGCGGGTACAAAGGCGCGCTTCCCACGCCGCCGGCCACGACGAGCGCCCGCTTGCAGCCTGCGGGAGGCTGCCAGCCGCGGCCGATGGCGCCGATGAGCTCCACCGCATCGCCGGGGACAAGCGCGGTCATCCGGTCGGTACCGAAGCCGAGCACCTGGTACATCATATCCACGGTGCCCGCCTCCGCATCGGCCGCGTAGATGCCCAAGGGCCGGCGCAGGATGTGCCCCTCCATGCCGGGCACGCGCACGTGCACGAACTGCCCCGGCCGCGCCGCCGCCGCGATCTCGGGCGCGGCCACGGTCATGAGCCAGATGTTGCACCCCGCTTCCTCGTTCACCAGAATGGGGGCGTTCTCGTTGCAAAGCGCCATAGGCTCTCCCGTCGCATCGCGTCCGTCAAAACGTTGGATGACATTCTAGCGCATAATGGCCGCGCCCCCTACCCCGCCATCGCCTGGAGGCTGACCACATCCAGCTCGCCCTCGCGGGCGGCTTGCATGCCGGCGGCCATGGCCTGGGCGCCGGCCAGGGTGGTGGCGCAGAAGACGCCGTGGCTCACCGCGGCGCGGCACAGCGCGTAGGAGTCGTCGCCGGTACGCTGGGAGTCGGGCGTGTTCACGATGAGGGCGGCGATATCGATGTCCAGGTAGTCGGGCACGCCCTCCATGAGGCGCGTGAAGGCCGTGAGCAGGTAGTGGGCGTCGGTGGGCCCGGGGGCGGCCTCGGGATGGTACTGCACGCTGAAGGCGGGAATGTCCAGGAAGGCAAAGCCCTCGGCCGTGCCGTCGTCCAGGTTCACGTGGGTGAGCCGGATGCTCCCGAAGCGCTCGTTTCGCACTACGGGCGCCACCTGGCGGGGCCCCCACAGGCGCAGGTTCCGCCCGACGGAATCGGGCAACGGGACGGAAAATCAGTCTATCGGCGGCAGATCGACCCACCCATATTCGACATCAGAAGGCTTGAAAAGCTCGACGAATTCCCGCGGAGCGAGCACGGGAACGGGCGATTTCTCGAAGTCCCTGCCGTTGCGGGTGACGATGAAATCCATGGCCGCGCGCTGCGCCGAGGCCATGATGAGATCGTCCTCGTAATCGCGGTGCTCGTGCTCGTAAGCGTTGAGGCAGTCGCCCTGGGTGGTGTCCACGATGGAGAAAAGCCCCAGCAGCTGGCCAAAAGCCGCGCGGGCTTGAGCGGACGTCATGAGCTTTCTCGCAGTGAGCAGATAACGGATGGACGGAGTGCTGCAGGCGGGGATCCAGAGCTTGAAATCGCGCAGCAGGGCCACATCGACGGCTGTGAAGGCTCCCTCGAAGTCGTCCGAGTCGGTGAACAGATCGATAATGACATTGGTATCGAAGAGAACGTTCACGAGCGATCACCCTCGTAACTCTCAAGCAGGTGGCGACGCCAGTCCTCGCGCCAGTCGTGTCCTTCCGGCTCGATGGGCGGAACCAGAGCCTGAGGCGCAGGGCGTCGCGATCCCACCATGGTGCGAAGAAGCTTCCGCCGGCTCTCCGCAGTGCTGCTCACACCCCCCTGCGTTAGGAAATCGGGCAGCTGCTGGCTTCGCTCCAACTCGCAGAACAGCTGGCGCACCGCTTCCGAAATGCTCATGTTCTGTCGGGCAAGCACCTGCATGCCGTGCTCTTTCAACTCTTCCGGAAGGCGAATATTCAGTGTGGCCGTCGCGCTCATGGAAACCTCCTCTTCGATGTCGCCAGTATACTGCATTACGTAATGCAGAGCAAGTAGTTGGCGAATGGCAGAGAGAGATTCTCAGGGGCGGTTGTCGGCCAGGCGGTAGCTCGCCAGGCTCGGGCGGCCGGTCCAAGGGTCGCGCTCGATGAGGGCGTCCAGGCCGAAGACCTCGCGCAAGAGCGCCGGGGTCATCACGTCGGCCGGCGTGCCGGCGCCGCATATCCTCCCCGCGCGCAGGGCGATCATCCAGTCGGAGAAGCGGGCCGCCAGGTTCAGCTCGTGGATCACAAGGGCGATGGTCTTCCCCTCCCGCTCGTTCAGATCGCGCAGAAGCTCGAGGACCTCCAGCTGGTGCGCCATGTCGAGATACGTGGTGGGCTCGTCGAGCAGGATGAGGCCGGTGTCCTGGGCCAGCGCCATGGCTATCCAGGCCCGCTGGCGCTGGCCGCCCGAGAGGGCGTCGATGGGCCGCGCGGCGAACTCGTCCAGATGGGTCATGGCCAGCGCCCAGGAGACGATGGCGCGGTCGTCGGCCGTCAGGCGCCCGAGACCCCGCTGGTGCGGGTAGCGCCCCAGCGCCACGAGCTCGCCCACGGTCAGGCCGCCCGGAGCCGAGGGCGCCTGGGGCAGCAGCGCCATCTGGCGGGCCACCTCGGCCGTCGGCATCTCGGCGATAGCACGGCCGTTCAGGTACACCGCGCCCGCGCGCAGGGGCATGGTGCGCGAGAGGGCCTTCAGCAGCGTCGACTTCCCGCAGCCGTTGGGGCCGATGATAGAGGTCACCTTCCCGACGGGCACCCCCACGTCCATGGGCTCGATGACGACGCGATCGCCGTAGCCCACCGACACCCCCTCGCCGCGCAGGGCTGCGTCGGCGAAGTGCGCGCAGGAGCTGTCGCAGGTTTCGCAGAGCTTCTCTTCCACCGCTCTCCTCCTAGGATCTCGCCAGCAGGTACAGGAAATAGGGCGCGCCGATGACCGCCGCCACGATGCCCACGGGGATCTCGTTGGGCAGAAGCAGCGTGCGCGAGACGATGTCGGCCGCTAGCATGAGCACGGCCCCCACGAGCACCGTGGCGGGCACGAGCACGCGGAAGTTCGGCCCGACGAGCCGGCGCGCCATATGCGGGCAGACGAGCCCCACGAAGGTGAGGCCCCCTCCCACGGCGCAGGCGAGGCCCGAGGCGGCCACGGCGCAGGCGAGCAGCGCCCCCTGGGCCCGGGGCACGTTCACGCCGAGCCCCGCCGCGGCCGCCTCGCCCAGCGCGAGCACGTTCAGGGTGCGCGCGGCATAGAGCGCCAAAGCGATGAGCACGGCGAGGCCCGCAGCCAGCAACGCCACATTCTGCCAGGTGGCGCCCCAGATGCTGCCGGCGAGCCAACTCTGCACGAAGGCGTAGTCGCCATCCCCCATGCGCAGCATGAGCAGGCTCGTCGCACTGGACAGCCCCATGGAGAGGGCCACGCCCACGAGCAGGAGCCGCCGGGGGCTCGCGCTGCCCCGCACCCGGGAGAGGCGCCAGCCGGCGAGCGCCACCGACAGCGACCCGGCGAAGGCGAGCAGCGGGAGCGCCACCACGCTCGGGATAAGGCCCGCGGGCACGAACACGATGAAGGCCGCCACAAGCAGCCCCGCGCCGGCGTTGATGCCCAGAATGCCCGGATCGGCCATGTCGTTGCGCGAGACGCCCTGCAGAAGGCATCCGGCAAGCGAGAGGGCCACGCCCACGAGCATCGCCGTGAGCACCCGGGGCAGCCGCAGCTCCACGAGGGTGTAGACGAGGCTCTGGGGCGCCGTGCCCGCGAGCACCTGGCCGAGCTCGGCCAGGGAGATCGCCCGCCATCCCGCGTTCACGTCGAGCCAGAGGGCAGCCGCGGCCAGCACGGCGAGCGCGGCTATGACGAGGCCGGCGCGGCCCCTGAACTTCCGATCAGCCAAGGTCGTCCGCCTCCCTCCGCGTGCACCAGATGAAGAACGGCACGCCCACGATGGCGAAGATGACGCCGATGGGCACCTCGCTCGGCGCGATGAGGGTACGCGCCAGCACGTCGGCCAAAAGCATGAACAGGGCCCCGGCCACCATGGAGGCGGGCACCACGACGCGGTAGTCGGCGCCAACGAAGCGTCGCACTACATGAGGCACCATGAGGCCGACGAAGGCCACGGGCCCTGCGAGCGCCACTGCAGCGCCCGCCAGCACGAGCACCACCAGAAGGCAGAGCGTGCGCGACCGTCCCACCGACACCCCCAGACCCGATGCCGCCTCGTCGCCGAGGGAGAGCACCGTCACCCGCGGCGCGAGCGCGCAGGCGGCAACCAGGGCGACCACCATGAACGGGGCCGCCAGCGCCAGGGTATCGGCGCGGATGCCGGCCACCCCGCCCGCCGTCCAGAACGTGAGCGAGTAGCCGATGTTGAAGAAGATGGCCACGCCCTGAGCGAGCGCCGTGAGGAAGAGGCCCACCGCGCAGCCCGCGAGCACCAGAAGCACCGGGTCCACTGTGCGCCGCCGAAAGCTCACGGCCCCGTAGACCGCCCCCATGGCGAGCGCCGCGCCCGCGAAGGACGCCACCACCACGCCGGCGAAGCTCATACCGGGCAAAAGCGCCAGGCACAGCGCCAGCGCGAAGGCCGCCCCGGCGTTGATGCCCAGAAGCCCCGAGTCGGCCAGAGGGTTGCGCGTCACGCCCTGCATAAGGGCGCCGGCCACGGCGAAGGCCGCCCCCACCACGATGCAGCCCACGGTGCGGGGGCCGCGCAGCTCGAGGACGGCCACATGCTCCTGGTTCGCCATGTCGGGCGAAAGGAGCGCCGCAATCACCTGGTCGGGGGCGATGGCGGTGCTGCCGAGGAACAGGGAGAGCCCGGCGGCCAGCACGACCGCCGCCGCTCCCCCGGCGAAGAACAGCGTTGTACGCAGGCGCGGCACGGCCCCGCCCCGCTAGGCCGCCGCGTGGGCGCGGAAGAAGTCCGTGAACGCCTGCAGCTGGTTGGTGAGCGTGATGGGGTCGCGGTGCATGAAGGCCACCTGCTCGTAGGGCATGAGGCGCCCCTCCTTCACCGCCGGCAGGTTCTGCCACAGCTGCGAGCCGTCCACATAGGCCGCATCGGCGCCGTCGAGCACGCCGTAGCAGATGAAGTCGCCGGCGTAGTCGGGCAGCGCCTCCACCGAGATGACCTGGTAGGCCTCGTCGCCCTCCACCATGGCGGTCTGGATGGGCTCGGGGGCCTTCAGCCCCCACATGTCGTAGAGGATGGACCCGCCGCGGGCGAAGTGGCTGCCCATGATGTAGATCTCCTGGGGCCACACCTCCAGGATGGACACGGTGCGGTCGCCCACGATGCCCACGATCTCGTCCTTCACCGTGGCCACCTTGTCGTTGAACTCGTTGATGTAGGCCTCGGCGGCGTCCTCCTTGTTCACAAGGCCCGCGATGTAGCGGAACAGCTCCTCGTCGGAGCGCGTGCCGTCGGCGATGTAGACCGTCGGGGCGATCTTCGCGTACTTCTCGCAATCGGCCTCGGTGATGGTGACGATGAGGTCGGGCTGCTTCTCGGCGATCATCTCGAGGGAGGTCTCGGCCGAGGTGGTGTTCAGCGCCTCGATGCCGTCGCACAGACCCGCGAGGAAGGGGTTGTTCAGCGCATAGGGGCTCGCGATGACCGGCTTCACGTCCACAGCGAGGAACTCGCCCAGGTAGTAGTCGCTCACGATGGTCTGGGGGTCGGCGGGAATCTCCACCTGCCCCTTGTCGGTATCCACCGTGCGCATGGCGCTCTCGGGGGCAGCGGAGGCATCAGGGGAGGCATCGTCGGCAGTCGATGCGCCCTCCCCGCCAGTGGTCGAGGAGGAGCATCCCCCCAGAGCCGGGGTCAGGGCGGCAGTGGCGAGGAAGGCCGCGAAGGTGCGGCGCGTGATGGGGGCCATGGGCGTGTTCCTTTCCTAATCGCGAGCGATTGAGTTAGCTTAAGCAAACTTACAGTGGCAGATGTTACCATAGGTTTACTTATAGGCAAGAGCAAGCGCGCACTTTTCCGCAAGCGACACAACGGCCCCGGAAAGCCGACGCTCATCGACCCCATTGTAGCCAGGGCCGAGGGGCCTCCCCTCCCCCCGAGCGCACCCGTTGACGACCCGCCATCGCAGCGTTGACCTCCTCTTGCGCCGCAGTGCAAGAGCGCCGCAGTGCAAGAGCGCCGCAGTGCAAGAGCGCCGCGCAAGCACACCCGCCAACACTCCAAGGCCCCGCTGCCGAGCAGCCGCCGATAGGCACGTGAAACGCAAAGGGGCGGCTCGCGTGAAGCGAACCGTCCCCTTCTGTGCAGGCTATGTCCGGCGCGCGTCTACTCGACGATGGCGCCGTCCTCCATGGTGGCGTAGCCGCCGACGTAGGTGTCGGTGGCGCGGCCCGTCAGCTCGGCGCCGATGAAGCCGGAGTTGTTGGCCTTGGAGCAGAACTCGCCCACCTCCACGGTCCAGGCGGCCTCCGGATCGATGACCGTAAGGTCGGCGGTGCTGCCGGCCTCGATCTTCACCGGCTCCTGGCGCAGGATGGCGCGCGGCGATACGGCCATGGCCTCGATCATGCGGCCGTAGTCGATGACGCCGGCGCGCACGAGGTGCGTGAGCACGAGCGACAGCGAGGTCTCGAGCCCCGTCATGCCGAAGGGCGCCAGCTCGAACTCGCGGTCCTTCTCCCAGTCGGTATGGGGCGCATGATCGGTCACGATGGCGTCGATCACGCCGTTCTTCAAACCCTCGATAAGGGCGGCGGCGTCCTCGGCGGTGCGCAGCGGCGGGTTCACCTTGAGGGAGGTCTGGTACTCGGCGGTGATGGCGTCCTCAGTGAGGAACATATGGTGCGGCGTCACCTCGCAGGTCACGGGCAGGCCCTCCGCCTTGGCGGCGGCCACCATATCGAGGCCGCGCTTGGTGGTGATGTGCTGGATGTGCAAGGGGCAGCCCGTCAGGCGGCAGAGCGCGATGTCGCGGGCGATCTCGAGCTCCTCGCCCTCGGCCGGCCAGCCCACCATGCCGAGGCGCGTGGAGGCCACCCCCTCGTTCACCTGGCCGTCGGCTACGAGCGAGTCGTCCTGGCAGTGGGCCATGATGACGGTGTCGAACTGGCGGGCGTAGTCCATGACGCGGCGCATCATGCCGGCGTCCTGCACCCCGTGGCCATCATCGGTGAACACCGGCGCGCCGTGGGCGTACATGTCGCCCATGTCCGAGAGCACCTCGCCCTTGAGGTTCTTCGAGCAGGCGCCAGCCGGGATGATGCGGCACTTCCCCACCGCGGCGGCGCGGGCCTTCACGTACTCCACGGCCACCGCATCGTCCACCACCGGATCGGTGTTGGGCATGGTGCACACGGCCGTGAACCCGCCGTGGGCCGCCGCGCGGGAACCGGAGGCGATGTCTTCTTTCTGCTCCTGGCCCGGATCGCGGAAGTGCACGTGCATGTCCACGAGGCCGGGGGTGACGATCTTGCCGGAGAGGTCGCGCTCGACGCCCTTCTCCATGGTGAGGTTGTGGCCCACCTCCACGATCTTGCCGTCGCGGATGAGGATGTCGGCCACCTCGTCCAGGCCGATCTGCGGGTCGATCAGACGGGCGTTCTTAAGCATCAATGCCATCGTTGCTACCTCCTAGGAGCAGGTACAGGGCGGCCATGCGCACGAGGACGCCGGCGTAGACTTGGTCGAGGATGATGGAGCGCTTGGGGTGGTCGGCCATGAAGCTGTCCAGCTCCACACCGCGGTTGATGGGGCCCGGGTGGCACACGCAAGCATCGGGCTTCATGAGGCGGTCGCGCTCCTGGGTGAGGCCGTAGAGCAGGTTGTACTCGCGCAGGTTCGGGTACGGGGCGCCCTCGAAGCGCTCGCGCTGGATGCGCAGCATGTACACCACGTCGAGCTCGGGCAGCGCCTCGTCGAGGTTGCTCGTCACGTGGTCGGCGCCGAGAACATCGGGGCGCGCGGGCAGAAGCGTCGGCGGGGCCACCACCGTCACCTCGCAGCCCATGATCTTCAGCGCCGGGATAAGCGAGCCGCACACGCGGGAGTGGGCGATGTCGCCGACCACGCCGACGTGCAGGCCGGCGAGATCGCCCTTCTCCTCCCAGATGGAGTACAGATCGAGCAGGGCCTGGGTGGGGTGCTGGTGCTTGCCGTCGCCGGCGTCGATGACCGACACGCCGGAGACGTCCGCGATCTTGCGGGGCACGCCGGCCCAGCGGTCGCGCACCACGATGCAGTCGATCTTGTAGGAGCACAGCGTCTTCACGGTGTCCACGAGGCTCTCGCCCTTCACCGTGGCCGTGGAAGAGCCGCCGAAGTTCAGCGAGTCGGCAGACAGGCGCTTCTCGGCGATCTCGAAGGAGGAGCGCGTGCGAGTGGACGGCTCGTTGAACATGTTCACCACGGTGAAGCCCTTGAGCGTGGGCACCTTCTTGATGCGGCGCTCGTTCACCTGCTTGAAGTTCTTGGCCGTCTCCAGGATGGTCATGATGTCATCGGCGGAGTACTCCGTGATGTCGATGAGATGCTTGTGGTTGAAGGCCATGGCCCTACTCACCCCCGTTGTTCTTGATCGGCGCGGAGCCGGCGCGCTTGCCCGGCTCGATTTCCAGGATCTCCACGGCGGAGACGCCGTCCACTTCCTCGAGGAACAGACGCACGTTCTCGTCGGAGGCGGAGGGCACGTTCTTGCCCACGAAATCGGCGCGGATGGGAAGCTCTCGGTGGCCGCGGTCCACCAGCACCGCCAGCTGGACGGCAGCCGGGCGGCCGATGTCCATGAGGGCGTCGAGCGCCGCGCGGATGGTGCGCCCGGTGTAGAGCACGTCGTCCACGAGCACGACGGTCTTGCCGTCGATGTCGAAGGGAATGTCGGTGGAGTGGACCTCCGGGGCGAAATGGGTCGCGAAGTCGTCGCGGTAGAAGCTGATGTCCAGCTTGCCGAGGGGCACTTCCACCCCCTCGATTTCCTGGATCTTCTGGGCGAGCATCTTGGCGAGAAGATCGCCGCGGGTCACGATGCCCACGAGCGCCAGGTTCTCAGCCCCCTTGTTGGCCTCGAGGATCTGGTGCGCGATGCGCGTCACCGCCCTCTCGATCTCGTCTGCGTCCATGCAGACGGACTTGACCAAGCTTGCGTCGTTCATACACACTCCCTTCTCAGGTTCAGTGCGTACAGACGAAACCCGAAAGCGCGTCCGAGTTTCCCGCGCTTCCGCTGTCGCCGGCGGGCAATAAAAAAGCCCGTCGGACGACGAGGCTCACTGAGTGCGCTTATGTTCGCGAGCATTCCGCGCTCGCGTCCCCGCGCACGGGGTGTACCTTGTCGGCCTCTCTGTACCGCATTTAAAGGACGGTTGCACCATACACCCCGAAAAGATGATTTGCAAGCACTGATTTAGTTTTCTCCCAAAGAAAAGGGTGAAAGGAGGATGTAATCGAGAATGGCCGAGAAGAGAGGAGGCACCGGGTGTTTCGACCGAGCGAGTTCCGCAGCGAACGAAACAGTCCGGTGGACTGTTTCGCAGAGCGAGGACTGTCTGAGCGAATCGAAATGCCCGGTGCCTCCGACCACAGCGGGGCCGCAGCAGCGACGGAATCTTAGTAATTTTCAGCCTTGATCTCAAAGTGTCCGCGCGGATGGTCGCACACGGGGCACTTCTCAGGAGGCTCGGTGCCGATCTCGATGTGGCCGCACACGGTGCACACCCACACCTTCACCTCCTTGCGGCGGAACACCTCGTCGTTGTTGATGCGCTCGATGAGCAGGTCGAAGCGATCCTGGTGGCTCTTCTCGATGGCGGCGAGCCCCTCGAAGAAGTCGGCCAGCTCGGCGAAGCCCTCCTCGCGGGCGGTCTTGGCGTAGCCGGTGTAGATCTTCACCTCGGCGTCCTCGTCGTCCTGGGCGTCCTTCAGGTTCTGCAGCGTGTCGGGCACCTTGCCGTCGTGGAGCTTCTTGAAGTGCAGCTTGGCATGGTGCAGCTCGTTGCCGGCCGTCTCGTTGAAGATCTCCGAGATCTGGGTGTAGCCGTCCTTCGCCGCCTGCTGCGCGTAGAAGGTGTACTCGCAGTATGCCACTGCCTCCTGGCTGAGGGCGTCTTCCAAATTCTTCCACGTCTGGGACTTCTCTAGCTCCATGATCTGCTCCTTTCGCCGGTACCGCCGCGCCTCGCGCGGCTCGCGATCACAGACCCATAGTGAACCGCCCGAACCCGAACGCGGCTGCGAAACACTGAGCGGACACGTAACCGTAACCGTTCTTGCGGGAAAACGAAAGAAGGCCGTCCGAAGACGGCCTTCCTCCCACTTTCCCCGTGGCGAAGGGAGAAGTTACTTGTTCAGCGACTCCAGCTCCTTGACGAGCTTCTTGTCGTCGGCGGAGGAGATCCAACCCTCGGGGATCTCGGCGTCGTTGTGGCAGCTGGAGCAGTAGTTCACCGACGCGCGGTGAGCCTTGTGGCACTCGCCGCAGGCGACCTCGCCGTGCTGCGGCACGTGCGGGTTGCGCTCCATGTCGGAGGTGGCCTGGATCAGGTCGTCGCGGGTCATGTTGTGGCAGGACTCGTTCAGGCAGAACTGATCAGGCTCGATGCCGCGGGCGGCCACGAGGTCCTCGAGGGACTTCTCGGGCACCACGTGCATACCGGCCTGGGTCAGCATAACCTCGTAGTTGCCGGTCACCCAGCTGATACCCTCGCCGATCTGCTCGGACAGGGTGGGAACGTGGCAGCCCATGCAGGTGATGTCGGAGGACTCATCGGCACGGTGCACGGCGGCCAGCATGCCGCTGGCGGTCTCGAGCTCGTTGCCCCACTTGTCAGTGGCGGGCTCGCCCGGGGTGGCCTCGTAGGTCGGCAGATAGGGATCCATCGGCGTATGGCAGATGGCGTTGCAGAAGCTCGGCTGCTCATGCCACACCCAGAAGCCGGCACCGGCTACGACCAGCACAGCCACGACAACGCCGACCACGATGGGCCACTTCTTGCGCGCCTTCTTGGCAGCCGGCGCAGCCTCGGTCTCCTCTACCGCGGCGACCTCGGCGGTCTTCTCTTCTTCGGACATACTCCATCCTTCCAGTTGGGGATTTCGAGGCGCGGGTGCGCCTCCCTCGTGCGAAGCGAGCAGATCTGCCCTCCCCAGCTGATCAGAACCTCGAGGAACGAGGACGCACGGCTCGCCACGCGCACAGCGTCATCGACCCTGGGGGTTTCGCTTCATCGCTCATAATACCCGAAATCCCCGCTTCTTGACAACGCCGTTTCAGGCTATTTTTGCCGATAGGCGCCCGATTATGGCAAGGGCGCCCCGCAAGGTGCCCTCTTCAACCGTTCGTTGCCAAATACCGACCGCAGCCCGCGACGCGGCTACTCCTGAATGCCGTCGGTCTGGCGGATGAGCTTGCGCTTGATCTTGCCGCCGATGGTCTTGGGCAGCTCGTCCACGTACTCGATGATGCGCGGGTACTTGTAGGGCGCGGTGGTCTTCTTCACGTGCTCCTGCAGCTCGCGGGTGAGCGCGTCGGTGCCCTCGTAGCCGCGGGCCAGCACCACCGTGGCCTTCACCACCTTGCCGCGGATGGGATCGGGCGCGGCCGTGACGGCGCACTCGACCACGGCCGGGTGCTCCACCAGGGCGCTTTCCACCTCGAAGGGCCCGATGCGGTAGCCCGAGCACTTGATGACGTCGTCATCGCGGCCCACGAAGAAACAGTAGCCGTCGGAATCGCGCCACGCCAGATCGTGCAGGTTGTAGTACTCCCCTCCCACAGCCTCGACCGTGCGCTCCTCATCGCCGTAGTAGCCGACGAACAGGCCCGGCGGGTAAGCCTCTTTCAGACCCGTCACGCAGATGGCGCCCTCCTCGCCGTCCTCCACCTCGCGGCCCTCATCGTCCAGAAGCTTCACGTTCAGAAGCGGCGAGGGCTTGCCCATGGAGCCGGGGCGCGGCTCCACCCACGGGAAGGTGGCCAAAAGCACCGGGCCCTCCGACTGGCCGAAGCCCTCGCGGATCTTCTTGCCGGTGAGCTTCTCCCACTGGATGGTCACCTCGGCGTTCAAGGGCTCGCCGGCCGTCGCGAAGTTGTGCACGCTGGACAAATCGTAGGCCTCCACGTCCTCCTGCAGCATGAAGCGGTACATGGTAGGCGGGGCGCAGAAGGTGGACAGCCGGTAGTCCTGGATCTTCTGCAGCAGCTTCGTGGGCACGAACTTGTCCATATCGTAGGCGAAGATGGTGGCGCCGGCGATCCACTGGCCGTAGATCTTGCCCCAGCCGAACTTGGCCCAACCCGAATCAGTCACGGTCATGTGCAGCTCGTTCTCGCGCACCTGCTGCCAGTACTTCGCCGTGATGATATGGCCGAGCGGGTGAGCAAAGTTGTGCTCGACGGCTTTGGGGTTGCCGGTCGTGCCGCTCGTGAAGTACATGAGCATGATGTCCTTCGAGGTGACGGCCTCCTCGCCGCGGGGCCGCTCGAAGGTCTCGGGCTTGCCCTCGATGAGATCGTGGAAGGGAATCCAGCCCGTGCGATCGCCGTCGACGATGAACTTCTCCAGCACGCCGGGGCAGTCGGGCATGGCCTCTTCCACCTGGGTGCACACGTAGTCGTCGTTCACCGCCACGATGGCCTTCACGTCCGCGCTGTTCACGCGGTACACCACAT
The DNA here is from genome assembly GCF_958431955.1 of uncultured Adlercreutzia sp. GTDB lineage: Bacteria > Actinomycetota > Coriobacteriia > Coriobacteriales > Eggerthellaceae > Adlercreutzia. The sequence goes on along the minus strand of NZ_CAUASN010000003.1, from coordinate 106,365 downwards.
CCTTGCGCGTCAGCTGCAGCGACGCGGGAATGATGGTGGCGCCCAACTTGCACAGGGCCACGGCGCAGATCCAGTACTCCCAGCGGCGGCGCAGGATGCACATCACCACGTCGCCCTTGCCGATGCCCATGTCGGCGAAGGCGTTGGCGGCCTGGTTCGAGAGGCGCTTGATGTCGGTGAAGGTGAAGGTGCGCTCCTCGCCGCGGTCGTTACACCAGAGCAGGGCGCGCTTGTCGGGCTCCACGCGGGCCCACTCGTCCACGACGTCGAAGCCGAAGTTGAAGGCCTCGGGAACCTCGATGACGAAGTTCTCGGCGAAGTCCTCGTAGGAGTCGAACTCGATTCTCGGGCAGTACTTCTTCAGAACATGATCCATGGTTGGTTGCTTCTCTCTGCTCTCCTGTGGTCGTCCGCGCCGCTCTTCCGGATACTTCGATTCGCTCGAACAGTCCTCGCTCTGCGAGACAGTCCACTGGACTGTCTCGTTCGCTGCGGAACTCGCTCGGTCGAAGCATCCGAAATCGCAACGCTCCTCTTCCGAAACCGAATGCCTTGATTGGCTGCAGGCTACTCGGCGATGATGGTGATGAAGGTGGCCGGCTTATCGCCGTTGCAGCGCTGGCCGTGGGGGTACTCCGGGTTGAAGTAGATGGAGTCGCCGGCGTTCAGCACGATCTCGCGGTCCTGGAACACGAGCGTGATGGAGCCGTCCACCACGTAGTTGAACTCCTGGCCGCTATGGCTCACGAGCTCGGCGTCATCATCGGCCGGGTCGAGCACCACGCGCAAGGGCTGCATGATCTTGCGGGCGTAGCGCCAGGCCAGATCCTCGTACTGATAGCCCGGGAAGCGGTCCACGTCGATGCCCTCGCCGTTGCGCACCACGTGATAGGTGTCGAGCTTGGGCGCCGTGCCCGTGAGGATCTCGGCGAGATCGACGTTGAACTTCGTGGCCATGTGGTAGATGGCCGAGATGGGGATGTCCACCCCGGTCTCCTCCCAGGCGCGGTAGGTCTCCACGTCCACGCCGAGCTCCTGGGCCATGGTGTGGCGCGATACGTCGCACGCCTCGCGCAGGCCCTGGACGCGCATGCCGAGTTCTTTCAGGTTCTCTTCCATGTTCGTCACTTCTTTCTAAGCGTTGATGCCGAGCTCGATGGCGCGGCGGTTCTGCTCGAGCTTCTCGGGGCGCCTGGCCGGCACGCACTTGGCGATGGCCGCATCGAGCGCCTCGCGGCTGCAAAAGCCCGTTTGGGCCCAGAGCTTGCCGATGAGCACGATGTTGCCGAGGCCCTTGATGCCCGCCTCCTCGCACAGCTTCGTGGCGGGGATGCCGATGACGGTAACGCCCTCAGGCTCGCTCAGCTGCGGAACCATGGCCGTATCCACCACCACGGTGCCCCCTTCCACCACCGTATCGATGAACTTGTCGAAGGAGGGCTGGTTCAGCGCGATGAGCGCGTTGGGCGCCAGCACGAGCGGGCTTCCGATGGGCGCATCGGACAGCGTGACCGAGCAGTTGGCCGTGCCGCCGCGCATCTCGGGGCCGTAGGAGGGCATCCACGACACCTCGCGGTCCTCGATGAGGCCGGCCGTGGCGATGACCTTGCCGGCGAACAGCGACCCCTGGCCGCCGAAGCCGGCCACGACGCATGAGAGTTCCTGGGCCATTAGTTGCCTCCTTCGGCGTTCTCGGGATGGGCGATGGGGCAGGCCGCGTTGCGGGCGGCGGCAGCCTCGGCGGCGTTCGCGAAGCCCTCGGCGGTCACGTCGCGCACCACGCCGAGCGGGTAGTAGGGCAGCATGTTCACGCGCATCCACTCGAAGGCGTCCTGCGGCGTCATGCCCCAGTTGGTGGGGCAGGTGGACACCACCTCGATGAACGAGTAGCCCACGCCGTCGATCTGGTTCTGGAAGGCCTTCTTAATGGCCTTCTTCGCCTTGCGCACGTTCTTGGGCGTGTCCACCGTCACGCGCTCGATGTAGGCCGGGCCGTCCAGCGCGTTCAAGAGCTCACTCACGCGGATGGGGTTGCCCGCGGTGGCCACGTCGCGCCCGTAGGGGCTCGTCTGGGTCACCTGGTTCGGCAGGGACGTGGGGGCCATCTGGCCGCCTGTCATGCCGTAGATGGCGTTGTTGATGAAGATGATGGTGATGTTCTCGCCGCGGGTGGCCGCGTGGATGGTCTCGGCCATGCCGATGGAGGCCAAGTCCCCGTCGCCCTGGTAGGCGAAGACCACCTTGTCGGGATGCACGCGCTTCACCGCGGTGGCCACCGCCGGCGCGCGGCCGTGGGCGGCCTCGATCATGTCGCAGCCGAAGAAGTCGTAGGAGATAACGGAGCAGCCCACCGGCGCCACGCCGATGGTCTCCCCCTCCACGCCCAGCTCGTCCATGGTCTCGGCCACGAGGCGCTCCACGATGCCGTGGGGGCATCCCGGGCAGAAGTTGGTCACCACGGGCAGCAGCGCGTGGGGGCGCTCGAAGACGACCTTCAGGTCCTTCTCTGCGGTCTCGGCCATGCTACTCACCTACCTTCTCGTTCAAAGCGACAATGGCCGCAAGCACCTCGTCGGGCGTCGGGATGACGCCGCCGGTGCGGCCGAAGAACTCCACGGGCGCGCGGTCGGCCACCACCAGGCGCACGTCCTCGATCATCTGGCCCATGTTCATCTCCACATCGAGGAAGCCCTTGGCTTGGGGCACAAGCGCGGAAAGCGCCTCGGTCGGGAAGGGCCACAGGGTGATGGGCCGGAAAAGCCCCGCCTTGATGCCCTGCTCGCGGGCGGCGTTCACCGCCGAGCGGGCCACGCGCGCCGCGCCGCCGAAGGCCACGAGCACGATGTCGGCATCCTCGGTGAGGTAGCTCTCGGAGAGCTGCTCGTTCGCGACGATGGTCGCGTAGCGCTCGTAGCGCTCGCGGTTCAAGTTCTCCAGGTCCTCGGCGGTGAGGTACAGCGAGTTCACCACGTTGTGGGGGCGCTTCATGCCGTGGCCGTCGGTGGCCCAGGGCTTCTCGGGCAGCTCGTCCTCGGAAAGCGGCTCGGGCAGCACCACCGGCTCCATCATCTGGCCGAGCATGCCGTCGGCCATGATCATGACGGGCACGCGGTACTCATCGGCGGTGTCGAAGGCCTTAAAGGCGTAGTCGGCCATCTCCTGCACGGTGGAGGGAGCGTACACCACGATATGGAAGTCGCCGTGGCCGGTGGCCTTGGTGGCCTGCCAGTAGTCGGCCTGGGAGGGCTGGATGGAGCCCAGGCCCGGGCCCCCGCGCTGCACGTTGATGATCACGCCCGGCAGATCGGCGCCGGCCATATACGAGATGCCCTCCGCCTTGAGCGAGATGCCCGGCGACGAGGACGAGGTCAGCACGCGGGCACCGGCCGCGGCGGCGCCGTAGACCATGTTGATGGCCGCCACCTCGGACTCAGCCTGCAGGTAGGTGCCCCCCACCTTCGGCATCATCTTCGCCATGTAGGCCGCCACCTCGGTCTGCGGGGTGATGGGGTAACCGAAGAAGAAGCGGCAACCGGCGCGCATGGCCGCCTCGGCCATGGCCTCGTTGCCCTTCATGAGTACTTTCTCTGCCATAGGACTACCTTTCCACCGTGATGGCCACATCCGGGCACATCGTCGCGCACGTGCAGCAGCCCGTGCACTTGTCCTGATCGACGCAATGGGCCGGGTGATAGCCCTTGGCCGTGATAACGTCCGGATCCAGCTCGAGGATGGATACCGGGCAGACGTCCACGCACAGGCCGCAGCCCTTGCAGAAGAAGTCGTCGACGGTCACTCGCGCCATGGAAACCTCCTCAATCTCTCGGGCGGCGCGCGCAGCGCCGCTGCCGTTTCTCTCGTCTCGATGCGGCGCGCCCTAGGCCCAGGGCGGCGCCACCAGCACTTCCACAGGATAGCCGCCTGGCAGGCCCGAAAGCGCCGGTGCGGGGTCGCTTTCCCGCCGAATGGCCGACTTCGGCACCGTAGTGCACGCAACCGGCACCCCCGCCTTTGCGGCTACTGCCTGGGCGAACGGGACACTTTCAGCAATGTGTCCCAGCGTCGTCTCGCCCTGGAGGTGGGTGTTGTTCACCACCGCCGTGGCGGCCAGACCGCATTTCGCCTGGATCTCGGCGAGCACCGCGGCGGCCTCGTCGGGAGTCTGGGTGCGGTTGCGCCGCGCGTTCACCACATAGAGCACCTCGTGGCGCCCGGCGCGGATGGCCGGCGCGAAGCGCGCGAGCGCCGTGGCGCCCACATCGTCGCCCCCGGCGTCGATGACGACGGCCTTGCGGGGCGCGCCGGGCGCGCCGGCGGCATCCTCCGCGTAGGCGGCCTCGATGGCGGGCACCACCGCGCCGGTGAGCGAGGGCACGTCCAAACTCGTCCCCGCCCCGCCGAACACCGGAGCGATGAGGCGCACGCCCGCCTCTTCCAAAAGCCCCGCGTACTCGCTCGAGCGGAAGTACGGGTTCACCACGTCCATATCGGCCAGGGTGACCTCGTAGCCGGCCGCGGCGGCATCCAGGGCCAGGTTCAGGGCGAAGTTGGTCTTCCCCACCCCGTAGTGGCCCACCACCACGGTCACCGGCGCCAGCGCGAAGGGCACTTCGCCCGCGCGTGCCACCCTAGATCAGCCCCTCGGGGGTCTTCTTCGACTCGTGGTGGGTGCGGTCGGCCTCGCGGATGGCCGCGCGGCGGATCTTCCCGTTCACAGTGCGGGGCAAGTCGTCCACGTACTCGATGATACGCGGGTACTTGTAGGGGGCCGTCTGGCGCTTCACCCACTTCTGCAGCTCCTCGGTAAGGGCGTCGGAGCCCTTCCACCCGTCGGCGAGCACCACCGTGGCCTTCACGGCGAACCCGCGCACCGGGTCGGGCACGCCGGTCACCGCGCACTCGCGCACGGCGTCGTGCTCCAGAAGCACGCTCTCGATTTCGAAGGGCCCGATGCGGTAGCCGCTCGATTTGATGACGTCGTCGTTGCGGCCCACGTACCAGTAGTTGCCCTCCTCGTCGCGCCAGGCCGTGTCGCCAGTGTGGTACCAGCCGTCGTACATGGCCTCGGCGGTCTTTTCGGGGTTGCGGTAGTACTCCATCATGATGCCGGCCGGGTGCGGGTCTATCCCGATGCAGATCTCGCCGGTCTCGCCGGTATCGCACTCGGTGCCGTCGCCGCGCAGAATGGCCATCTGATACAGCGGCACGGGCTTGCCCATCGAGCCGGGGCGCGGCGTGGAGTTCGTGAGGTTGCCCACGGTCAGGGGCGTTTCGGTCTGGCCGAAGCCCTCGTAGATGGTAAGGCCGGTGTGCTCGCGCCAGAAGTCGAACAGGTCGGGGTTCAGCGCCTCGCCGGCCGTGGTGCAGTACTGAAGGCTGGACAGGTCGAAGGCGTCCACGTCCACCTCGGTCATGAGGCGGTACATCGTGGGCGGGCAGCACAAGGTGGTCACGCCGTACTTTCCGATGAGCGTGAGGATGTCGGCGGGGTTGTAGCGGTCGAAGTCGTAGGTGAGCACCGCGGCCTCCATGAGCCACTGCCCGAAGAACTTGCCCCACACGGCCTTGCCCCAGCCGGTGTCGGCGATGGTGAAGTGCAGGCCCTCGGGGTTCACGTTATGCCAGTGCTTCGCCGTGATGAGGTGCGCGAGCGCGTAGCCCGAGTCGTGCAGCACCATCTTGGGGTTGCCCGTGGTGCCGCTGGAGAAGTACATGAGCATGGGGTCGGCAGAGGCCGTCTCGCGCCGGGCGAAGTCGGCCGAAGCGGCGCGCACCTCGGAGTTGAAGTCGCGCCAGCCCGCGCGCTCAGCCGGCACCGCGCAGATGCCCTCGGGACCCGAGAGCGCCGGACCCGCCAGCTCGCCCTCGCCGATGAGCCAGGTGCCGTCGGCGTCCTGGGGCGTGAGGCCCGCGCCGGCCGGGTTCACCAGGATGAGCGTCTGCACGCTGGGGCACTCCCCCGCCACGGCATCCACCACCTCGGCGATGTCGCCGGCGCTCGTGCATACCACGGCCTTGATGTCGGCGCCCTGAAGGCGGTAGGTCAGGTCGTGCTCCTTCAGCATGAAGGTGGCCGGCACCGCCACCGCACCGAGCTTCGCCAGGGCCAGCATGGTGAACCAGAACTGGTAGTGGCGGCGCAGGATGACCATGACGAAGTCGCCGCGGCCGATGCCGCAGTCCGCGAAGAAGTTGGCCGTCTTGTCCGACCAGTACTTCATGTCGGCGAAGGTGAAGACGTGCTCCTCGCCCTCGGGGTTGCACCACACCATGGCGGTGCGATCGGGGTCGGCCAGCGCGATGTCGTCCACCACGTCGTAGGCGAAGTTGAAGTCGGCGGGCACGTTCACGTCGAACTGGGTGAGCAGGCCGTTGTCGTCGTAGGCCTCGGTGACGTAGCGTTCGTTGATATGTCGCATGATAGGTTCCTCGTTCATAAAGTCGTCGGCGGAAGATGATCGTGAAAAGGCGACGCCGGGGCTGCCCGCAGGCGCGACTGCGCTCTGCGGACGGCATGCCGGGGCCGCCTAGATAATCTTCTCCCCCTCGGGCTTCATGACGATGGCGAGGAACACGCAAGGCTCGCCGCCGGTGGCCACCATGCCGTGGCCGCGGCCGGAGTCGTACATGACCACGTCGCCCGCGTTCAGGATCTCCTCGTGGTCCTCGTAGGCGAAGCGCATCTGGCCGGAGATGATGAAGTCGAGCTCCTGGCCCTCGTGGCGCGACAGGTGCACCGGCACGCCCTGCTCCTCTTCCAGGTAAGGGGCGGTCACCACGAAGGGCTCAGCCAGCTTGTGGCGGAAGTGCGGCGCCTTGTGCAGGTACTCGAAGCCCGCGCGGCGCTTGATGGACAGCCCCTCGCCGGCGCGGGTGAGCGAGTAGCCCGTCAGATGCGGGTTCTCGCCGGTGAGCAGCTCGATGACGTCCACGCCGAACTTGTCGGCGCACTTGTACAGGAAGGTGAAGGACAGATCCTCTTCCCCGCTCTCCTGGGCGGCGTACTCGGCGGTGGTACGGCCCGTGGCCTCGGCCATCTCCTGCAGAGTGAGATCCATGTCCTCGCGCAGAGCGCGGATGCGCCCCGCCACCTCTTTGATATTCGGCTCCACGACCTGCGACCTCCTTTTCGATCTCGGAATAATACGTAGCCCGTTATTTTACTGACACCCCGACGGTCAACGTTTCACATTCGTAAAATTATCGGCAATGCACCTATAGTTTTTGCCGTAAGCACGCCATAGGCGCAGCCGAAAAGCAAAGCGGCCACCTTAAAGGATGGCCGCTCTGAAGTCGCAGTCGGAAATTCCCTACGCCTTCTTCCGCAAAAGGGCGAGGAAGTGGGCGTCGGGGCCACCGGGGGTCAGGGTCACCGAGAAGAACGGGGACTCGGCGCCCAGATCGGAGCTGCCGCAGGGCACCACCTCGAAGGCGGCGCCGGCCTCGGTGTCCAGGAAGGCTGCCACCGCGTCGGCGTTCTCCTCGTGGGTGATCGTGCAGGTGGCGTAGGCCAGGATGCCGCCCGGGGCCACATGCGCAGCCGCGCTCTCCAGCAGGCGCGCGTCGAGGGCCGCCGACTCGGCGATGGTCTCGGGGCGCAAACGCCAGCGGATGTCGGCATGGCGGCGCAGGGTGCCCAGACCCGTGCACGGCGAGTCGATGAACACACGGTCGAAGGTGCGCTCTCCCACGAGCGCGGTGAGGTCGGTGGCGTCCCCGATGTAGGGCTCGGCCACCTGGATGCCGTACTGCTCGGTGCGCTCCTGCAGAAGCTTCGTCTTGAAGGCGTGCACGTCCACGGTGACGTAGTCGGGAATCTGCGCGCCGAAGCGGCGGTAGGCCAGGCTCTGGTCGAGGATGGTCTTGGTGGCCCGCCCGGCGCCCACCTCCAGGAAGGAGGCCGGGGCCTCCTCTCCCACCACCAAACTCGCGATGGCCTGTGAGGTGGCGTCGCTCACGAGCAGGAGGCCCTGGCTGAACATGCGGCGCACGCGCCCGTCGAGCAGCGGCACGCCGGAGCACACGCGGTAGCAGCCGGGCACCGCGCGCCCGTTCACCTCCACCGGCTCGGGCTCGCCGTGGGCGTCGGCCAGCACCGAGACCACCTCGTCGTCGGTGGCCTTCACCGCGTTCACGGCGATGAACACCGGCGCCGGCTCGTTGGAGGCCACCATGAAATCGCGCGCGCCCTGGGGCCCGAGCTCGGCGATGAGCCGCTCGGCGAGCCATACGGGGAAGCCGTGCAGGCGCGCGTAGGCCGCGATGTCGGTGCGCGGGTCGCCGAAGGGGAAGCTCTCCTTGGCGCGCACGACGCGGCGCAGCACCGCGTTGGCCAGGCCACCCGCGCGCGGGGCCACCGACTTCACCAGTTCAACGCCCTGGTCCACGGCCGCATGCGGGCTCTTCTGCAGGAAGATGATCTCGTAGGCCGACAGACACAGCGCGTCGCGCACGGCCGGCGCCGCATCGTCGGGCGAGTCCATGCAGCCGGTCACGATCTCCTCGAGTGTGCCGCGGGTGCTGGCCACGCCGAGCACGAGGCGCGTGGCGAAGGCGCGCTCCTCGCGCGAGATGCGGGAGGTGTCGATGGTTTTGGCGATGATGTCCTGGGCGAAGGCGTCGCGGCCGCGCATCTGGTGCAGCGCCGCGAGGGCCAGCTGGCGGGCCGTGGTGGCCTTGTGGGCCTTCACGCCGCCCGTCTTGTCGCGGCGCGGGCCTCCCCCGCCGCTGCCGCTGCGGAAGCCGCCGCGATCGTCGCGGGAGCGGGGCGCATCCTGATCGGGGGCGGCCATCAGCTTGCCGTCGACGAACACCTCGCGCGGATGGCCCTGGTCGCGGAAGTCGCGGCGCGGGCCGCGGTCGTCCTTGCGGAAGCCGCCCGGCTTGCCATCACGGGGAGCGAAGTCCTTGCGGGGCGCGCGGTCGCCGGACGGCTTGCCGCCGCGATCCCGGAAATCCTTGTGGGCAGAAAAGCCCCCTTCGCTCAAGCGGACATCGCCGTTCTGACCGCGATAGCCGTCGCGCGGGCCGCTTCCGCCGTCTCTGCGGCCGGAAAAGCCGCCTTCGCGCGAGCGGTCGCCGCCGTTTTGGCCGAACTTGCCGCGGGGGCCGCCGGGCCTTCCGTCACGGGGGCCGTCCTTGCGGAAGCCGCCCGGCTTATCGTCGCGGCCGCCGTAGGGCTTGCCGTCCTTGCGCGGGCCGGAGGGCTTGCCGCCGCGGAACCCGCCGGGCTTCCCGTCGCGGTTGCCGTAGGGCTTGCCGCCGGGACGAGGGCCACGATTCTGGCGCGGGCCGCCCTGGGCGTTGCGGTCGCCCTGGGAGGCGCGGTCGTAGGAGCGGCGTTGGTTGTGGGAGTGGTGATCGTTAGACACAGGACCAGGTTCCTTCCTCGCCCCGCAGCGCGGGCACGCCGGCTGCGAAGGCCTTTGCCTCCATGGCGCGCTTGCCATCGGGCTTCACTTCGGTTACTTCCAGGGCGCCGTCGGCGCACCCGATATACAGTCGCTTGGCGGAAAGCCGCGCCGCGCCCGGGGCCAGGGCCGCATCGGCGGGGCGTGCGGCCAGCACTGTCACGGCACGGCCGCCGATGAGGCAGCGGGCCGGATGGGCCGCGCTCGACGCCCGCACCCGGCGGTCGTTCACGACGACCGGCTCGGCGGGGTCCAGGTTCAGCTCACCCTTGGCGATCTTCTCGGCATAGGTGACCTGCTCCTCGTCCTGGCGCACCCAGGCCACGCGGCCCGCCTCCACCTGGGAGAGCGCCACGAGAAGCGCGCTCGCGCCCAAATCGGCCAGATCGGCCGTGAGGCCCTCGGCGGTGGCGCCATCGGCCGGGATGGAGCGGCACACGCAGAAGTCGCCCGTGTCGAGCCCCTCCTCCATGGCCATGATGCACACGCCCACTTCCGCGTCGCCCGCGAGGATAGCCCGCTCGATGGGGGCCGCCCCGCGCCAGCGCGGCAGAAGCGAGCCGTGCACGTTCAGGCAGCCGTGGGCGGGAATGGCCAGCACCTCGGGGGGCAGGAGCAGACCGTAGGCGGCCACGCAGATGACATCGGGGGCGAGCGCGGCCAGCGCGGCCTGCTCCTCGGCATCACGCAGGGTGCGCGGGCAGCGCACGGGGATGCCGGCGGCCTCGGCCACCTGCTTCACCGGCGAGGGCACGAGCTCCTTGCCGCGGCCGCGCACCGCGTCGGGGCGGGTGTAGACGGCCACCACCTCGTGGTGCGGGATGAGCTGCTCGAGGATGCTGGCCGAGAAGGCCGGCGTGCCCATGTAGACGACGCGCACCCTACTTCACCTCGATGTCGGTGTCGCCTGGCCGCGCCCCGGCGGCCTTGGCCTCCTCGTAGGCGCGCAGGGCCTCGATGCGGGTGACGGCGTCGCAGCTCTCGAAGAGCGTCTTGCCGTTCAAGTGGTCGATCTCGTGCTGCAGGCAGCGGGCCAGAAGCCCGTCGCCCTCGATCTCCCACAGCTCGCCGTCCAGGTCGTAGTACTGCACGCGCGCCCAGGGCTGGCGCTTCACCGGCACGGTGACGCCGGGGCACGACAGGCATCCCTCGCCGCCCTCCTCGGGCTCGCCGGACAGCTCCACGATCTCGGGGTTCACGAGCACGATGGGATTCTTCTCCCCCTTCTCGCCGTCCCAGTCCACGTCGATGACGACGAGGCGCTTGGTAACACCCACCTGGGGCGCGGCGATGCCGCAGCCGTAGTTCTTGTACATGGCGTGGGCCATCTGCTTGGACAGGCGCTTGAGGGACTTATCGGAAAGGTCGCACGGCTCGCACACGGTAGCGAGCAGCGGATCGGGGGCGATGACGATGGGCAGCACGAAGGCTCCTTTTCTCGAGTATGGGGCCCGCGACACGCGGTCGCGGGGTGGCTTGAAGCTGCGGTTAACTAATATATTGTGAACCGAAGCGCCCGCTCCGTCCATATACCGCGCGAAATCTCCGCTTCCGCGGCCGCCATCGGCGCCGCTGCGTCGGACGGCGGGGCGGCGCGATGCCGACACCCGGGGCGCAAACGAGGGGCGGCGCGGCCGAGTGTCGCCGATGGTCGCGCCGGCTACTCCTGGGGCAGGGCGCGGTGGGCCACCCGCCGCGCGGCCACGTCCTTCTGCAGCGCCGTGACGGCGGCGTGCAGAAGCTCGGCCTCCTCGGGCGAGACCCCGGCGGCCAGCTGGGCCAAGAGGGCGCCGGCGGCCTCCTCGGCATCGCCCAGGGCAAGCTCCTCGGCCAGGTAGGCGCCGGCGGCCTCGGGCGTCGCGGCCAGCGCGCCTCCCCCGGTGAGCACCCGGGCCGCGTGCGGCGTGGCCGCCGCCGCGCGGGTGACCACCTCGGCCGGCGTGACGGCGGGATTCTCAGCCAGCGTGCCCAGGATGGACTCCGCCAGAAGCCGGTGCACGTCCTCGTGCCACTGGATCTGCGCGAGCGCGTCGGCGTGCGCAAGGCCCACGAGCGGGTTTTGGGCCACGAGGCTCAGGAACTCCCGCTCGAAGCGCAGGCGGTTGCGCTCGGCCTGGGAAAGCGCGCGCTGCGGGGCGGGCGCGGCGGCGGCAGGGCCGGCCTCGCGGTCGCGATCCTGGTAGCGCGGCGGCTCCTTGGCGGCGAGCGCCTCCAGCACGTCGTTCTCCCGCAGGCGCAAGCGCCCCGCCAGCCTCACGGCGTAGTCCTTCGCCAGGATGGAGTCCTTGATGGGAGCGAGCACCTCCAGGCACGCCTCGAGCGCCCGGGCGCGCCCCTCGGCCGCATCCAGGTTGTGGCTCGCCAGGCGCCGCTCGATACCGTACTCCAAAAGCGGCTTGGCCTCGTCCACGAGCGAGCGCAGGGCGTCGGCGCCGCGGGCGGCCACGAACTCGGCCGGATCCAGGTTGTCCGGCAGCGTGACGGCCACGAGCTCCACCTGGGAGCGCCCGGCCTCCGGCGTCATGGACTTGTCGATGAAGGCGAGCGCCCGATCAGCTGCCCGCTGGCCGGCGGCATCGCCGTCGAACAGGTACACGATGCGCTTGGAGGCATGGCGCGAGAGCACCCGGATGTGCCGCATGGTGAGCGCCGTGCCGAGGGTGGCCACGGCGTTTGCGATGCCCGCCTCATGCAGGGCGATCACATCGGTATAGCCCTCCACCACGATGGCCACGCCCGTCGACGCCATGGCGGCCTTCGCGTGGTCGAGCCCGTAGAGCACCTGGGACTTGTGGAACAGCGGCGTCTCCTGGGAGTTGAGGTACTTCGGCTCGCCGGTGCCGATGACGCGGCCCCCGAAGGCGATGCAGTCGCCCGACACGTCGAAGATGGGGAACATGACCCGGTTGTAGAAGCGGTCGCGCACCGGGCCGCCCCGCCCGTCGAGGGCCACGTTGGCGGCGATCATGTCGGCGGCCTTGAAGCCGAGCTGGGTCAGATGCCGCACGAGCGCCCCGCGGCCGGGCGCGAAGCCCAGGTTCCACTTCTTCGGCACGTCTCCTCCGAAGCCGCGGCCGGCCAGGTAGGCCCGGGCGGCGTCGGCCTCGGCCCCGCGCCCGCGCATGAGCTGGGTGTGGTAGAACTCGGCCGTGCGCGCGCAGATCTCCTTCAGGCGCGCCTTCTGGCTGGCCGGGATGCCGCGCCCGCCCTCCTCGACGATGTCGATATGGGCGCGCTCGGCGAGCCGGCGCACCGCCTCGGGGAAGGTGAGGTCCTCGGTCTTCATGATGAAGGAGAACACATCGCCCCCCTCGCCGCAGCCGAAGCAGTGCCACAGCTGGGTGGCCGGGTCGATCTTGAACGAGGGGGTCTTCTCCTGGTGCAGGGGGCAGCAGCACCAGAAGTCGCGGCCCTTCTGCTTCACCGGCACGCGCTCGCCGATGACCGCCACCACATCGGAGGCGTCGCGCACTTTCTGGATGTCCTCGTCGCTGATGCCCGCCACGCGCCCGCGCTCCTTCCCGTTGCTCTTTTTCCTGTGAAGTATACCACCACGCCTGCAAACAAATGTTTCAGACACTACAATAGGCCGCAAACGACGATGAGCGAGAAAGCGAGCGACCATGGCATCTGCGCGCACCCCCTATCTGACCTTGGACCCGCTGGTGGAAGAGGCCATCCGCGAGGACCGCGAGACCGGCACGCTGTCCCCCTACCGGTTCGACGACGCGGCCATCACCCGGCGCGAGGACCTTCCCCACGATGCGGCCACCCTCACGCGCCCGGCCTTCGCGCGCGACATCGAGAAGGTGCTCAACATCCCGGCCTACAACCGATACGCCGACAAGACCCAAGTGTTCTCCTTCGCCGAGAACGACGAGATCTCGCGGCGCGGGCTGCACGTGCAGCTCGTGAGCCGCATCGCCCGGGGCATCGGCGCGCTTTTGGGCCTGAACACCGACCTCATCGAGGCGATTGCCCTGGGCCACGACGTGGGCCACACCCCCTTCGGGCACGCCGGCGAGCGCTTCCTGTCGGCCTGCTACCACGCGCGCACGGGGCGCTACTTCAACCACAACGTGCACTCGGTGCGCGTGCTCGACGACCTGTACCGCCGCAACATCTCGCTGCAGACCCTGGACGGCGTGCTCTGCCACAACGGCGAGTTCGCCCAGCAGGTGCTCTCGGTCGGCGCCACGGCCACCTTCGACGAGCTCGATGCGCTCGTGGCCGCCTGCAACGCCGATGAGCAGGTCATCAAGACCCTGCGGCCCTCCACGCTCGAGGGCTGCGTGGTGCGCGTGTCCGACATGATCGCCTACATCGGCAAGGACCGCCAGGACGCCGTGGCCATGGGCGTGCTGGATTCCTACGACGTGTTCGAGAGCGACGTCATGGGCGTCACGAACGCCGCCATCATCAACAACCTCACCGTGGACATCGTGAACAACTCCTACGGGCGCGACCGCATCGCCATGAGCCCGGAGATCTTCGCCGACCTGAAGCGGGCCAAGCGCCAGAACTACGAGATCATCTACGAGCGCGAGGGCATGGTAGACGCGACCGAGAACATCGTGGAGGAGATGTTCGAGGAGATGTACGCGCGCCTTCTGGACGACCTCGTGCGCGGGCGGGAGGACTCCCCCATCTTCCGCCACCATGTGAAGCGCCTGGCGGCCCAGTCGCGCTCGGTCACGCCCGAGGCCTACCTGGCCGGCGAGCCCAACCAGATCGTGGTGGACTACTTGGCGTCCATGACCGACAGCTACTTCATGGCCATCTACGCCCACCTGTTCCCGGAAAGCGGCCGCCTCATCCACCCCCGCAGCTACTGCGCCGACCTCGCCTAGCCTTTGAAGCCCGTATCCTCTTTATGGCAGGCGGGGTTGTCGGCGGCGGCGGTGGCGAGCGCGTCGCAGCGCTCGTTCTCGGCGTGGCCCGCGTGCCCCTTCACCCAGACGAACGTCACCGTATGGGGCTCTTTGGCCGCCAGGAGGCGCTTCCACAGATCGACGTTCTTCACCGGCTGCTTCTGCGCGTTCTTCCAGCCGCGCTTGAGCCAGCCGGCCACCCAGTTCTGGTTGAAGGCGTTCACGAGGTACTGCGAGTCGGAGTACACCGTCACCGTGCAGGGGCGCTTGAGCGCCTCTAAGCCCACGATGCAGCCGAGCAGCTCCATGCGGTTGTTCGTGGTGCAGGAGAAGCCCTCGGAGAACTCCTTCTCGTGCACCGCCCCCGACGGCGCCCTGTAGCGCAAGATGGTGCCGTAGCCGCCGGGACCGGGGTTTCCCCGGGAGCTGCCGTCGGAGTAGAGGGTGACCTCCATGAGACTTCCTTCCTCGATGCGGGAGCCCGCCGCGCCGGCCGCCCCGCCGCCCGAAGACGGCGCGGCGTCGGAGACGAAGCCCGCCTGGGTGAATTCGCTGAACGAGAAACCGTGCGCCTCGCCCACGCTCACGACAGCTCCCTTTCGGTGCGCTCGCCGAGGTCGATGAGCTCCTGGCGGGTGTGCACGCCGCACTTCGCGTAGATGCGGCGCAGGTGCGTGTCCACGGTGTTCTTAGAGATGAAGAACTCGCTGGCGATGCGCTCGGCGGTGCGGCCCCGCAGGGCCAAAGGCAGGATCTCGGCCTCGCGCTTGGAGAGCTTGGCCACGCTCGCGATGCGCGCGCAGGCCTCCTCGAAGCGATCGGTCTGGGCCACCACGACCGAGAGGGCCGCCATGTCGCGCTCGGTGAACAAAAACAGGTAGGCGTACATAACCGCCACCCCCGCCGCGGCCACGAGCGCCGCCGAGGTGTCGAAGGTGCCCGGCACCGCCCCGATGACGCCGCCGAGGAGCACGCCGGCGATCTCGCCGGAGAACAGGGCCGCGAAGCCGCGGGCGAAGGAGCGCACGCTGTCGCGCCCGGCGATGCGCCCCATGATGAGGAACAGCGAGATGAGCACCGAGAAGATGCCGAGGTAGCCCGCGAGCACCACGGCCACGCCCGACACGCCCACGCTCTCGAGCAGGGGCACCGCCACGAAGCCGCCGACCATGAGCAGAAGCGCCAGCCGGTAGGCGCCGCCCAACGGCCCCACCTCCGCCCCGTTGCCGGCGGGCAGCACCGCGCGCACCCCGGCCGACAGGGGCCGGCCCCCGTACAGTTGCAGGGCCGCCGCGCAGTACAGCACGAACAGCACGAAAGTGACGGAAAGCGACGCGTAGGCCGAGTACTCGGCGCTGGCGGCCAGGGCCTCCACGGCCCCGGTGGCCACGCCGTAGACGACGGTGCCGGCCACGATGCGCCCGGAGAGCTTGGCGGCCTCCTCCGACGGGGCCCCGCCCGTCGCGTCGGCCGCGCGGGCCGCCGGGGCGCCGCTTCCGGCTGCCGGAACCTCCCCCGCATCCGCCGTCGCGCCCTCGCCGGCGGCGGGAACCGCGCCGAGGGCGCGCAGGGCCCAGGCGCTTCCCGCGGGCAGGGCGTAGAGCACGGTGTAGGCTCCCTCCACCGGCACGGCCACGACGAAGAAGCACACCGCGGCGCCGAGCGCGCTGCCGATGAACACCTCGGGCACCGACTGGTCGATGGACGCCTCGCCGAGCATGCGGCCCCACAGGCACAAAAGCAGCGCCAAGGGCACCCCGGCGACGATGCCCTCGGCCACGGCGAAGGCGAGCCAGGGCACCGCGGGCAGCGCCGCGCGCAGGGCCACGAGCGCGAAGAGCGCCAAAACCAGGGGCACCGCGAGGCAGGCGGCCAGCTTCTCGGCCGCGGCCATGAGCACGGCGCGGGGGCGGGAGCGCATCATGAGGGCGAAGGCGGCCGCCATGGCGGCGAGCACGCAGAGCAAATCGGCCCTGTCGACGAAAAACCCGTGCTGGGAACCCTCGTTATAGGAGCCGAGGTACAGCATGGCGAAGAGGAAAGCCTGGTTGCAGCCGAAGCCGATGATGGCGAGCCGCGCCTGCCGCACCCGCGGCAGCATTCCTGCGCCCATGGCCCTCCCCTCTCGCGAATATCCAATACCGGTATCCGTCTATTTTAGCGCAACGAAAAAGGGAGCCCCGCAAAGAGGCTCCCTTCCTCACAGCTTATCGGGAAAGCGGTTACTCGGCCTTCTTCTTGACGACCTTCTTCACCGTCTTCACCTCGGTCGCGCTGGCGGCGGCCACGGCAGGCGCGGGCTCGTCCTCGACCACCTCCACGACCTCCTCGAGCTCCTCGTCGTCCTTCTTGTCGAAGGCCATGCCCTCGCGCAGGCTCTTCACGGTCTTGCCGAGGGAGGCGCCGAGTTTGGGCAGGTTCTTCGGCCCGAAGATGAGCAGCACCACGACGAGGATGATAACGAGCTCGGGAACGCCCAGTCCAAGAATCTTCATAGGGAAAATCTCCTTCTTTGCTTCGAAGCCGGCCGGCTATTTCCCTCCGCCGCGCTTCACGGTTGCTTGCGTTTCAACGCTGCCCACTATGCCTTCGAAACCGCCGCCTGGCTATCACGCAGAACCGTGATTTTGTCACGTAAGACGTAAAAATCCCTGTCACGCGTTTACGTGACAGGGATTGTTTTACCTGGTCATGAGCATATCTGCCCAGAGGCTCGCCTCAGGAAGCCCACGTAGGGCCGCCCAGGCAAGCAGAATCTACTTATCCCAGGAGAACATGGAGCGAATGCGCTCGCCGGTCTTCTCGATCTCATGGGTGTTGATGGCCTCGCGCTGCTCCAAGAGCCATGCGTGCCCGTTGTTGCAGTCCTCGACGAACTCGCGGGCGAAGGTGCCGTCCTGGATGCGGGCCAAGATGTCGCGCATGGCCTGGCGGCTCTGCTCGTTGATGACCTTGGGGCCGGCGTAGTACTCGCCGTACTCGGCGGTGTTGGACACCGAGTAGTTCATGAAGTGGATGCCGCTCTCGTACATGAGGTCCACGATCATCTTCATCTCGTGGTAGCACTCGAAGTAGGCGAGCTCGGGCGGGTAGCCCGCCTCCACGAGCGTCTCGAAGCCGGCCTTCACCAGCTCCACGAGGCCGCCGCAGAGCACCGCCTGCTCACCGAAGAGATCCTCCTCGGTCTCCTGGGCGAAGGTGCACTTGATGACACCGGCGCGCGCCCCGCCCACGCCCCAGGCGTAGGAGAGCGCCGTGTCCCAGGCGCTGCCCGTGGCGTCCTGGGCCACGCAGATAAGATCGGGCACACCGGAGCCTTGCGTGTACTGGCGGCGCACGATGTGGCCGGGGCCCTTCGGGGCGCACATGATGACGTCCACGTCCTCGGGCGGGGTGATGTAGCCGTAGTGCACGTTGAAGCCGTGGGCGAAGGCGAGCGTGTCACCGGCCTTCAGGTGCGGGGCGATGAACTCCTCGTAGACGGCCGGCTGCAGCTCGTCGGGCACGAGGATCATGATGAGGTCGGCTTCCTCGGCGGCCGTGGCCATGTCGCACACGCGCAGCCCGGCCTCCTCGGCGGCAGCTCGGGACGCCGAGCCCTCGCGCAGGCCGACGCGCACATCGCAGCCGGAGTCCTTCAGGTTCAGCGCATGGGCGTGGCCCTGGGAGCCGTAGCCGATGATGGCGATCTTCTTGCCCTTGATGATGTCGGGGTTGCAGTCCTGCTCGTAATAGATGGTGACAGCCATGGGTTTCCTTTCTCGTCGTTGGCTGATGTTCGGTAACGGGTTCTAATCGCGGCTCGAGCGCGACAGGGCGATCTTGCCGGTGCGGACGATCTCCTTGATGCCGTAGGCGCGGAACAGGTCTTCCAGGCCCGTGAGCTTCGCGTCGTCGCCGGTGGCCTCCACGGTGAGCGTCGTGCGGCCCACATCCACGATCTTCGCGCGGAAGATGTTGGCGATCTCGATGACCTCGCTTCGCCGCTCGGGCGGGGCGCACACCTTGAACAGCGCCAGCTCGCGCTCGATGGCCCCCTCGTCGGTCAGATCGGTGATCTTGTGCACGCTGATGAGCTTGTGCAGCTGCTTGGTGATCTGCTCGAAGGCCACGTCGTCGGCCATGACGATGGCGGTGACGCGCGACATGGTGACATCCTCGGTCGGTCCCACCGACAGCGACTCGATGTTGAAGCCGCGACGGGAGATGAGGCCGGTCACGCGGGAGAGCACGCCGGGGCGGTTCTCCACCAGGACGGACAGCACGTGCTTCATCGCGCGCCTCCCTTCTTCTCCGTATCGGGACGGAAGAGCGTCTTCCAATCCTCGGGGGCCACGTCCACCGTGGAGCCGTCCTGGCCCAGACGCGCGCCCGTGTCCTCGGGGTCCACCTCCCAGCGGCCGCCGAACTGGGCGTCCAGCTTCGCGCAGGGCGAGGATGCCCCGTCGGCCGGCGCGGGCACGTCGGTGCGCACGGCGCCCACGGCCACGTCGATGGCGCCCATGACGTTGTCGAGGGCCGCGCCCGGGGCCACCATGGGGTACACGTTCTGCTCGGGCGAGATGGCCACGTCCAGAAGGTAGGGGCCGGGTGCCGCCAGCATGCGGGCGATGGCCCCGGCCACCTCGCCGGGCGCCTCCACGCGCTCGCCCTCCCAGCCGTAGGCGCCGGCGAGCTTCACGAAGTCGGGCACCGGCTCCAGAAGGGTCTGGGAGTAGCGCCGCTCGTAGAACAGCTTCTGCCACTGGTGCACCATGCCCAGACAGCGGTTGTCGAGGATCATCACCTTGACGGGGACGCCGTTGATGGCGGCGGTGGCCATCTCCTGGGAGTTCATCTGGAACGACCCGTCGCCGGCGATGCAGACCACCGTGGCATCCGGGCGCGCCACCGCGGCCCCGATGGCCGCCGGGAAGCCGAAGCCCATGGTGCCCAGGCCGCCCGAGGAGATGAAGGTGCGCGGCAGCTCGCGGTGCAGAAACTGGTGCGCCCACATCTGGTGCTGGCCCACCTCGGTGGTGACGACGGAGGCGGCCGGATCAAGCTGGCGCCCGAGCTCGGCGATGACCAGCTCGGGGACGATCTCGCCCTCCTCCTCGTTCACCGCCATGTTGGGGTGGTAGAAGGGGTAGCGCTCCCGCCAGGCGGCGATGTCGGCCACCCACTGGCCGTCGCGCGGGGCCGCGCCGTCCTTGGCAAGGCACTCCAGCATGCCGGCGAGCACGCCCTTCAGGTCGCCCACGATGGGCACGTCCGCGTCGCGTATCTTGCCGATCTCGGCCGGATCGATGTCGATGTGCACGATCTTGGCGTTGGGGGCGAACTCCGAGACGCGCCCGGTGACGCGGTCGGAGAAGCGGGCCCCCGCCGCGATGATGAGGTCGGCCTCGGTCATGGCCATGTTCGAGTACTTCGCCCCGTGCATGCCCACCGGCCCCAGGTTCAGCGGGTGGCTCGCCGGCACGCCGCCCTTGCCCATGAGGGTGACCACGGCCGGCACCTGCATGGCGTCCATGAGGGCCACAAGCTCCTCGGTGGCCCCCGAGGAGACGACGCCGCCGCCCACATACAGAAGCGGCTGCTCGGCCTCTTCCAGAAGACGGCAGGCCGTGCGGATCTGCTTGGCGTTGCCGCGGTAGGTGGGCTTGTAAGAGGGCAAGTTCACCTCGTCGGGGTACTCGAAGACCATCTCCTCGCCGGCCAAATCGCTCGGGATGTCGATGAGCACCGGGCCGGGGCGCCCCGTGACGGCGATGTGGAAGGCCTCGCGGATGGTGCGGGTGAGCTCGTCGGTGGATTGCAGAAGGTAGGAGTGCTTCACCACGGGCATGGTGATGCCCACGATGTCGGACTCCTGGAACGAGTCGGTGCCGATGACCCCGCGGCCCACCTGGCCGGTGATGACGACGAGCGGCACCGAGTCCATGTAGGCCGTGGCGATGCCCGTGACGGTGTTGGTGGCGCCCGGCCCCGAGGTGACCATCACCACGCCCGGCCGCCCCGTGGCCCGCGCGTAGCCGTCGGCCATGTGCACGGCCCCCTGCTCGTGGCGGGCGAGCACGTGGGTGATCTGCTCGGAGTCGTACAGGGCGTCGTAGAGCTTGATGGCCTGGCCGCCCGGGTAGCCGAACACGGTCGTGACCCCTTCGGCCTCCAGGCTCGCCACCACCGCCTCGGCGCCGAGCATGGTGGCTCCCTGCTTCGCCGTGCGGCTTCCCAAGCCGCGGCACGCGCCCTCGGATGCCGCGCTGCGGCGCACAGGCCGTGCCTCTTCCCTGTTCTCGGTCTCGGTCATTGGATGATCGCCCCCTTATCGGCGGAAGACACCAGCTTCGCGTACTTGGCCAGCACGCCGTGGTCGTGCTTGGGCGCGGGCGGCTGCCAGCTCGCCCGGCGGCGCGCCAGCTCGTCGTCGTCCACGTTCAAGGTCAATCGGCCGCCCTCGATGTCCACGGTGACCGAATCGCCCTCGCGGATGAGCGCGATGGGGCCGCCCGCGGCCGCCTCGGGGCTCACATGCCCCACGGCCGGGCCCTTGGTGGCGCCCGAGAAGCGCCCGTCAGTGATAAGGGCCACGCTGTCGGAGAGCCCCATGCCGCAGATGGCGGAGGTGGGCGTGAGCATCTCGCGCATACCCGGGCCGCCCTTGGGGCCCTCATAGCGGATGACCACCACGTCGCCGGGCGCGATGGCGCCGCCGTTGATGGCCGCGCACGCCTCCTCCTCCGACTCGAACACGCGAGCCGGGCCGGTGTGGCGCATCATGGAGGCATCCACGGCCGCCTTCTTCACGATGGCCCCATCCGGAGCGATGTTGCCGTGCAGCACCCGCAGGGCGCCCACCGGCGAATAGGGGTTCGCGCCAGTGCGGCACACCTCGCCGTCGGGGACGGGGCAGCACTCGCGCAGGTAGTCGGGCAAGGGCCCCATGCAGGTGAGCGCGCTCTCGTCGAGCAGGCCCAGGCACCCGAGCTCGCCCATAACCGCCGGCACGCCGCCCACGCGGTACAGGTCGATGAGCGGACGCGGCCCGGCAGGCGCGAGCTTCACGAGATGCGGCGTGCGGGCGCTCGCGGCGTCCCACGTGTCCATGGTGATGGGGCAGCCCGCCGCATTCGCGATGGCCGTGAGGTGCAGCACCGTGTTGGTGGAGCCGCCGAAGGCCATGTCGCACTCCATGGCGTTGTGCACGGCCGCCGCGCTCAGGATGTCTTTCAGGCACACGTTTTCGCCCACGAGCTCCATCACCTTCATGCCGGCGCGCTTGGCCAGGCGGATGCGCTCGGAGTACACCGCGGGCACCGTGCCGTTGCCGGGAAGGGCTATGCCTAGGGCCTCGCACAGGCAGTTCATGGAGTTCGCCGTGAACATGCCCGAGCAGCTGCCGCAGGTGGGGCACGCCGTGTCCTCGAAGTAAGCGAGCTCCTCCTCGGTCATGGTGCCGGCAGCCACCTTCCCCGCCCCGTCGAAGAGCGTATTCAGGTCGGTGGCCGTGCCGTCGGGCGCCACGCCCGGCAGCATCGGGCCGCCCGATACGAACACGGTGGGAACGTTCACCCGCAAGGCACCCAGAATCATGCCGGGCACGATCTTGTCGCAGTTGGGGATGCACACCATGCCGTCGAAGGCGTGGCCGGCCACGGCGCATTCCACCGAGTCGGCGATGACCTCGCGGCTGACGAGCGAGTAGTGCATGCCGTCGTGGTTCATGGCGATGCCGTCGCACACGCCGATGGTGGAGATCTCGAAGGGCACGCCGCCGGCCATGTAGATGCCGGCCTTCACAGCCTCGCAGATCTTATCGAGGTGGGTGTGCCCGGGGATGATGTCGTTGCGCGCGTTGACAACGGCGATGAAGGGGCGCTCCATCTCCTCGTCGGTGATGCCGTCGGCCTTCAGCAGGCTCCGGTGCGGCGCGCGGGCCGCTCCGCGCTTGATCTGGTCGCTGCGCAGTGCCATAGGCTCTCCTTTCTTCCCGTGCCGGGTCGTGTTCCGGCAAACAAAAAACCCGCTGCTTTCGCACCGGGTCCGGAATAAGCCAGCCTGCACCAGGACGAGCCTGGCCGCAGAAGAGCCTCGACATATGACGGTGTCGCCGATCCGGTGCTACTTGCGCACCCGCACCCGGCGGTAAGCCGGCAGTACGGGCGTCGTTCTCACCAAACTGCTCGGAGGGCTTGTTCGGAACGGCCGACGCCTGCTCGCAGATTCCGCAGGCTTGCTGTCAGACGGCTTGGCCCCTACTGGTCCTCGTCAACGCATTTGCGCTATGAACTTGGCTGCGCAGTATACCCCTTCCCCCGCCCAACGCAAGGCGAAATGCTCAACTTTTTTCCCAACGGAACGGAAACAGCGCCCCGCAGCACGCAACGGCAGGGTATCGGGGCGGCGACAAGTCACTCTCCGCCCGGTGACGGTTGACAGCTTGTCACGGGCGCTACGCGGGCAGTTCGTATCCTTTTAAGTGACTGTATCCGCGCCGTGAGAGAGGATAGGGACCATGGCCGCGACGACTACCGTGAGAGTGCACCGCCGGAAGAGCCCCGCCGCGGCGCAGCGCAGCGAGACCTTAGCCGAGGCCCGCGAGAGGGCGACAGGCTGGATGGCGGGCGCGGCGGCCCGACTCAAGGAGGCCCTGCCCGTCCGCGAGGGCCGCGGCACCAAGGCCGACTCCCCGCACGCCACTCCGACGACAGGCGGCGCGGAGGCGGAGAAGGCGCCGTCCGCGAGCGCGTCGCCGGCACCCTTCGCCGCCGTCCGCAAAGCCGCCGCCGCGGCCCGGGACGCCCTGGGGCCCACCCCGGCGACCGCGCCTGCGCGCCGGGACCGCGGCCGGGTGCTCCCCGCCACGAGCGAGCCCCTCTCCCCCGACGGCGGCGCAGTGCAGGCCGATGCCGTCATCGCCACCCGGGCCCGCCGGGGCGCCTATCCTCTGGACGCGCCCTCGTGGCGCGCCTTCCGCGGCTATGTTACCGACCGCTCCGACTGGGACGAACTGCGCGCCGTGGGGCTGCCCGCCATGATGCGCGCCCACCGCGGGCTCGCGCTCGCCGTCGCGGCGGCGGGGGCGGCCCTCCTGCTCACGCTGGCGGCCCTCGCGGCCTATTTCTGCTTGGCGCCCGCCACCGCCTCGGCCAACTCCCCCTACGAGACCGCCGAGACGGCCGCGCCGACGAGCACTCCAGCAAGTCAGTGGAAGGCCGGCGAGATACCCTCCCTGTACCAAGCCGATGCCGCCTGGGCTGACATCCCCTACGGCCAGGCGACCCTGGGAGAAGCGGGTGCGGCGCCCACAGGCTTCGCCATGGCCTACGTGGCCGTCACGGGAGATACCGCCAAGACCCCGGCGGACTTCGCCCAGTGGGCCACCGACCACGACCTGACGGCCGCCGGTGCCGACACGGTGCAGACCTTCCTCGCCGAGGCGGCCTCCGAGTTCGGCCTCTCGCTGAAGCTGATCGAGGTGGACGACCACGCCCTGCGCCGGGCCATCGTCTCGAACATCCCCGTCATCGTCGTGACGGAGCCCGACACCTTCGCCCCCGTGGCCAGCGTCGTCGTCCTCGACGACATCGACGGCAACAGCCGCATCGTGCTCCACGATCCGACCAGCGCGGCGCGCACGGCGAAGAGCTGGAGTTTCGACGACATCACCGGCGCCGCCCTGGCCGCCTACGAGGTGTCCGCCGCCTAGCAGCTTTCGGGCGCGGCATCCCCGCGGCAGCGGATCCCGCGCCTGCAGGCTACGAGATCGGCCCCTTCGACACGGTGCGCGAGCACGAACGCAACGGTTCGGGCAGTTTGGGTGTTTCCTCCGATCGCCGGGAGCGCTAAGGTAGGGAAAGCAAGCGAACATCGCATCGCGCCGGCCGCCGGCGCGCCCATTCCCCCGCCGAAGGAGACGCCATGACCTACCGCAACGTGAAACTGCATCCCGCCTGCCGCATCGCGCCGAACGCCACCCTCGTGGGCAACGTGGAAGTGGCCGAGAACGCCACCATCCTGTTCAACGCCACCCTGCGCGGCGACTACGGCAGCCGCATTCGCATCGGCGAGGGCTCCAACGTGCAGGAAAACAGCTGCCTGCACCTCGATTACGATCAGGATTGCATCGTGGGCCGCGGCGTGACCATCGGGCACGGGGCGGTGGTGCACGGCTGCACCCTCGGCGACAACGTGCTCGTGGGCATGGGCGCCGTGGTGATGAACGGCGCCGTGATCGGCGACAACTCGCTCGTGGCCGCCGGGGCGCTCGTCACCGAGGGCATGGTTGTGGCGGAGGGCTCGCTCGTGGTGGGCGTGCCCGCGAAGGTGCGCCGCGCGCTCACGCCCGAGGAGATCGAGGGCAACCGCGAGGCTGCCGCAGGCTACGCCGCCATCGGGGCCGAGCTCGTGGAGGAGGGCATCCTGTACGCCGGCGCCGACGTGCCCCGCGACATCCGCACCATCGCCCTGGCCTAAAAGCTCCCCCGAGCCGAGTCCTACAGGGCTTCCAAAATCCCCTCGATGAGGCGGCAGAAGTCCTCCTGGCGGGCCACGCCCACCTCGTGCACTTCCTCATCCGAGGGGCTTGCGCCCTCAACCCCGCAGGCCATGTTGCTGACCAGCGAGATGCCGAGCACGCGCATCCCCACGTGCCGCGCGGCGATGACCTCCTCGCACACCGACATGGCCACGGTGTCGGCGCCCCAGGCACGGAACATCCGGATCTCGGCCGGCGTCTCGAAGGAGGGACCCAACAGCCCCAGGTACACGCCCTCTTGCACGGGAATGGAGCGCTCATCGGCCACGCGATGGGCCAGCGCGCGCAGCGCTGGGTCGTAGGCATCCATCATGGAGAAGAAGCGCATCGCCATGGCGTCGGGCTCGGTGCCTGTAACGGGGTTGCGCCCCGTGAAGTTCAGCTGATCGGCCATGATGCAGAACTCGCCCACCCGGTACGACTCGTTGATGGCTCCGGCGGCGTTGGTGGTGATGAGCATGCCCACGCCGAGCCGCTCCATAAGCCACACGGGAAAGGCCACTTCCTGGGCCGTATAGCCCTCATAGCCGTGCAGGCGCCCCTGCATAGCGAGCACCCGCTTGCCGCCGAGCATGCCCGCCACGAAACGCCCCACATGGCCCGAGGCCGTGGACGTGCCCATGCCGGGCACCCCGCCGAAGGGGATGAAGACGGGATCGGCGATGCGCTCGGCCAGAGGGCCCAGGCCCGATCCCAAGATGAGGCCGACCTCGGGCTTGAAGCCCCCGAGCCGCTCCTCCATCACCGCCTGCGCCTCGTTGAGCACGTCCCGCAAATTCTCGATCGCCATTCGCGTTCCTCTCTGTCCCATTGCCGCCGTAGCCCCATTGTCGCCGAGCGTCTCTCGATAACGGAAAGTCGCCGTAAGGAGGGTACCAGCGCCGAATTCGGCCATCCGATAACGGAAAGTCGCCACAAGAAGGCCACTTGAGCAGAATTCGGCCCCCTAATGACGGAAAGTCGCCCCGAAAACGGCGCAACGTGCGTCTTTCGAGCCTATTTTCCCCGTTTTTCCCGGAAAACAGGCACCGAGCACCGAATGCGGCCGCGCAAACGGCGACTTTTCGCAATCAAGGGGCTCTTTTTCGCACACGCCCTCGGACGAGGGGCAATCAGAACCGTCTGCGCGCCACCAGCACGCGGGGACGACCGGCCAGGTCGTCCACGATGCGCACATCGGCGAAGCCCGCAGCCTCCGCCACGGCGCGGGCGGCCTCCAGGTGCCCCTCGTGCAGCTCGCAGGCGAGCACGCCTCCGGCCCTTAGAGCGCGTGCGGCCCATGCCACGAGGGGGCGGAACACATCCAGCCCGTCGGCCCCGCCGTCCAGCGCGAGCGCCGGCTCGAAATCGGCCACCTCGCGGGGAATGTCGGCCAGTACAGAGGTGGGCACATAGGGCGGGTTGGAAACCACGGCGTCGAAGGTGCCCATGCGCTTTTCGCCAATCCCGGTGCCAAGCGAGCATTCCAGCACGGCCACGCGATCGGAAAGTCCCAGGGCGTCGGCGTTCTCGCGGGCGAGTGCCACGGCCTTAGGCTCGATATCAGTGGCGATCACGCGCACATCGGGATGCTCGTAGGCCAGCGAGCAGGCGATGCAGCCGGATCCGGTGCACAGGTCGGCCACCAGCAGAGGGCGCACGGGCGCGTCCTCTGCGGCGCTGCCAGCCGATGCGGGATGATCGGCCGTGCACCCTGCGACTTCCCCGGCCGCTGCGGGACGGCTGAAACCGTCCCCTCCAGGATCACCTCCCCCAGTCTCGGAACCGTCCCCTATGGGGCGGCCGGGTGCGGCGCCTTCCGCAGGGGCGGACTTTAGCCCACCCGGATGGTCCGAGGCCGAGTTTTCCAAGCTGAAGGGCCGCTGGTTCTCGGCAAGGGCCTCTCCCGCCTCTTCCAGAGCCTTCTTCACAGCGGCAACGGCCTCGCGCTCCTGCTCGGCGGCCTCAGCGTTCCACTGGGCCTCGCGCCGACCGGGCGCGGGCAGCGTCGCCAGCACCTCGCTCACGAGCACTTCGGTCTCAGGCCGCGGAATGAGCACCCCGGGCCGCACCTTCACCGCAATATGGCGAAAGGCCACCTCACCGGTGATGTACTGCAAGGGCTCCCCCGCCCCGCGCCGCCGCACGAACTCGCGCAGCGTCCCTCGCTCGTCCTCGGAGAGCGGCCTATCATAGTTGACGAACAGATGCATGCGCGAGAGCCCCGTCGCCTCGGACAAGAGCCACTGCGCCGACAACCGCGGGTTCTCATCCCCCTTCTCGGTCAGATACCCCTCAGTCCACTCCAGAGCAGATTTTATCGTCCAGTCAGCCATGCAAACATGCGCCTTTCAACCAAAAGAAGAGCCAGGCCCGGCCAGTCGGCGAGAGTCCGCGCGGAGTTCCGCAGCGAACGGGAATGTCCAGTGGACATTCCCGCCGAGCGAGGACTGTCTGAGCACGGCGCCCTTGCCGACTGGCCGGGCCGTCGGAGCCGTAAAAGCCGCTAAACGGCCGCCTCCAGCTTCTGCGCGCGGTCGGCGGCCTGCAAGGCCGTGATCACATCGCCCAGGTTGTCGCCGAGAAGCACGCCGTTGTAGGTGGAGTTGAAGCCGATGCGGTGGTCGGTCACGCGGTCCTGGGGGCCGTTGTAGGTGCGGATCTTCTCGGAGCGATCGCCCGAGCCGATCTGGGCCAGGCGCTCGGCGCCCTCGGCGGCCTGCTGCTCGGCGAGCATCTTCTCGTAGAGGCGGGCGCGCAGCACGGCCATGGCCGCGATCTTGTTCTGCAGCTGGGACTTCTGGTCCTGGGACTGCACCACCAAGCCGGAAGGCAGGTGCGTGATGCGCACGGCCGAGTCGGTGGTGTTCACGCACTGGCCGCCCGGGCCGCCGGCGCGGTACACGTCGATGCGCAGGTCGTTCTCGTTGATCTCCACCTCCACCTCGTCGGCCTCGGGCAGCACCGCCACCGTGGCCGTGGAGGTGTGGATGCGCCCCTGGCTCTCGGTCTTGGGAACGCGCTGCACGCGGTGCACGCCGCTCTCGAACTTCATGACCGAGTACACATGGTCGCCCTTCACCTTGAACTGCACTTCCTTGAAGCCGCCGGCCTCGGAGGGCGAGGCGTCCATGGTCTCGGTCTTCCAGCCCTGGGATGCGGCGAAGCGCTCGTACATCTTGTACAGGTCGCCGGCAAAGATGGCGGCCTCGTCGCCGCCGGCCGCGGCGCGGATCTCCACGATGATGTCCTTCTCGTCGGCCGGGTCGGCCGGGATGAGCATGAACTTGATGTCCTCCTCCAGCTGGGGAAGGCGCGCCTCGATGCCGGCGATCTCCTCCTGGGCGAACTCCTTCATGTCGGCGTCTGAGAGCATCTCCTTGGCCGCCTCCAGGTCATCCATGGCGGCCACGTACTCGGCGGCCTTCTTGGCCAGCGGGCCCTGGGAGGCATATTCCTTGGCCAGGCGGTTGTACTCCTTCTGGTCAGCCAGCACGGCCGGGTCGCCCATCTTGGCCTGCAGCTCGTCGTAAGCCTCGATGATCTTGACGAGCTTCTCCTTCATATCAGTTTCCTGCATGGGTGCGTCCTTTGCGTGAAACGGGTAGGTTCAACGGCGCCCGCAGGCGCAACGCTACATTCTAGCAGAAGGCATCCCGCGCGCCGCGCCCTTCGGCAAAAGAACAGGGTGCGGGCGCCCGCGGGCGCCTTCCCTGGAGCCGCGCGATCCTTCGCTGTTGGCAAGTTTTCCTCGATTTCCAACACGGCCGCCGCATTGCGAGGCCTTGCAGGGCATCGGAACGTTGGAAAACAGCCGAAACATGCCGCAGACAGGTGACCGCAAGCCCCAAGCGCCGCGCGCCTGTTGGAAATCAGGCAAAACTTGCCCATTATGGGGAAATTCCCCGCAGCGCGGCAGACGTCGCCCCCTACGCGTTCAGGAAGTCGGCGGCGCTCTCGGCGGCGTTGGCGCCGTCGGCCACGGCGGTCACCACCTGGCGCAGCTCCTTGCTTCGCACGTCCCCCGCCGCGAACACGTCGGCGGTGGCGGTGCGGCCCGAGCCGTCGGCGATGATGTAGCCGCCCGCGTCCAACGCGAGCGCCCCGCCCAGAAACTCGGTGTTGGGCCGCATGCCCACGGCGATGAACACGGCCGACACGTCCAGGTCGCGCACCTCATCGGTCTTCACGTTGCGGATGCGCAGGCCGCTCACGCGGGGCCGCTCCTCGCCTTCGGTGAGGAACTCCTCGGCCACGCTGTCCCAGCACATCTCCACGTTATCGAGCTCGGCCAGGCGCTGGTGGTAGATGGCCGTGGCCCGCAGCTTGTCGCGGCGGTGCACCAGATACACCTTGCGGCAGATGCGCGCCAGGTAGATGACATCGGCCGCCGCCGTGTTGCCGCCGCCGATGACCGCCACGTCCTTATCGCGGAAGAAGTTGCCGTCGCACGTGGCGCAGTAGGACACGCCCCGCCCGCGCAGCTCCTCTTCCCGGGGCAGCCCCAGCTGGGCCGCCTTCGCGCCCGTGGCCACAATGACCGTGCGGGCGAAATAGGTGCCGAAGGGCGTGGTCAGCTTGTTCGGCTCGGCGGAGAAGTCGACCGCTGTCACCTCCTCGGAGATAGTGCCCGCACCGAAGGAGGACGCCTGGTCGTACATGTCCATGGAAAGCTCGAAGCCGCTCGTGGAGCGCGTGTAGCCCGGGTAGTTCTCCAAGTGCTCGGTCTGGGCGCACTGGCCGCCGGGCGAGAGCATCTCGAACATGGCGCAGGAAAGCCCCGCCCGCGAGGCGTACAGCGCCGCCGTGAGCCCCGCCGGCCCGGCGCCGATGATAGCCACATCCAGCACTTCATGCCCTGCGGTCTCAGTCTGTCCTGCCATAAATACTCCCCTTTCGGAAAAGGGCGACCGGAAGGTCGCCCCTGTTCTCATCTTTATGCTTCTGCCTCTTCCACGCTCCCTCGGGACGTAGCGCCCGAAGCTCGGGAGGGCTCGCGTTCGCAGACGTCTGAACGCCCCGCGGAGAACGCGGCCGTTAAGAAGCAGATTCCACTTCAGCGGCAGCGATGCGGGGATCGTACCGACCCGCGCGCGTCGTCCTCTCTGCTTCTGCAGCCGCGTTCGCAGCGGGACCAGCGCGAAGTCGGCTGCGAACGCGAGTCCTCCCGAGTTGGGAGAACCCTACAGCATGGCCAGGATGTTCTGCTTGGGCTGGGCGCCGAGGCGCTCGTTTTTCACCTGGCCGTTCTCGAACACGATGAGGGTGGGCACGCTGGAGACCTGGTACTTGAAGGCCAGATCAGGGCTCTGGTCGATGTCCACCTTGTAGACGGACACCTCGCCGGCCTTCTCGGCGGCGATCTCGTCGATCACGGGCGCCACCATGCGGCACGGGCCGCACCAGGTGGCGAAGAAGTCCACGAGAACCGGGCCCTGCGCTTTGAGCACCTTGGCCTCGAACTCGTCGGCGGACTTGATTACCTCTGCCATAAGAACCTCCTAGAAGGTACGCGGGGCGCGCCGCGGCGCAGGCCCCTTCCTGAAACTCCCGCAAATTGTAGCGCGGCCTCTCGGAGACGGCGCACGCGAATCCGATTGTTGATCGTTTGACACAAAATTGTGCCGTCGCCGACAGCGCCCGTTCGCCCGCAAGGACGCGGGAGGGGGTATCATGCAGGGTGTTCACGTATGCATCCGGCCGCCGGGCGCGCTCTAGGAGAAGATCATGGTAACCGACCTCGTATCCCTCGCGATCATCGCACTCATCGCGTTTGTCTGCCCCATTATCTGCAAGCTCATCCCCAACAAGGCGGTCCCCGAGACCGTGCTTCTGCTGGCCGCCGGCGCCCTTACCGGCCCGCACCTGCTGAACATCGTGCACGTGACCGATGCCACCGCGCTCCTGTCCGATCTGGGCCTGGCCTTCCTGTTCCTTCTGGCCGGCTACGAGATCAGCCCGAAGAACCTCACAGGCTCTGAGGGCAAGCGCGGGGCGGCCACGTGGTTCATCACCTTCGCCATCGCCTTTCTCGTGGTGGTGGCGTGGCCGTCGTTCTCGGTGTTCTCGGTGGACGGCATGGCCGTGGCCATCGCGCTGACCACCACCGCGCTCGGCACGCTTCTGCCCATCCTGCAGGAGCGCGGCCTCATGGACACGCGCATCGGCACCGAGATCTTGGCCTACGGCACCTGGGGCGAGCTTCTGCCCGTGCTGGCCATGACGCTTCTGCTCTCCACGCGGGCGAAGTGGGAGACCATGCTCATCCTTCTGGCCTTCATCGCCATCGCGCTCGCGGCAGCGGTGCTGCCCAAGCACGCGCGCCGCGTGGGCAGCTGGCTGTTCCGCTTCGTCATAGAGAACGCCAACACCAACGCGCAGATGCTCGTGCGCACGGTGAACCTGCTGCTCGTCGGGCTCACGGCCATCTCGGCCCTGTTCGATCTCGATATCGTGCTGGGCGCCTTCGCCGCCGGCTTCATCATGCGCTATCTCATCCCCGAGGGCAACCCCACCCTGGAGATGAAGCACTCGGCCATGGCCTACGGCTTCTTCATCCCGCTGTTCTTCGTCATATCGGGCGCGAAGATCGACATGCGAGCCGTCACGGCCAACCCGGGGCTTCTGCTCATGTTCATCGCGCTTTTGCTGTTCGTGCGCGCGCTGCCCATCTTCGTGTCGCTGTCCCTCGGGCGCGACTCGCGCGACATGACGGTGCCCGAGCGCCTCACCGTGGCCTTCTACTGCACCACGGCCCTGCCCATCATCGTGGCGGTAACCACCGTGGCCGTGGCAGCCGGGGCCATGGACCAGTCCACGGCCAGCGTCCTCGTGGCCGCCGGCGGCATCACCGTGTTCATCATGCCGCTTCTGGCCTCCGTCACCGCCCGCTCGGTGAACGCCGACCTGGGCCGGGCCTTCCGCGAGATCCGCGAGCGCCCCCGGGCCGCCGCGCATATCCTGGCCGAGCACCACCGCCAGGAGCGGGACCTGCACCGCCAGCTGAAGGCGCGCCGCAAGGCCGAGGGCACCGGTCAACTCGCCTCCTTCGACCTGACCCAGCGCTGCCCCGGCGGCGTCTGCCCTGTCGCGCCCGAGGCCGACGACGACGGGCGATAGGGCACGCCTCGCCTCCGACGACGCGCCGATAGCGGGATATGCGGTGCATTCGTGCAGCCATCGGGCGCGCGTCTGCTTTTTTGCTATACTATGTGCCCGTGTCATCGAACGCGATGATCCGAGTCATGGTATCGGGCACGCCTGCGCCGCGAGGCAGCGCGCCCCCGCAAATGCGAAGAAGAGGTTTTCATGAGCGAGCTTTTGTCCCAGCTTTGGACCCCGGAGCTGCAAGCTGCGTTTACCGTCGTGCTGGTGCTCCTGGTCATCCTGTACGTGCTCTCCATCGTCTGGGTGGTGCGCGACGCCTACCTGCGCGGCACCATGTGGTACATCTGGGCCGTCGTGGCCCTCGTTCCGGTCCTCGGTGTCATCGCCTACTGTCTTCTGCGCCCCCCGCTGCTGCAGCTCGACCGCGACGAGCAGGAGCTGGAGATCGCGCTGAAGCAGCGCCAGCTCATGAAGTACGGCGAGTGCGCCGCGTGCGGGTACCCCGTGGAGGCCGACTTCGTGCTGTGCCCGAACTGCCACACCCAGCTGAAGAACCTCTGCATGCGCTGCAACCACGCGCTCGAGCCCTCCTGGACGGTGTGCCCCTACTGCGCCACCCCCGTGGGCTCCTCCTCCCCCGCCCCCTCCTCGAACGGCCGGTCCCGCCGCTCGGGCGGCAACCGCTCCTCGCGGTCAGGCTCAGGCTCCGCTTCCCAGAAGAAGTAGCCGCCCCGCCGCGCGACACCGCGTCATCGGGATCGGGAGACAGCTTGTTTTGTTTCCCCATTGTTTTACGATTAGAGCAGAGCTGCCCCGGCGGCTCTGTTTTAATAAGGAAGGGCCGGACATGCCGGCCGCCATGTCAGTCGCCCCGGTAGTCAACGCCCGGGCGGAAAGGCGCAGGTGCTCTGTCTGCACCCGGCGCCGGAAAGGAACCAGTATGGAAATCGTGTTGCCCGACGGATCGAAGAAGACCCTGGAAGAGGGCGCCACCGTCGCCGACGTGGCCGCCTCCATCGGAGCGGGCCTGGCGCGCGCGGCGCTCGGCGGGAAGGTCGACGGCGCCTTCGCCGATCTGGATGCGCCTGTCGCCGACGGCGCCACCGTCGAGATCATCACCGCGAAGAGCCCCGAGGCGCTGGGCATTATGCGCCACTCGGCCGCCCACGTGATGGCCGAGGCGGTCCAAGAGCTCTACCCCGGCACCCAGATCGGCTTCGGCCCCCAGACCGAGGACGGCTTCTTCTACGACTTCGCGCTGCCCGAGGGCACCTCCATCTCGCCTGACGACTTCGCCGCCATCGAGGAGAAGATGGCCGAGATCGTGAAGCGCGACGAGCCCTTCGCGCGCGAGGTGGTCAGCCGCGATGAGGCCAAGGCCATCTTCGCCGACCAGCGCCTGAAGGCCGAGCACATCGACGACCTACCCGCCGACGAGGAGATCGTCATCCGCCGCCACGGCAACTTCGTGGACCTGTGCAGCGGCCCGCATATGCCCTCCGCCGGCAAGATCGGCCCCTTCAAGATCATGAAGACCGCCGGTGCCTACTGGAAGGGCGATTCCGACAACGAGATGCTCACCCGCATCTACGGCACCGCCTTCTTCAACAAGAAGGACCTGGAGGAGTACCTGCACAACCTGGCCGAGGCCGAGAAGCGCGACCACCGCAAGCTGGGCCGCGAGCTGGGCATCTACATGATGGAGCCCATGGCCGGCGTGGGCCTGCCGCTCTACCTTCCCAAGGGCGCGCGGGTCATCCGCACCCTGCAGGAATGGCTGCGCCGCGATCTGTACGAGCGCGGCTACGAGGAGGTCATCACCCCGCACATCTACAACGCCGACGTGTGGAAGACCTCGGGCCACTACGGCTTCTACCATGAGAACATGTACTTCTTCCAGATCAACGAGGGAACCGACGAGGAGCCGCGCTACTCCGAGTACGGCGTGAAGCCCATGAACTGCCCGGGGCACGTGCTGCTGTACAAGAACGAGCTGCACTCCTACCGCGACCTGCCGCTGCGCTACTTCGAGTTCGGCACGGTGTACCGCCACGAGATGAGCGGCGTGGTGCACGGGCTTCTGCGCGCCCGCGGCTTCACCCAGGACGACGCGCATGTGTTCTGCACGAAGGACCAGGTGGTCGACGAGGTGGTGGCCATCCTCGAGCTGGTGGACTACATCATGGGCACCTTCGGCTTCACCTACGAGGCTGAGATCTCCACGCGCCCCGACAAGTCCATCGGCACCGACGAGATGTGGGAGCACGCCACCGACTCTCTCATGGAGGCGTGCAAGCGCCGCGGCCTGGCCTACGACATCAACGAGGGCGACGGCGCCTTCTACGGCCCGAAGATCGACATCAAGGTGAAGGACGCCATCGGGCGCACCTGGCAGTGCTCCACCGTGCAGGTGGACTTCAACATGCCCGAGCGCTTCGAACTGACCTACCGCACCGAGGACAACACCGAGGAGCGCCCCTGGATGCTCCATCGCGCCATCTTCGGCTCCATCGAGCGCTTCCTCGGCATCCTCATCGAGCACTACGCGGGCGCCCTGCCGCTGTGGCTGGCGCCGGTGCAGGTGGCCGTCATCCCCATCGCCGACCGCCACAAGGAAGCCGCCGCCGAGTTCGCCGGCGAGCTGAAG
Organism: uncultured Adlercreutzia sp.; assembly: GCF_958431955.1. Lineage (GTDB taxonomy): Bacteria > Actinomycetota > Coriobacteriia > Coriobacteriales > Eggerthellaceae > Adlercreutzia. The sequence goes on along the minus strand of NZ_CAUASN010000003.1, from coordinate 71,829 downwards.
GCCGTAGGCGGCCGCGTGGAGGTGATGGACGCCAACGAGCCCATGAAGGTGAAGATCGCGAAGGCCCAGAGCCAGAAGATCCCCTACATGGTGGTGCTCGGCGACAAGGAAGTGGAGGAGCGCGTCGTGAGCGTGCGCGACCGCGCCGAGGGCGACCTGGGCCAGTGGGACCGCCAGAAGTTCATCGACGTGATCAGGGACGCCGCGTTGTAGTCACTTACCAGATTCTCGCCGTTTCCGTTGCCGAGGTCGTGGCACCGAGGGTACACTGCCCTCGGTGCCATTTTTCGTGAGAGGAATGCCATGGGCAAGAGAAAGTTCACCACCTACGCCGCCAAGATGAGACAGGCGAACCGGGAGGCCGTCGCCACGGTGGCAGCGGTCGTCATCATCGCGGTCACCTGGCTGTCCTGGGGCATCGGCCTGGCCGACAGCGACATCCGCGTGTTCTCCACCCCCGTCTGGATCATCGGGGGCTGCATCGGTACCTGGCTCATGGCGGTGCTCGCCTCCCTCGTGCTCGGATGCGGCGTGTTCGCGAACTTCAGCCTCGACGACGATGACGAGGAGCCCGCGCCCGCTGCCCCGGCAGCCGATGCCGGCGTTGTCCGCCCCGGCGCGGCGGCCCCTGCAACTCCCGCGTCCCCCGCGGCTCCCGCCGCCGGCGTCCCCGGCCGCACCGCCCCGACGATGACCGAGGAGGCCTTCCGTGGATAACTTCGACCTGAGCGCCATCTTCGCCTCGCTGCCCGACCTCGGCACCCTCGCCGACCCCGCCGCCATCGAGGCGCTCGCGCCCCTGGCGCCCCTGGGCGTCTTCCTGCTGGTGGCCCTCATCACCTCCATCGTCGTGCGCGCCCGCAGCCGGGCCCGCGGCGGCACCTTCGTGAACCGCTACTTCATCGGAAACCGCGCCCTCGGCGGCTTCGTGCTGGCCATGACCACCATCGCCACCTACGGGTCGGTGAGCTCGTTCGTGGGCGGCCCGGGCCAGGCCTGGGAGATCGGCTTCGGCTGGGTGTACATGGCCGTCGTGCAGGTGACGGCCCTCGTGCTGCTCTACGGTATCTTCGGCAAGAAGATGGCGCTCATCGCCCGCAAGATCGACGCCGTCACCGTGGTGGACGTCGTGCGCGCCCGCTACGGGTCGAACCTGCTCGCCAACTTGTCGGCCCTCGTCATCGTGCTGTTCTTCATTGCCACGATGGTGGCCCAGTTCGTCGGCGGGGCGAAGCTCTTCGAGGCCGTGACCGGCTACTCCTACACCGTGGGCCTCATGCTGTTCGGCATCGCCGCCATCCTGTTCACCGTCATCGGCGGCTTCCGCGGCGTGGCCGTCACCGACACGCTCTGCGGCATCATGATGCTCGTGGGCATCGGCGTGCTCGCGGCGGGCATCCTGGAGGCCGGCGGCGGCTACGAGGCCATCATGCACTCCCTGGCCGTGAAGAGCCCCGAGATGCTCGAGCCCTTCTCCGGAGGCGCCATGCCCCCCTCGCTCTACGTGAGCCAGTGGCTGCTCGTGGGCGTGTTCACCTTCGTGCTGCCCCAGTCGGTGGTGCGCACCATGGGCTACAAGGACACCAAGTCGCTGCACCGCGCCATGATCTGGGGCACTGTCATCATCGGTGCCATGATGATCGGCGTCACCACCTTGGGCGTGCTGGCCGCCGGCGTGCTCACCGAGGACATCGCGGCCTACGGCAACAGCGTGGACAACATCATCCCCACCGCCGTGGTCTCCTCGCTGCCCCCGGTGCTTGCGGGCATCGCCATCATAGGCCCGGTGGCCGCCTCCATCTCCACGGTGTCGTCGCTGCTCATCTCCTCGTCGTCGGCCATCATCAAGGACCTGTGCCTCCAGGCCTGCGCCAGCCGCGGCATCGCCCCCAACGAGCGCAAGGTGGCCTTCTGGAGCCAGCTGGTGACCCTCGTGGTGGGTGCCGGCGTGTTCGTGCTGGCCGTCGTGCCCCCCGATGTCATCTGGAAGATCAACATGTTCGCCTTCGGCGGCTTGGAGACGGCCTTCTTCTTCGTGCTGGTCTGCGGCCTGTTCTGGAAGCAGGCGAACTCCATGGGCGCCCTGTGGTCGCTCGTGGGCGGAACGGCAGCCTACTGCGTCACCATGGCGCTGGGCGTGAGGGTGACCGACCTGCACCAGATCGTCATTGGCATCGGCGTGGCCGGGGTTCTCATGCTCATCGGCAGCCTCATCGGCAAGCAGCGGAAAAACGCGCGCATGGACGTCTTCTTCCCCGAATAGTCCCTTGGCGGAGGCCCTCGCGGCCTCCGCTTTCCTTAACATAAGTTTCAAATCGTCAACACACAATATGCACATGAACAACAGTGACCAGTTGACGCAGCGTTACTGCCCTCCAGCGCACTAAAGTCAGGGCAAGGTAATCGCCAGAGCCCTTGGTGTAGAGGCAATGCCAATTCCGGCTGGCCGAGCGACTCTCCCCTTGCCTTGTCCCGCAGTGCCAGTAAAGGAGGCAAATCATGACCCGCACATCTACTTCTATCCCGGCGAACGGCATTTCCCGCCGTACCTTCTGCAAGGGTGCCGCCGTGCTCGGCATCTGGGGCGGCCTGGCCAGCTTCGGCCTGACCAGCTGTGCCCCGCACACCGGAGCCGAGAGCGCCGCCGGCGGCTGGAAGGCCGGCACCTACACCGCCGAGGTAACCGGCCACAACGCGCCCTACACCCTCTCGGTCACCTTCTCCGACGACGCCATCACCGCCATCGACACCGCGAGCAACCAGGAATCCTTGGGCGTGGGCGCCGATGCCCTGAAGGCCCTCTCCGACCAGGTGGTGGAGAACCAGACCATCAACATCGACACCGTGACCGGCGCCACCTTGTCCTCCATGTCGCTGCAGGAGGGCCTCAAGGAGTGCGCCGAGCAGGCAGGTGCCCTCGAGGCGCTCGAGGAGGCCCCGGCCCCCGAGAAGCCGGCCGTCGAGGAGACCTACGACGCCGACGTGTGCGTCGTGGGCGGCGGCGGCGCGGGCCTGGCCTCGGCCATCGCGGCCGTGCAGGCCGGCGCGAACGTCATCGTGCTGGAGAAGTGCGGCATCACCGGCGGCTCCACCAACGTGTCCGAGGGCGCGCTGAACGCCGTGGACCCGGAGCGCCAGGAGAAGCAGGGCATCGAGGACTCCATCGAGACCTTCTACGACACCACCATCAAGGGCGGCCACGAGCAGGGCACCCCGGAGCTGGTGCACTATCTGACCGACAACGCCCTCGACTCCGTCCACTGGCTGGAGAGCCTGGGCGTGGAGTTCAAGGACGAGTGCGGCAGCGCCACCGGCTCCCTCGGCCAGCGCAGCCACTACCCCGCCACCCCCTCGGGCAACACCTACATCCGCTCGTTCCAGCAGTTCATCGATGACAACGCCGACAAGATCACGCTTTTGAACGACATGCAGGCCACCGAGCTCATCACCGACGACGCCGGCGCGGTCGTGGGCGTGAAGGCGCTCTACGACGGCGGCGACGAGGTGACGGTGAACGCCCCGGCCACCATCATCGCCACCGGCGGCTTCGGCGCCAACGTGGAGTACCGCCAGTCCGTCAACGACGGCGTGTGGAAGGAAGTCGTGCTCGACGACTCCATCGGATGCACCAACATCAAGCCCTGCGCCCAGGGCGAGGGCCTCGCGCTCGCCGAGGGCGCCGGCGCCGAGCTTATCGGCCTGTCCGACATCCAGCTGCATCCCTGCGGCACTCCGGGCACAGGCCTCATGGAAGACATCCGCACCTCCGGCCGTAACCGCATCTTCGTGAACACCGACGGCAAGCGCTTCGTGAACGAGGGCGCCGAGCGCGACGTGCTGTGCAAGAACATCTTCGCCCAGCCCGACGGCACCTACTGGGTCGTCGTGAACACCCTGCGCTACCCCGACCCCGACGAGCCCGACGACAACGGCGCCACGATCAACAACATGCTGGCGCTCGGCCACATCGTGACGGGCGAGACGGTTGAGGACCTGGCGGCCGCCATGGATGTGGACGCCGCGAACCTGCAGGCCTCCATCGACGCCTACAACGCCGTGGTGGGCGGCGCCGAGGACGAGTTCGGCTTCGTGGCCGACAACACCGCCGACGCCGAGATGGTGGACGGCCCCTGGTACGCCTGCCGCAAGGTGCCCACCGTGCACCACACCATGGGCGGCATCCACGTGAACGTCGAGTCCGAGGCCGTCTCGGCCGACGGCGAGGTCGTCCCCGGCCTGTACGCCGCCGGCGAGGTCACGGGCGGCATCCACGGCTCCAACCGCCTGGGCGGCAACGCCATCGCCGACTGCATGACCTTCGGCCGCAACGCCGGCACCAACGCCGCCACCTACGCGCTGGCCTAGGGCACGTCAACACCGGCATCCTTCCCACTGCGGGAAGCAACGTATGAGGGGGAGCGCCGTCTTCGGGCGGCGCTCCCCTTTTTTTCCGGAGAACATGTTCTCCGCCATATGAGAGGACCGGACGCCAAGCGAAGGCTGTCCCAGCGAATCAAGGTACCGCGCGGCTCACCCCGCGGTGGTGTCCAACAAGAAAAGAAAGAAGCCCCGGCCTTTTGGGCTGCGGGGCTCCGGAGGTACGGTGCGGTTTTGCCGCCCGCAGACTACATGTTGTGGAAGGCGTACTTCTCGGGGTTCTCCTTCACGTCGGCACGGTTCTTCGGGTTCATCTTCAGCGTGCCCATGATGCCGTCGTTGGTGTTGGAGGCCAGCACCTGGTTGCGGTTCTCCATCTTGATGCAGTTCTCGAAGGAGGTGCCGTCCAGCGAGCACTGCAGGGCTTCCTTGGTCAGGCGCAAACCGAACGGGGCGGTCTCGCGGCACATCTCCTCGGCCATGGCCACGGCGGTCTCGAGCACGTCGTCGTCGGCCACCACGCGGTTGGCGAAGCCCCACTCGTAGAGCTTCTGGGCGTCGAAGCGGGCCGGGTTCATGAGGATCTCGCAGGCGCGGGCATAGCCGACGATCTTCGGGAGGAAGAAGGAGCCGCCCATGTCGGTGCCGGTGTAGCCGATGGACAGGTAGCCGGCGTTCATCTTGTAGGACTCGCCGAGCACGCGCATGTCGCAGGCGCAGGAGATGGACAGGCCGCCGCCCACGGCGAAGCCCTTCAGGGCGCCGATGATGGGCTGCTCGCAGCGGCGCATGTTGATGATCTGGTCGGAGCACATGCGCTGCATGATGTAGAAGTCGCGCTGGATGCGGCCCATGTCCTCGGGGGGCTCCAGGGCAAGGTCGTTCAGGTTGAAGCCGGCGCAGAAGGACTTGCCCTCGCCGGTCAGCACGATGACGCGGCAGTCCTTGTCCATGCGCACCTTGATGAGGAAGTCGTTGAACTCCGCCATCTGGGCGTAGGACATGGCGTTCAGATTGCCGGCATCGTTGAAGGAGCAGATGTAGACCGGACCGCGACGGTCGATCTTCAGCTTCTCGTAGTCGTAGGTGAACTCGGGCAGATGGTAGGCCTCCTGATAGACACTCATGCGTGAACCCCTTTCGTACAAAGTACTCAAGTTTTGACTTTTAGCCCATTGGAATTTCCATCCTCTTGGCTTTCTCATCATGGTGCTCCATGGATTCTCAAATTTCTACGGACAAATTATTGTATCTGTCTATTTCATTACCCAACTTATCATTTTTGTGGGTAAAAGATTTCATCGATATTAAGCTGACCTATAACATCATCGGATATTCCGATTATCTTTTCTCAATTTTGCGCTCCTGTCCCACTTGCATCTTTGTATGCTGAAGGCAAGCGATTTTCTGCTATGCATCGACGGATGGCTTTGACGCCAGGGGAAAGGAAAGCCGATGATCACCGACCTGAAGATCAACGAGGAGCAGAAGAGGAAGTACTACGAAGCGGGGTACTGGACGGCCGACACCATCCGCGACGTGTGGGAGCGCACCGCGGCGGCCCACGCCGATGAGGAGTACGTGGCCGACGACCAGGGAGCGCGCTTCACCTACGGGGAGGTAGACGACGCGGCGAGCCGTTTGGCCGCGTGGCTGGTGAGCGAGGGCGTGAAGCCGGGAGACGTGGTCACGCTGCAGTTTCCCAACTGGGCCGAGTTCTGCATCGCGTACGTGGCCTGCTTCAAGGCCGGTGCGGTCATCCAGTCGCTCGCCCGCAACTTCAACGGAGTCGACCTCACCTACGCCATGAACCTCGTGGGCTCGGTGGCCTACATCGGCCCCACGTACTTCCACGGGGTGGACTACGAGGCCCAGATCCTCTCCATCGCCGAGGACATTCCCACCTTGAAGGTGATCGCGCTGGTGGACAAGAAAGCCCCGAAGAAGACCGACCTGCCCACCGTGGCCGAGATCGTGGCAGCCACCGAGCCCTTGGACGAGATGCCGCCTGTCGCCTCCGACGAGGTGGCGTGCCTGCTGTCCACCTCGGGCACCACCGGCAAGCCCAAGGAGGTCATGCTCACCCACAACAACATCCTGTTCTCCGAGCGCGTGTTCGTGGAGGGCCTCGAGCGCACGGGCGACGACGTGATGTGGATGCCCGCGCCCTTAAACCACGCCGTGGGCTTCTTCCACGGCCTGCTGGCCCCCATGCTCCTCGGCGGCCGCTCGGTGCTCATGCAGGACTTCGACGTGAAGAGCGCCATCGACCTCATCAACGCCGAGGGCGCCACCTGGTCCATGTGCTCCACGCCGTTCATCTACGACATCGTGAAGTATCTGGACGCGCATCCGGACGAGTCGCTGCCCACCTACGTCCTGCACTCCTGCGGCGGGGCCCCGGTGCCCGGCGCGCTCATCGAGCGGGCGCACAACCACGACATCCTGCTCTGCGAGATCTTCGGATCCACCGAGAGCTGCCCGCACGTGTTCGTGCCGCCGAGCAAGTGCGTGGAATGGAACGGCGACTGGTCGGGTATCCCCTTCCCCGGCATCGAGGTGCGCTACATCGACGAGCAGGGCCGCGACGTGGCCCCAGGCGTGCAGGGCGAGCACATCAGCCGCGGGCCGCACCAGTTCGTGGGCTATCTGAACGAGCCGGAGCGCACCGACAAGGCCCTCGACGACGGCGGCTGGTGGTTCTCGGGCGATCTGGGATACATGGACGAGCAGGGGCGCATCCGCATCAACGGGCGCCGCAAGGAGATCATCATCCGCGGCGGCGAGAACCTGTCGGCCCGCGAGATCGACGACAACCTGGTAGGCTGCCCCGGCGTGGGCGAGTCGGCCACCATCGGCATGCCCGACGACCGTCTGGGCGAGCGCATCTGCACCTTCGTGGCCCCGCTGGACGGCGATGAGCCCACGCTGGAGAGCGTGACGGCCTACTTGGAAGGCGAAGGCGTGCCCAAGCGCCTGTGGCCCGAGCGCATCGAGATCATCGAGGAGATTCCGAAGACGCTCATGGGCAAGGTGCGGCGCAACGTGCTCGTGGACGAGCTGGCCGCCCGCATGAACGCCTAGACACGGCAAGCGCCTGGACCCTGCGGTCTGGGCGCTTTTCTTGCAGGGCCGCCTGTTTCGAGGCGGTGCCCCGGCGCGATGGGAGGCGCGTACGGGTGCCACGGCGCTTCGATAGGTCTTTCCGATACATGAGCGGTTCTTGCTATGACGCGCCGTCAACGCACGGCGGTATGATGGCTGCAACGAGATTGGTCGCCGCACGGGGAAACGCGGCGAAGTGCACGGCAAAGGGGTTTGCATGATTACCGATCTGAAGATCAACGAGGAGCAGAAGAGGAAGTACTACGAAGCGGGCTGGTGGACGCCCGATTCCATCCGGGAGGTCTGGCACGCCCAGGCGGCGCGCTTCGCCGATCGCGAGTACGTCTGCGACGACACGGGCAGCCGCTACACCTACGGGGAGGTGGACGACGCGGCGGGACGGCTGGCAGCATGGCTTGCGAGCGAGGGCGTCTCGGTCGGCGACGTAGTCACCGTGCAGTTCCCCACGTGGGCCGAGTTCTGCATCGCGTATGTGGCCGTCATGAAGGTGGGCGCGGTCATGCACCCGGTGCCGCGCAACTACAACGACATGGATCTGGAATACGCCATGAACCTCGTGGGGAGCCGGGCGTTTCTGTGCCCCACCTTCTCGCACAACGTGGACTACGAGGCCCAGATCGCCGCGGTGCGCGCGTCCATTCCCACGCTGGGCCCCATCGCGGTGCTCGACAAGCAGGCGCCGAGCCACACCGACTTCCCCACCTTCGCCGACATCTTCGCGCGCTTCGCGCCGATGAGCTCCTTCGAGCCGGTCTCGGCCGACTCGGTGGCCTGCATCCTGCCCACCTCGGGCACCACGGGCAAGCCCAAGCAGGCCATGCTCACCCACAACAACATCCTGTTCTCGGAGCGCGTGTTCACCGGCGAGCTGGGGCGCACCGAGGCCGACGTCATGTTCATGCCGTCGCCTCTGAACCACGCCACCGGCTTCTTCCACGGGCTCATCTCCCCCATGCTCTTGGGCGGCCGGGCCGTGCTGCAGCAGGACTTCCACGCACGGGAGGCCATCGAGCTCATGAACGCCGAGGGGGTCACCTGGTCCATGTCGGCCACCCCCTTCATCTTCGACATGCTGAACGTGCTGGAGGCCACGGGCGACGGGCTCGCCTTCGAGACGCTGAACCTGTTCTGCTGCGGCGGCGCTCCCCTGCCGCCCTCCCTCATCGAGCGGGCGCAGCGCCACGGCATCCTGCTGTGCGAGATCTACGGCTCCACGGAGAGCTGCCCGCACGTGTACGTGCCGCCGGCGAAGTGCCTCGAATGGGACGGCGCCTGGTCGGGCGTGCCCTTCGAGGGCATCGAGGTGCGCGTGATCGACGGCGCGGGCAACGAGGTGCCCCGCGGCGAGCAGGGCGAGGAGATCTCCCGCGGGCCGCATATGTTCGTGGGCTACCTGAACGAGCCCGAGCGCACCGACCGCGCCCTGGACGATGAGGGCTGGTTCTACAGCGGGGATTTGTGCTACCAGGACGAGGAAGGGCGCATCCGCATCAACGGGCGCAAGAAGGAGGTCATCATCCGCGGCGGCGAGAACATCTCGGCCCGCGAGATCGACGACGACCTCATCGGCGCCCCGGGCCTGGCGAACTCCGCCACCATCGGCATGCCCGACGAGCGCTTGGGCGAGCGCATCTGCACCTTCGTGGTGCCGAGCGATCCCACGCGGCCGCCCACCCAAGACGAGCTCATCGCCTACCTCAAAGACCGCCACGTGGCCAAGCGCCTGTGGCCCGAGCGTGTGGAGGTGATCGACGAGATTCCCGTCACCGCCACCGGCAAGGTGAAGCGCTTCATCCTGGCCCAGATACTGAAGGAGCGCATGGAGGCGGAATAGTCCGCTGTCCGGCCGCGGGGGCGGGGGCATGCCTCCATACAAACGGCGAGCAGGCCGCCGGCGCGGGGTGTGCCTCCACGCGCAGTTCCGCAGCGACTGGAACAGCCCAGTGGGCTGTTCCACCAAGCGAGGACTGTCTGAGCATGGAGGCATATCCCGCGCCGGCGGCCGGACGAGCAGGGAATGCGAAGGCGCTTACTTGTACTCGCGGTCGAGCTCGCGGGCGATGGTCATGCGCTGGATCTGGTTGGAGCCCTCGAAGATCTGGAAGATCTTCGCATCGCGCATGAGCTTCTCCACCGGGTACTCCTTGGAATAGCCGTAGCCGCCGAACACCTGCACGGCGTTGGAGACCACCTCCTGCATGGCGTCGGTGACGAAGGTCTTCACGATAGCGCCCTCCTTGCGCACCATCTCGCCGGCGTCCATGCGGCGCATGCAGTGGTTCACCACCACCCGCGCGCACTCGGTCTTGATGGCCATGTCGGCGAGCATGGTCTGCACCATGGGCATGTCGATGAGCCGCGTGTCGAACTGGCGGCGCTGCTTGGCATAGGCCACGGCCTCGTCCAGGGCGCGCTGCATGATGCCCACTGCGAGCGTGGAGATGAAGGCGCGCGAGAGGTTCAGGGCGTTGAGCGCGATGGTCATGCCGCGGCCTTCCTCGCCGATGACGGCGCTGGCGGGCACGCGCACGTTGTCGAGCACCACCTCGCTCGTATCCGACAGGCGAAAGCCCATCTTGTGCTCCTTGGCGCCGGCGGAAAGGCCCGGCGTGCTCCCGTCCACGAGAAAGCCCGTGATGCCCCGGGCGCCGGCGGCCGGGTCGGTCTTGGCGAACACCACGTAGATGCTCGAGATGGAGCCGTTGGTGATGAAGGTCTTGGTGCCGTTCAGCACGTACTCGTCGCCCTCCCGCACCGCCGTGGTGCGCATGGCGGCCACATCCGACCCCGCGCAGGACTCGGACAGGCAGAAGGCGGCGAATCCCCCTTCCTCGGTCATCTCCACGAAATGGCGCGCCTGCTCGGGCGTGCCGTTTAGCATGATGTTGCGGAAGGCCACGAAGTTGGTGACGAAAGTGTCGGCATAGGCGGCGTCCACCTTCGCCAGCTCCTCGAACATCATGGCGCAGGTCTCGTAGGACAGCCCCATCCCGCCGTATTCCTCAGGAATCTCCACCATGTGAAGCCCCAAATCGAAGCCCCACTGGAACAGCTCCATCGGGCACTCGCCGGCCTCGTCGGCGGCGGCCACATGGGGCAGGATCTCGTTTCGGGCCACATCGCGCACGAGCGCGATGAGCTCCTTCTGCTCGTCGGTGTAGGCTAGGGCCATTGATGTTCCTTTCTCTCTCGTCTCCAGATCGCAAGCAACCTGGGAAAGCGCCGCGCCCTCCCCGCGCGGCGCTTTCCCAACCCGCTTTCCCGCCGGCTACCGGCGGCGGGTGGAGGAGGACGGCTCCTGCAGCAGCCCCGCGTCGAAGGCATAGCGCAGCTGGGCGTTCACGCTGGTCACGGCAGCCTCGTACAGATCGGGGGCCACGTCGTTGTAGATGGCCTCCACCAGCGCGCCGGCCTCGGCGGGAATGCCGCTGCGCACCGCCGACACCACTTGGTTGAGACGGCGCACACGATGGGACCGGGCCATCTCGATGCGCTCGCGCGGATCCTCGATCACCGGCCCGTGACCTGTGGCGAGCACCGCGATGCCGCGCTCGACCACGAAGCGCGCGAGCGCGTCGAGGCTTTCCAAGTAGTCGCCCATGCGTCCGTCGGGCCAGCACACCATGGTGGGACTCTGGGCGAAGAGCACGTCCCCGGTGACGGCGAGGTCCGCATCGCCCACAGAGAAGGCCACCGAATCGCTGGAGTGCCCCGGAAGCGGAAGCACCTCCAGGGAAAGTCCCACGCCTGCCACTTCGAGCGGCCCGGGCGCAAGGGTGCCGGCGCGCAATCCGAGCACGGGCGCGCCCCAACGCTCGGCGCACGCCGCGGCGCAGCCGGCGTGGTCGGCATGGTCGTGGGTCAGAAGCACCGCCGACGGCGTCAGGCCGCGGGCTGCAAGCGCCGCCTCAATGCGCTCCACGCAAGCCGTCTCATCGGGACCGGGGTCCACCACCACACAGCGCTCCTCGGCCGGATGAGCCAGAATCCAGGTGTTGGTGCCGTGATACGTAAGCGGCGTCGCGTTGGGATGGCGCACGCACTGGGCCCACGGCCCCACCATGGCGCCGTTCTCGGGCGTATGGGCGCGCGAGAGGGCCATAAATCCTACGCCTCCCCCACCGTGCAGCCGAGGGCCACCTCCCCGCCCGGACGCGCCACGGGACGGGGGCGCACATGACCGTCGAAGGGAAGCTCCCAGGCCTCGTCCACCGAGCGGGCGCGGGCCAAAGACGTCAGGTTCGAGATAGTGGGCGGCACGAGCTTCAGCAGGCCCGCATCGAAGCGGGCGAGCGCCTCGGCCGGGGCGATCCAGGCCGCCTCCACCGCCTCGGTGGTGCGCCCGTCGGCGTGCTGGCCGCGGGGCAGCCGCGCGAGGAAGAAGTAGGTGTCGTAGCGCCGCGCCTCGCTCTCGGGGGTCACCCAGTGGGAGCGCAGGCGCAAAAGGTCGCTGCGCAGCACCAGGCCCCGCTCGGCCAGAAAGGCGCCGAAGGGCACCGTGCGGCTCGCCACGGCCGCCCGCTCGCAGGCCCAGTGGTCGCCGCGCGCATCGGCGGGAAACTTTCCCGCCCGGTCGGTGGCCAGAAGCACACCGCTCTCCTCGAACAGCTCGCGCACCGCCGCGGTGATAACGGCACGGGCCCGCTCGGGCGAGGCGGCCATGGCCTGCCCCCACGCCTTCGCATCTGGACCGCCCCAGGGCACGTCGGCGTCCAAATCACGCGCGTCCATGCCGCCTCCGGGAAACACCACCGCATCGGGGGTGAAGGCCATCGTGGAGGCCCGGCGCAGCATGAACACGTCCACCGGGGCCGCCGGCACCGTCTCCTCGACGGGAGCCGCCCCCGGCAGCGGATTCTCGAAGCGGCGGAAATGGGGCTTGCCCTCGCTCACGAGCATGACCGTGGCGGCCATGCGGGGCACCACCACCTCGCCGGCGGTCGGGTCGGTCAGGTAGGCCCGGGCCCGGGCCGCCACCCCCGCCTGGTCGTCCACGGCGTATTCCACATAGCATCCGGGCTCAAGCGGCTCGCGCACGCCCCGAGTGCACCTCGCATCAGTCATCGTAGGCTCCTGCCAGAATCTCGGCGATGTCCCGCACCGGGACATCGGCTTCTTCCGACACCATACCATCGGCGAGCATCGTGAGGCAGAACGGGCACGAAGTCGCCACCTTATCGGGAGCGGTGGCCAATGCCTGGGCCGCGCGGGCGACGTTCACCCGCGAGGCGGCGTCCTCCTCCAGCCACATGCGACCGCCGCCGGCACCGCAGCAGAAGCTGTGGGCACCGTGGCGCTCCATCTCCACCACCTCGCCGCCCACGGCGCGCACCACGGCCCGCGGCTCGTCGTAGACGCCCTGATAGCGTCCCAGATAGCACGAGTCGTGCACGCACACGCGCTCGGCCGCCGCCTTCTCGGCCGCCTTCGGCAACCGCCCCTCGGCCAGAAGCTGCGCCAGAAGCGCGCTGTGGTGGATCACCTCGTAATGGCCGCCTAGCTGCGGGTAATCGCGGGCGAGGGCCTGGTAGCAGTGCGGGCACTGCACGATGATCTTTCTCACCCCGCAGGCATCTAACGTGGCGATGTTCTCGCTGGCCAGCATGAAGTAGACGAACTCGTTGCCCATGCGCCGCGCGGAATCGCCGCAGCACTTCTCGTCGTTGCCCAGGATGGCGAAGCTCACGCCCGCCTCCTTCAGCAGGCGCACGAGCGCCGCCGACACCTTGCGGTTGCGCGTGTCGAAGGCGCCGGAGCAACCGGGCCAGTACAGGTACTCGGCATCGGGGTTGTCGGCCAAGGTGGGCACCTCAAGCCCCTCGGTCCACTTCGCGCGCATCTGCCATCCCACGCCCCAGGGGTTGCCGTTGTTCTCCATGTTGCGGAAGGTCGCCTGGGCCTCGGGCGGGAAGGCGCTTTCCATGGACACCTGGTAGGTGCGCATCTTCGCGATCTTGGGCACGTGCTCCAGCATCGCCGGGCACACCTCCATGCACGCGCCGCAGGTAGTGCACGACCACAGGGCATCGGGGCTGATCGCATCGCCCACCAGCGTGCGGTCCACCACGGCGCGCTCCGCCTCGGTCAGATCGGCCGCCGCCACCAAGTCGGCCGCGGTGGCGGGCGGCTCGGCGGCATCGCCCGCATCGCCGGAAGCCGCTGCGGCATTGCGGGCCACCTCGCGCTGCAGGCGGTAGATGATAGGTCCGCGCTGCTCCAGCTCGGCGCCGAGATCCTGCATGAGGGCCTTGGGGCTTAAGGGCTTTCCGCAGGCGTAGGCCGGGCAGGCCTCCTGGCAGCGGTTGCAGCGGATGCACGCCTGGGTGTCGAACAGATCCTTCCAGGTCAGCTCCTCCAGCGTGCCCGCGCCCATGGTCAGCAGGCCCTCGTCCTCCATGTCGATGAAGGGAAGCTCGCCTTTGGGCGCGAGCGAGCGGCTGTAGACGGCCCGCGGCACCAGCAGCACGTGCACGAGCTTGCAGTAGGTCCACCACGCGATGAGCCCGAAGGCGAGCGCCATGTGGAAGTACCACAGCCCCCCATGCAGCGCGCTGATGCGCTCGGCGCTCCAGCCGGCGAACAGGCCCGCGAACAAGTCGCCCACCGGCGACCAGGCGCTCCACGGGTCGTCGGTGCCGGCGATGCGCAGCCCCTCCAGCACAAAACCGGTCACGCCGATGGCCAGCAGCGCGCCCAGCACGATGAAGTCCTCGGGCTTCGATTCCAGGCTCTTGTTCGCCAACCGGCGCACGATGCAGGCCACCATGGCGATGCAGAACGCCGCGCCGGCAAGGTCCACCGCAAGCGACAGGAAGTACAGGTAGAAGTCGCCCTGCACGAGCGGCAGGCCCAAGTCGGCCTGGGCCGCCACCGTCACCGTGGCGATGAGCAGGATGATCATGGCCGCGTACATGGCCACGTGCACGAAGCCCGGTCCGCGGCGCTCGGCCACCTTCACCTGCAGCAGCGCGTCGCGGAACATTCCCAAGAAGCGCCCGCGGGGCCGGTCCGAGCGGTCCTCGGGCAGGCCGATCTTCCACAGGCGCCAGCGGCGCACGAAGAAGTACACGGCGCAGGCGAGCGCCAGAAGGAAGCACGGGTAGATGATCCAGTGCTCGGATATGTTCCACAGAACCTCGCGGGTGGGCACCTCTGCCATAGGGCGAACCTTTCTCGTCAGCGGTTAGGCGCGGCGGGACAGCTCGGCCTCAAGCAGCGGCACGGCCTCGAAGAGGTCGGCCACGATGCCGTAGTCGGCCAGGGCGAATATCTCGGCCTCGGGATCCTTGTTGATGGCCACCACGCACTTCGAGGCGGCCATGCCGGCGGCATGCTGGATGGAGCCGGAAATGCCGCAGGCGATGTAGAGCGAGGGCGCCACCGTCTTGCCGGTCTGGCCCACCTGGTACTGGATGTCGATCCAGCCGTTGTCCACCGCCGGGCGGGAAGCGCCGATGGCAGCGCCCAGCGCATCGGCCAGACCCTCGATGACGGCGAAGCCCTCAGGACCGCCGAGGCCCCGGCCGCCGGCCACCACGATATCGGCCTCGGCGAGGTCCACCCGATCGCTCGCGGCGCGCATCACCTCGGCGATGACGCGGCCCAAGGCCTCGGTATCGGCCGGCACGCGCACCACCTCGGCGGCGCGAGAGCCGTCCGGCTCGGCGGGCGGCAGGGCCGCTCGGCGCACCGTGGCCACCACAGTCGGCGTGCCCGGGGCCGCCTGCATGCGCTCCACCACCTTGGCGGTGTAGGGTTCGCGCACGAACACGGGAGCCGTGCCCGCCGCGGCCTCAATGCCCACCACATCCGAGAAGAGCGCGGCGCCCACCGCCTGAGCGAGCGCCGGTGCGGCCGCACGCGCCTCGGCGCCGTCGGCGAGCAGCACCACGGCGGGCGCCTCGGCGGCGTCGCCGATCATGCGGGCCAGGGTGCGGGCCAGCGTCTCGGGAGGCAGCGGTGATTCCTGCGCCTCCACCACGGCCACGCGGTCGGCGCCCAGCGCCGCCAGCTCATCGGCGTGGCGCCCGGCGGCATCGTTGTACAGCACGGCCACCACCGACGCGCCGTCCGCATCGGCCATCCGGCGCGCCGCGCCCATCATCTCGGCATTCACCTGGCGCAGGACCTCTTCGGCACCGTTCACGCCCACCCACATATCTGCCATAGCTCAATCCCTTCTCCGGTGAAAATCGTCTCTAGAGCACCTTCGCCTCTTCGGCGAGCAGGCGCACGGTCTCGGCCACGGCCTCGGCCGGCGCGCCTTCCACGATGCGACCGCCCGCCCGCGCCGGCTTCAGCTCGCGCGATAGCACCTGCACGCCGAGGGCACCGTCGTCCAGCGCCACAGGCCGCGTGTCGATCTTCTTGCGACGCGCTCCCATCACATCGCGCACCGAGGGATAGCGGGGCTCGGCCAGACCCTGCTGGGCCGCCACAACCGCCGGCAGCGGCATATCAGAGGCCTCCACGCCGTCGTCCACCTCGCACAGCACGCGAATGCCCGTATCGGTCACCTCGCAGGAGGTGGCCATAGATGCCAGCGGCAGCCCCAGCAGCGCGGCTACGCGACCCATCACCTGAGCCGCCGCCGTGTCGCCCGACTTCCAGCCGCCCATAACGAGGTCGGCGCCCATCGGCCGTATGGCATCGGCCAAGGCGGCCGCCACCTCGGCCGCGTCGCGCTCGCGCCAACGGTCGTCTTCCAGGAGCACGGCCTCGGCAGCCCCCATGGCAAGCCCGTGGCGCAGGGCCTGAGCACAGCCCCCATCGCCGAGGCACACAAGCGTGACCGTGCCGCCCTGTTCCTCGGTCAGCTGCACGGCGCGCTCGACGGCGAACTCGCTGTAGGGGTCTATGACAAGGGTCTGCCCCTCCAGGCTCACGGCCCCCTCCCCGTCCAGCTCGATAACGGCCTCGGTATCGATTACCTGCTTCACGCACACGACGATGTTCATCTCTCACCTTTCCGCTCTCAAACGGGTCATATTCCCTATTTTAGGGAAGAGCCGTCCGATGAGATATGCCTACTCGCCGCATTTTGCCCATAACGAATGGACGATACTTCGTATTTGTCCCAAAAACAAGAAGACCCCGATCTATCACCATGGGACAGATCAGGGTCTTTTGTTTCCTATTGGAATTTCTTATTCCCTAATAAGGGAAATTTTGTCCTACTTTTCGGCGGCAAGCTCGGCGTAGCGGCGCCGCAGGGCCTCCTCCACGCAGGGGCTCACGAACTGGGACACATCGCCGCCGAGCGAGGCGATCTCGCGCACGATGGACGAGGAGAGGTACATGTGCTGGGGCGTGGACATGATGAACAGGGTCTCCAGCTCCTTGTCGAGCTGGTAGTTGAGCGCCGTCATCTGGAACTCGTACTCGAAGTCGGTGATGGCGCGCAGGCCCTTCACGACGGCCTGGGCGTCCATGCGGCGGGCGAAGTCGACGAGCAGCTCGTCGAAGGGCTCCACGCGCACGTTGGGCAGATCGCGCGTGGCCTCCTCCACGAGCGCCACGCGCTCCTCCAGCGAGAAGAGCGGCTTCTTCTTCGCCGACACGGCCACGGCGACGATCACCTCGTCGACGAGCTGGGCGGCACGGCTGATGACATCGAGATGCCCGGCGGTGATGGGATCGAAGGTGCCGGGGGTAAGCGCACGTTTCACGGTGGCTCCTTTGCGTTCGGTTGCGTGTGCGGGCAGACGGCCCGCCCGCTGAGTGTACACGAACGCCGCGCCCGCAGCGGCGGCATTCGCCAAAGGGAGCGAAATTGTCGCCCCGCCCGTCATTGTAGGGAAGCGCCCTTCCTTGATAAATAGACATATCTACGATTATGTCCCATAAATTTCCCGTATCGGCCATTATTAGCATCAATAAGCCGCTAAATACCGCCACAATAATAGGATTCATTGCTAGAATAGTCCTATAAATACCGACGAGGAACCGAGGACATCATGCAAGTGCACACTATCCACGAGATCGACTGCGCGGTGGACGTCATCGAGCCTGCCGTGGTGGAGGCCTTCCTCGACGCGGAGCTCTCCGACGACCCCATGCTCGCCGACTCCATCGCCGCACTGGCCGACCCCCTGTGCGCGGCCCTGCGCCCCCGGGGCGTGTACAAGCTGTTCAACCCGGCCATCTGCACGCTGCCGCCCAAGTACACCGAGCCGGCCATCAAGCTCGTGGGCACGCTGGCGGTGCTCCACGGCCAGGACGCCTACGAGCGCATGAGCGAGGCGGAGCACACGGCCATGGCGGTGTCCACCGTGGGCACCGATGAGGAGATCGCCGCCCTGCGCGACAAGCTCGTGCGCAACGACCTCGACGCGCTTCTGTTCGAGGCCTGCCTGGAGGCACTCGCCTCGCTGGCCGCCGACAAGCTGGCCGCCGCCGTGGCCGACGACGCCCACGAGCGCGGGCTGCACCGCGGCAGCACCCTGGAGTGCGGCACGGGCGATTTCCCCCTTGCCATGAACAAGACGCTGTCGTTCTTCGTGCAGACCGAGAAGCGCCTGGGCCTTACCGCCGACGAGGACGGCACTCCGTCGGACCGCTGGAGCACCTGGGGCGTCATCGGTCTGTACAACGAGACCCAGAAGAAGCGCCGCGGCTGCGCCTACTGCCACAACGTGCGCACCTGCACCATCCGCAAGATCGGCATGACCTGCCACGGCCGCCGCACCAAGAAGAAGGCGAAGACGGCGCCCCGAGCCTAGTATCAACCCCCCAACAAAGAAAGGGACCTGCCGCGGCAGGTCCCTTTGCTTCCGAGTTGGTATCGCGGGCGCGATTTAGATGGTCCAGAGGTAATCCGGATCCTCGGCAGCCTTGGCGTACTCCTTGAGGATGCCGCGGCCGGAGATGTGCACCATGATCTCCACGGTACCGCCGCCGATCTGGAAGCCGCGGCAGTCGAGCATGAGGCGGGAGACGCGGGTCTCGTCGGTGAAGCCGAGGCCGCCCATGAGCTGCAGGGCGCGGGAGCACACGTCGGTGAGCGCCGGGGCGCCGTAGCGCTTCAGCATGGCGGCGTCGTTGTTCACCGGAATGCCGTTGTCCATCTTCCAGCAGGTGCGGTACAGGAAGTTGCGGGTGTTGGTCAGAGCGATCTGCATCTCCACGATGTGCTCCTGCACGAGCTGGAAGGTCTTGATGCCCTTGCCGAACTGCTGGCGCTCGTTAACCCACGCGCAGGCGTCGTCCATGGCGGCCTGGGCCTCGCCGAGGAGCTCGGCCAGAAGCACGCAGCGCTCCCACTCGAAGTTCTTCATGAGCTGCAGGAAGCCCTTGCCCTTGATGCCGAGCAGCGCGGACTCGTCCACCACCACGTCGTCGAAGATGATCTTCGAGAAGGGCATGATCTGCATGCCGATCTTGTTCAAAGGCTCGATGGTGACGCCCTTGGCGTTGGCGGGCACCAGGTACATGGACATCTCCTTGTTCTCAGCGGAGGGGTCCTCGTCCTTGCACACCACGATGAAGCCGTCGGAGTTCTCGCCGGAGGTCACCCAGGTCTTGGTGCCGTTGATGTGGATCTTGCCGTCGGCGTCCTTGGTGGCGGTGGTGGTCATCCACTGGTTGGCGGAGCCGGCCTCGGGCTCGGAGATGGCCAGGCAGTACGGCGGGTAGCCGTTCTCCTTGTAGTAGTCGATGGCGTACTGGATCTGCTCGGGGGTGCCGAACTCGACCATGTCGAACATGATGAGCAGGTTGGGAGCCATGGGGATGTTGCCGCCGCAGTGGTTCAGCTCCTCGATGATCATGGCCATGGTCTGATGGTCGACGGGCTTTCCGCCGTACTCCTCGGGCAGGCCGTACATTCCCCAACCGTCGTCGACCCAGGCCTTGGCCACCTCAGGGGCGATGCCGCGGTTCTTGTAGCCAGCCGCGATGACCTCCTCGGTCAGGTGCTTCTTGCCCCACTCGCGAATGCCGCGCTTGATCTCGAGCTGCTGCTGGGAATAGCTGAAATCCATTTCTTCCTCCTTTAAGGCTTTGACTTTATTCAAAACGCTGATGCGTTTGAACCGAATGAAAGGTGGGCGCCGCGCCGATCAAACACGGCGCCCGGTATATCGGGGTTAAGGCCCGAGTTAGATGGCCATCGAGGCCTCGAAGCCGCCCTTGACGGCCTCCAGGGTGCGGTACACCTTGCCGGCCGGGGTGGTGGCGTCGCCGATGAGCTTGGCGTGCGGCCACACCTTCACGATCTCGTCGTACAGATCGGTGTTCTGCTCCACGCCGAGCGAGGTGAGCACGGTATCGCATTCGAGGAGCTGCTCCTCGCCGGTCTCCACGTTCTTCACCTTGGCACCCTTCTTGGTCACCTCAATGAGCTCGGTGAGCGGCATGAGCTTCACGCCCTTCTTCTTGAGCAGGTTGATGGTGGGGTTCTTGTCGATGATGCCGATGCCGTTGCCGAGCTTCTTGGCCGGGTCGATCACCGTGATCTCGCGGCCGTCGCACATGGCCTCGGCCACCTCCAGGCCGGCGAAGCCGCCGCCCACGACCACCACGCGCTTGCCGACGATGGCCGTCGGGCCGGTCTTCATGTTCAAGCCCATGCGCATGAACCCGACGGTGCCGCCCTGGGCCTTGATGGCCGCCACGGCCGCCTTCCAGATCATGCCCTTGCCCTCGGGCACCTTGCCGGCCACCATGTCCTTGATGTCCTCGGACTTCACGACGTTCTTGCCGTCGATGCCGGGCACGTCCAGCGGGATGATGCCGCCGCCGGGAGAGACGATGACCTGGTCGGGGTTCAGGGCCTTCAGGGTATCCACGTCCACCTTGGTGTTCAGCTTCACCTCGATGTTGGGATGCAGCTTGATCTCCTCGTTCCAGTAGTCCACCAGAGGCTCGATGTTGGCGTTGAGCACCTGGGCCATGGAAAGCAGGCCGGTCAGGCGGTCGGACTTGTCGAGCAGGGTCACCTTGTGGCCGCGCTCGGCCGCCACGCGGGCCGCCTCCAGGCCGCCGGGGCCGGCGCCGATGACGGCGACGTGCTGCTTCTCGGTGGCGGGCTTGTCCTCGGGAAGACCCGCCTCCACGCCGGCCCACACGTTCGCGTTCACGGAGCACTGGCAGGGCTTGCCGATGAAGATGTTGTCCAGGCAGCGCGAGCACACGATGCAGGGGCGCACCTGCTCGGGATGGCCCTCGGCCACCTTGCGCGCCGTGGCCGGGTCGGCGATGAACTGACGGGCCATGCCCACCGCGTCGCCGTAGCCCTCGGTGACGACCTTCTCGCACATGTCCAGCGTGTTGATGCGGGTGCCGGGGAACACCGGCTTGTCGGTGACGGTCTTCACCTGCTTGGCCAGGTCGATGAACTCGCCCTCGGGCACGATCTGATTGGCCACGGGGCGCGGTGCCTCGTGGAAGCCGGCCTGCACCGACCAGGCGTCCACACCGTGCTTCTCGACGATCGGGATGATCTCGAGGGTGTCCTCGATGCGGTTGCCGTCGGGCATGAGGTCGTCGGCGGAGATGCGCACCAGGATGGGCATGTCGTCGCCGCAGGTCTTGTGCACCTCGTCGATGATCTCGCAGAGGAAGCGGGCGCGGTTCTCAGCGGATCCGCCGTACTCGTCGGTGCGGTGGTTGGAGTACTTCGACAGGAAGCGCATCACCATGTAGCCGATGCCGGCATGGATCTCGATGATGTCGATGCCGGCCTCCTTGGCGCGGCGGGCGGCCTCGCCGTACTGCTTGACGACCTGGGCGATCTCCTCTTTGGTGTACTCGCGCTCGGGCATGCCCACGAACGGGCCGGAGGGCACATCGGCCGACGGCGCGTAGGACAGCAGCGGCACATCGCCGTTCGGGCGCCACTCGTAGCAGAGCTCCAGCTGGGCGGCCACCTTCGCGCCGTGCTTGTGGGCCACCTCGGCCACGCGGGCGAACCCGGGGATGAACTGGTCGTCCCAGATGCCGCAGGCACCGGTGGTCGTATGGTACTTGGGCTCGGTGCCGAAGCAGTCGCACACGTAGCAGGAGCCGATCTCGATGAGGCCCACGCCGCCCTCGGCGCGTTGCTCGTAGAAGTCCGCCAAATCGTCGGTGATGTGGTAGTTGTCCACCTTCTCGATGGTCATCGGCAGCATCACGAAACGGTTGCGCAGCTCGACGTTGCCGATCTTGAACGGCTCCAGCAGTTTCTGGTACTTCGCCACAGCTAAACTCCTTTCAAATCCTTCCCCATTGCTTGCCAAGGATTATCGGGCCGCCCGGCCCTGCCCTCATTTCTTGGAAAGTCGGACAGAAAGAGCGTTTTTGTTACCCAACGTGACCTGCTTTGTCCACTTGAAACCCTGTGGCATTCTCTTGAGGTCTCCTCGTGACTCATATTCTACGGAGTTCGCTTCACTTTTCGATGGACAGATTTCCATTATTGTGTGGCTTATCATAGGGAAAACTTCTCGAATCATAGGTTTTATAGGAAATGACAGCGGTTTTTACCCCTCAAAATAGGCAAAACTAACGGTGCTATTGAATCTTTCACTGGGCAGACCGCAAAATCTGTCCCACTTTTGCGGCTCTAGTGCCTATAATGGGGACAACTGATCATATTTGTGTCAAAAGGAGGGGCCATGAACGCGCTCACCACCATGGAACTGATCTCGGACGCCTTCGTGGAGCTGTGCAACGAGATGCCGCTGCGCAAGGTGTCCATCAGCGACATCGTGGAGCGCACGGGCAAGAACCGCAAGACCTTCTACTACCACTTCGAGAACAAGGACAAGCTCATCATCTGGATCTTCCGCTACGATTTGGGCAACGTGCTCAAGCAGCACTTCTCCGAATCGGTGCTGCTCTACGAGGACGCGCCGGACGATCCGGTGGCGCGCTTCCCCTACTACATCACCCAGAAGTCCGGCGTGCGCTCCCTCGACCACGCCGAGTTCTTCCAGTGCTTCGCCGAGGTGCTCCAGGGGCGGCGCAGCTTCTACCGCCAGGCCCTCGTGGACAACGGCCCCTACTCCCTGCGCAACTACCTGTATGCGCTCTACCTGGGCGCCATGAAGCGCGATATCGACATCATCCTGTCGAACCGCTACCTGCCCCGCGAGAACATCGACTTCCTCGCGGAGTTCTACACCTGCGCCTTTTTGTACTACTACATCCGCCGCTGCGACCAGAACGGCGTGGAGAGCCTCGCGGCCGACTGCGGGCCCTTCGCCAACATCATCCACAGCTCGCTGGAAAACGAGATCAAGGAAGCCCAGATGCGCCGCAACCTCTAGGGCCGCGGCCCTGCCCCCGCTCCATAGCTTTTGCCTATTTCGCGCCCGAAAATTTCGGGCGCTTCCTATTGGACTTCCCTCTTGCCGCCCTGTCAAACTTACAACCAGGGTATACGCGCGCCCGCAAGGACGTGCATCGAAGGGGCGCGCGGCCGCGGGCCGGCCGTCTGCGCACGGACAGTCAGGAGGATCCATGGGTAAGCTAACCGAGGAGGAGTTCCGCGCGTTTCTGAAGACCTGCCGCGAGCTGGCGGAGGGGCCGTTCGAGGAGATGCAGCGCGAGGTGGAGGTCACCAACAAGTTCCCGCAGGAGTTCATCGACCTGGCCCGCGAGAACAATCTGTACCGCTACGCCCTGCCCGAGGAATACGGCGGATGGGGCTTTACCGAGAAGGAGATCCTGCAGGTGCAGGAGGAGTTCTCCCGCGGCCCGGGCGGCATGCGCATGCACCTGCACTACGCCGCCGACCTGAACTGGCGCATTCTGGACGACTACGGCTGCGAAGAGCTGAAGGCCCAGTACATGGACAAGTTCGCCGACAAGACCATCTTCACCTGCTTCGCGCTGACTGAGCAGACCGGCGGCACCGGCGCCGACGTGCACACCACCGCCATCAAAGACGGGGAGGGCAACTACATCTTGAACGGCGAGAAGTGGCTCATCTCCCACACCGACGTGGCCCAGTTCGCCTACGTTATCGCCGTGACCGACCCCGATGCCGAGGGCGACGCGCGCCTGTCGGCCTTCTTCGTGCCCATGGACGCCGAGGGCTTCGAGCTGGTGGACATGCCCCACATGATGGGCTGCCGCGGCGCGGGCCACGCCGGCTTCAAGATGACGAACGTGAAGCTGTCGCCGAAGTACCTGCTCGGCGCCGAGGGCCAGGGCATGGAGGTGGCCATGCACTCGCTGGCCATCTCGCGCGTGCACATCGCCGACTCGAATCTGGGCATGTGCCAGCGCATGCTGGAGATGTCGCTGGCCCGGGCGCGCGACCGCGTGACCTTCGGCAAGACCATCAATACGCGCCAGGCCATCAAGATGAAGCTCGCGGACATGGCCACCATGACCCACGCCCTGCGCTGCATGGTCATCGACTTCGCCGAGGACTACGACCGCGACCCCCACAACCCCTACATCGCCGAGAAGGCCGCCATGTGCAAGCTGTTCTCCATCGAGGCGGTGAAGAAGGTCTCCGACGAGATGCTGGAGATCTTCGGCGGCGACGGCTACTTCGAGGACTCCCCCTACGGCCCCACCGAGCGCCTCTACCGCGACTGCCGCGCGCTGTGGCTGGAGGAAGGCTCCCCCACCATCCAGCGCATCACCATCGCCCGCGAGGTGGAGCGCCACAACGCCGTGGTGGACTACCCGGCCCTCGACTGGATCGCCGGCACCGATCTATAGGGGCGTCGGCCAAAGAGCCTCCTACGCCGAAGGGGCCCGTCCAAGACGGGCCCCTTCTCGTTTGCCGTAAAGCCGCCCCCCGCCGCGCTGCCTGCCGCGGTCCCCGACAGCCGCCGAGGCGGATTCGGGGAAGCTTAGCCGCGGGCGCGCGAGCGGCGCCTGAGACCGATCGTCAGAAGGGCGACGGCCGCCGAGAGGACCGCCGAGGCGGCGAGGGCGGACGCCGCGGTGTCGTCGCCTGTGGCCGCCAGCCTCAGGCGCGTCTTCCCCGCCGCATCCGAGGAGGCGCCCCCGGCGTCCGAACCGGACGGACTCTCCGCAGGCTCCCCGGCACCGGATGTGCCGGTGCCCGCGCCGCCCTCGCCGAGGGGCGCCACCACGTAGGTGCGGCGTACGATACGCACGTTGCCGTCCTCGTCGATGTAGGTGGCAATCACCACATAGGTGCCGGGCACCGCCGGATCGACGGCATCCACTTCCTCGCCATCGCGCGTGATGGTGATGACCGGCTCCGTCTTCGGGAAGTCGGGGCGGTTGCCGTAATCCTCGTCGATAGCGTCCTTCAGATCGTCCTTGGTGAGGGGATCGGCGTCCGGATCAAGCGGGATGCGGACCTCGTCGTCGACGATGACCTCCCCCTCGTCGGGCTCGCCGACGGTGTACACCACGCGTACGACCTTGTCCTCGCCGCCGTCGGGATCGGGATAGGTGGCAATGATGACGTACTCGCCGGGCTTGGTGGGGTCGATGGCGTCCACCTCGTCCCCGTCCTTCGTGATGACGATGGACGGCTTGACGCCCGCGGGCACCTTATCGCCCGCCGCGTCGCCGACGATCTGCTCCACATCGTCCTTGTCCAGCGGCTCCTTGCCCGGGACGGGCTTCTTGTCGACCGTCTCCTCGATGACATCACCGATGCCGCTGAAGTCCTCGCCCTTCGGATCGTCGGTCACGATGAGCTTCGCGTCCCTGAGCGTGAGCAGGTAGTTGCCGATGTCATAGCGACCGTTCCCCAGCTCCTTCACCGTGATGGCGTCGAAGGAGCCCCCGTCGCGGGCAGCCGCGAGCGCCATCGTCACGGCCGAGCGCCCCCGGGCCGCCGTGAGGGGGTTCACGTTCGCGAACCGCACGGCTACCGTGTAGGTCCCCGTCTGGGGGCTGTCCGCGTCCAGAGCGGCGCCATCGCCGTCCCGGCTGCACGCGAGCTCGGCCTCGCCCAGAATGGACTCCAGCGCTCCGTCGACGGCGCGGCGGGCATCGCGCGGCGCGAGCATGTTCGCCGCCCAGGTGCCGGAGGACCAGACGTCCTCGTCGCTTGAGAACGACACGGCCGCGCCCGACGAGTCAGCGAGCGGGCGGCCGGCCAGGCCCCAGCGCACCGAGGCTGATGCGGAGATGACCAGCTCGCGCGGCAGAATGCGCGCCGGCACCGTGAGATCGCCGTCCGACACCCCGGCAAGCGTGTAGTCGGCCGCATCCGCCCCGGCGAGCGAGACGCCCTCGAGCGTGACCGTCGTCTCCCCCGCCGCCACCGTGCTATAGCGAGCCCCGTCGCAGGCGACGCGCACGTCGGCCCCGGCCAACGCAGTGTCCGCCAAGCTGATAGAGGACGCGTCGAAGGCATCGGTGCCGTCGTAGACCTTCACGAAGGGACGCGGCACCACACCGTCGGGATCGGAGGGGTCGGACGGGTTGGCAGAGTCCACCCCGTCAGAAGAGAAGTCGATGGCCTTCGGGCGGATGGTGAAGGTATCGGAGCCGGCTTTGTAGGACTCCACCGTGCCGTCATCCTTCACCGTGTGCACGGCACTCGATTCCACTTTGTAGGTGCCCGCGTGCACCGGCTCGCCTTTCTCGTTCATCTCGTCGGGCCGAAGGTCGCGCCAAGCACCCGTCTCGGGATCCTTGATCTGGTAGGTGTGCTTCACCTCGGCCGGCTGCTGCACGCCGCCCACCGTCGTCATCACGTTCTCGTCCCCGTTGACGTTCTCCTGCACGCGCAGGGGGTCGCCCACCGCCACGTCGTAGGCCTCGGTGGTGATGGTCTTGCCCGTGGGATCCACGTCGATGTCCACCTTCACGAACACATCGACGTTCGCATCGCCCGAAGCCGTGTCGTCGGGATCCTCGTCATCCTCGAGGCCGCCGTACTCGACCACGTAGTTCACCTTGTAGCCCGCGTTGGTGTTCGCGAGGTCGTTCCACGAGCCCGGCTTCGAGGGATCGCCGGTCCAGAACTGCATGTAGTACTCGGTCCCTCCCCCGCAGTCGGGCTGCACGGGATTCCAATTCAGGAAGAACGGCTCCTTCGTGGCGGGGTTGGTGCCCGCCACGTGCGTGTGACTGGTGGTGTCGCTCGTGCAGAGCAGCTGGCCCGCTTCCGGCCCCGTTACCCAGTAATAGGTCACGGAGTGGCTCGAGGGGTTGGCCGTAGAGGCGCCCCCGGAGTAGTCCTTGGTGTAGTTGTTGTCGCAGGTGGCCCCCATCCAGCAGTCGGTGCCCACGAGCGAGTAGACGAAGTCGTTCTCCTCTTTGCTCGTAATGGTCACAAGGTACCCCTGCATGCCCATGTAGTTGTAGCCGGACGCGGCAGCGAAGGCCTCCCTCCAGCCGATGCTCCCCATCACCGCCTCGTAGTAATGGCCGTTTAACGAGTTGTAGTCGAGGGTGCGCGTGACAGGGTCGAAGCTGGCGATCATGCGTAAGCTCTTGGTGTCCGTCTCGTTGGCAAGCTTGATCTGCAGGTTCTCGCGCAGGTAGTCGCGCCACTGATCGGCCGAGGCGCCATCCTTGTTGTTCACCGACTTGTTGCCGTGCTTATCGGCGTTGAATACCTTGAAGTCGCCGGAGTCCGTGAAGTATATCTCGTCGTCGGCCGTAATGGCGGAGGTGAACTGCACCGTAATGCCCTTGATGAGACGGGTCGGATCGGAGGCGATCACCTCCAGCTTCGGAAACGAGTACGTGTTGGCCTGCCCCGCCACCGGCGTCGCAGGCCCCGCCTTGATGGTGAGGGCCGGGCCGGCGGCCTGGGCGCTCGCGGTCGGCTCGTCGGCCCAGGCCCTCTCGGGGCAAGGCCCCGCGACCGATGTCGAGCCGATGACGGAAACCGCCATCGCAGCGGCCAAAACCAACCGTCCGAAGGCGCCCCGTCCCCGTTTCATTACGTGTTTCATACCAGGTCACTCCCTGCAATTGTCTGCATAAATGTGAATATTGTACTCCCCAAGAAACAAGTTGCCAACAAAAAGACGCCGACGGGCCTGAAGCCCTCGGCGCCTTTCGGGCGGAATCGACCGGTTTCCCTACTGCCCTGCCCGCACCAGCTCCTCAGCCATCTCGCGCAGCTTAAACTTCTGCACCTTCATGGAAGGCGTCATGGGGAAGTCGTCCACGAAGAACACGCGCTTGGGCACCTTGTAGCGGGCGATGCGCGGGATGGCGTACTCGCGCACGTCGTCCTCGGTCATGGCCTCGAAGCCGGGGCGGGTGCGGATGAAGGCGCCCACGATCTCGCCGAGGCGCGCATCGGGAATGCCCACCACCTGGGCGTCCAGCACGCCAGGCATGGTGAGCAGGAAGTTCTCCACCTCGAGCGGATAGATGTTCTCGCCGCCGCGGATGATCATGTCCTTGATGCGGCCGGTCACGCGGAAATACCCGTCCTCGTCCACCGTGCCCATGTCGCCGGAGTGTAGAAAGCCGTTCGCATCGATGGCCTTGGCCGTCTCCTCGGGCATCTTGTAGTAGCCCTTCATGACGTTGTAGCCCTTACAGCACAGCTCGCCGTGCTCGCCGGGCGCGCAGATGTGCCCGTCGTTCACGTCCAGCACGCGCACCTCCACCGGCGGGTGCGCCCGCCCCACGGTCTCGCACTTGTGCGGGATATCGTCGTCCACCGAGGTCTGGGTGAACACCGGGCTCGTCTCGGTGAGGCCGTAGCAGATGGTCACATCGCGCATGTTCATGCGCTCCATCACCTCGCGCATGGTCTCGGGCGGGCAGGGGCTGCCGGCCATGATGCCCGTGCGCAGATGCGACAGGTCGAAGGAGTCGAAGTCGGGGTGGTTCAGCTCGGCGATGAACATGGTGGGCACGCCGTAGACCGCCGTGGCGCGCTCCTTGTGCAGGGCCTGCAGCACGAGCCCCGCGTCGAAATCCTCCACGATGATCATGGTGCAGCGGTGCGTGAGCGACGCCATGACGCCCAGCACGCAGCCGAAGCAGTGGAAGAACGGCACCGGCAGCGTGACACGGTCCTCAGGCCCCAGACGCTGGCCCTCGCCGATGTAGAAGCCGTTGTTCAGGATGTTGCGGTGCGTGAGCATGACGCCCTTGGGAAAGCCCGTGGTGCCGCTCGTGTACTGCATCATGACCACATCGTTGTTGTCGAACTGCCCCTGGGCCCATTCCAGCGAGCTGTCGGGCTTGTGGCGCCCGAGCAGCAGAAGCTCCGGCACGCTGTAGAAGCCGCGGTGCTTCTCGGGCCCCATGTAGATGAGGTTCTCCAGGAAAGGGTATTCTTCCGAGCGGAGAAATCCGCGCTGCACGTTCAGCGACTCGGGCACCAAATCGCGGATGATCTGCAGGTAGTCCACATCGCGGTAGGCGTCGATAACGCAGAGCGACTTCATGTCGGACTGCTTCAGCACGTAGTCCAGCTCGTGGGACTTGTACACCGGGTTCACCGTGACCATGACCACGCCGATCTTGGCGCTCGCGTACATGAAGGTGAGCCAGTCGGGGATGTTGCGCGCCCACACGCCCAAGTGATCACCCGGCTTCATGCCGATGGCCAACAGGCCCTTAGCCAGGTTGTCGGTGCGCTCGTCGAAGTCGCGGTAGGTCCAGCGCAGGTCGCGATCGGGATACACCACGAACTCGTGATCGGGGTCTTTCGCCACCTGCTCCTTCAGGTAGGCGCCAAGGGTCAGCTCCGAGTGCAGCGGGTAATCCGGCGACCCGGGCACCGGCGCGGCGTTCTGCTCTTCAGTCATCGCGCCTCCTAAAAGGGGGTATATACACAGGCGAGGAACTTCGCGTTCTGGCCGTTGTGGGCACGCACCTGGTGGGGCACGATGGAGTCGTAGTAGATGGACTCGCCCGGCCCGAGCACGTAGGTCTCGCTGCCGTACTCGATCTCTATCTCGCCCTCCATGCCGAACAGCCACTCCTCGCCCTCGTGGGAGTCCAGCTTGTGCGTGGCCTCGCCGGTGGGCGTCACCGTGATGATGAAGGGATCCATATGGCGCGAGGGACGGCCCGCTGCCAGGCTGAAGTAGGCCAGATCGCCGGCGTCCTTCGCCGTCTGCAGCGACTTCACGCGCTCCACCTCGGCCATGGCCTCGGCCGAGATATAGGCGGGGCCGAAGTCCTCGTCGTCGTCCATGAGCGTGCCGAGGCGCACTCCCAAAGCGCGCGTGAGCTTGATGAGAGGCGCGAGCGATGCGGGCACCTCGCCGCCTTCCAGCTGCTCGATGACCGTAACATCGCATCCACAGCGATCGGCCAGGTCCTGGGCCGTGAGGTGATGCGCCTCGCGCAGGGTCGTGATCTTGCGGCCGAGCTTGTTGTCCTCTGCCATAGCCTCTCCTTCTCCTTCGGGTATCGGCGTATCATACACGAAAACACCTGGGAAAAGAAGAAGCCGGCGGACGGGCCGCCGGCTTCGCGCAAGCAGGATGATGCGCCGTGCGGCGCGCGGGCAGAGCGTGCCCTAGCGCTTCTCGGACAGAAGGCGGTTGAGCGCGTTCAGGTAGGCCTTGGCCGAGCTGACGATGATGTCCCCGTCGGCGCCGCGGCCCACGTACACCTCGCCGCCGGCGGCCTTCACGCGCACCGTCACCTCGCCGAGCGCGTCGATGCCGCGGGTCACGGCCGTCACCGCGAACTCGGACAGGTCGTTGTCCACCTGCACGATCTGGTCGATGGCCTTGTACACCGCATCGATCGGGCCGGTGCCCCAATCGCACACGGTGCGCTCGTCGCCCTCGGGCCCGCGCAGGGTGACCGTGGCCGTGGGCTTCAGCGGGAAGCCGCAGCTCACCTGCACGCCCTCCAAGCTGTAGAGGGCGGCCATCTCGCGGTCGCTCTCGTTGACGAGCGCCTCCAGGTCCTCGTCGTAGACTTCCTTCTTCTTGTCGGCCACGTCCAGGAAGGCCGTGTAGATGCGGTCGAGCTCCTCGCCCTCGAACTCGTAGCCGAGCTCCTCCAGGCGGTGCTTCAGGGCCGCGTGCCCGCTGCGAGCCGTCAGCACGATCT
Source organism: uncultured Adlercreutzia sp. (assembly GCF_958431955.1). Classification (GTDB taxonomy): domain Bacteria; phylum Actinomycetota; class Coriobacteriia; order Coriobacteriales; family Eggerthellaceae; genus Adlercreutzia. Next base: position 41,406 of record NZ_CAUASN010000003.1, on the reverse strand, counting down.
GGCTGGCGCCCACGCCCACCTCGGCCGGGTCGATGATCTCGTAGGTGTCGCGCTTTTTCAGCACGCCGTCCTGGTGGATGCCCGAGGAGTGCGCGAAGGCGTTGGCGCCCACAATAGCCTTGTTGGCCTGCACGTTCATGCCGGTGATGGAGCTCACCAGACGGCTCGCCTTGATGAACTCGCGGGTGTTGATGTCGGTGTGGGCATCAAGTTCCTCGCCGTGCATGCGCATGGCCATGACCACTTCCTCCATGGCCGTATTGCCCGCACGCTCGCCGAGGCCGTTGATGGTGCACTCGATCTGGGTGGCGCCGTTGCGCACGCCCGCGAGCGACAGCGCCGTGGCCATGCCCAGATCGTTGTGGCAGTGCACCGACACGGTGACGTCCTCGATGCCCTTCACGTTGTCCATGAGGTACTTGATGCGCGCGCCGAAGTCCTCCGGCAGCGAGTAGCCCGTGGTGTCGGGAATGTTCACCACCGTGGCACCGGCGGCGATGACCGCCTCGATGACGCGCGCGAGGAAGGCGAAGTCCGACCGGCCCGCGTCCTCGGCGTAGAACTGCACGTCGTCGACGAACTTCTTCGCGTAGCTCACGCACTTCACGGCGCGCTCCACGCACTCGTCCTCGGTGATGCGCAGCTTGTCGCGCATGTGCGAGGGCGACACGCCGATGCCGGTGTGGATACGGGGGCGCTTGGCGTAACGCAGCGCGTCGGCAGCCGAGTCGATGTCCTTCTCAACGGCGCGGGTGAGCGCGCACACCGTGGCGGCGTCGCCTGCCAGCTCGGCGATGCGGCGCACGCTCTCGAAATCGCCGGGGCTCGAAATGGGGAAGCCCGCCTCGATGACGTCGACGTTCAGGCGAAGGAGCTCACGCGCGATGACCAGCTTCTCCTCGGTGTTCATGGAAGCGCCCGGCGACTGCTCGCCGTCGCGCAAGGTGGTGTCGAAGATGTCGATCTTGCGTGTCATGCCGTTCCTTCTTTCTTTCCGTGGCCCCGCGTCGCGCGGCGCGGGCAAAACTGACCGAGAGCATCATAGCAAAACGAGCGGCGCCACCTCGTGATGGCGCCGCTAAAAGCAGTTAAAACTTCCGATAGCCTATCATCGGCACGCCCGATGGCGCCCGAACCCGCATCCGGCACGGCTCGGGCGAGAGAGCGGCCGCGCGGCCGCCAGGCTCTCCCCTACAGCGCGATCTTCCACAGGTTGCGCAGATCGATGGCGTCCCGCAGGCGGCCGAGCACCGCCTCGTCCACATCGCCCTCCACGTTCATGTACACGAGCGCGCAGGACTCCGCGGGCTTGGTGCCGATCTGCATGGTGGTGATGTTGGCCCCAGCCTCGCCCAAGATGGTGCCGATGGTGCCGATGCGGCCCGGCGCGTCCACGTACTCGAAGATGAGCGAGGTGGTGCCGGGGGCCATGTCGATCTTGTAGTCGAGCAGCGAGATGATGCGCGGAGTGTGCTCGGTGCCGAACAGGGTGGCGGCCACCTCCACCTCGTCGGCCACGATGCGCACCGAGCTCGCGTACTCCTGGGCGTCGAGCACCGAGGCCGTGGTGACGGAGATGCCGTGGCGCGAGGCCACCGACTCGGCGTTGGCCGCCGAGAACGCGCCGAGGCGGCGGTAGGACAGGCCTCCGTCCAGCACGGCGGCCAGAAGCGGGGCCGGATCGGCGTCGGCGATGGCGCCGGCCAGCTCCAGCTTGAGGTTTTTCGGCGTGTGCCCGAGCAGCTGGCTGGCCATGGAACCGAGCATCTTGCAGGCGTGGATATAGGGCCCCACGATATCGAAGGCCTCGGGCGGCAGCGGCGAGAGGTTCACCGCCGTGGCCACCATGCCGCCCTCCAGGCCCGCGGCCACGTACTCGGCGATCTGGGTGGAGGCGCGGCGTTGGGCCTCGTGGGTCATGGGCGACAGGTGCGGCGTGAGGATGGCGCGCTCAAACTCGTGCAGCGGCGAGGAGGTGCAGGGCTCGCACTCGAAGGAGTCGATGGCCACGCCCGCCACCTTGCCCGCCGCCACGAAGTCGGCCAAAGCCTCCATGTTGAAGATGCCACCGCGGGCCGCGTTCACGAGCACCACGCCGTCTTTCATGGCGGCGAACTCGTCGGCGCCGAACATGCCCAGGGTATTCACCGTGCGCGGGAGATGCACGGTGATGAAGTCGGCTTGGGCGAGCACGGGGGCCATGTCCTCGTAGAGGGTCACGCCCAGATGCAGCGCCCGCTCCGGCGAGCAGTAGGGGTCGTGCCCGATGAGGTTCATGCCGAAGGCGGCGGCGCGCTCGGCCACCAGCCCGCCCACGCGCCCCAAGCCGAAGATGGCGAGCGTCTTGCCGTACAGCTCACTGCCCATGAAATCGCCGCGACGCCACTGGCCGGCGTGCATGGAGGCGCTCGCCTCGGGAATACGGCGCGCGGCGGCCAGCAGGAGCGCCATGGTGTGCTCGGCGGCGCTGATGACGTTGGAGGTGGGCGCGTTGCACACCACAACACCGCGCTCGGAGGCGGCCTCCACGTCGATGTTGTCCACGGTCACGCCCGCGCGGCCCACGATCTTCAGGTTCTCGGCCGCGTCGAGCAGGGCGGCGTCCACCACCGTGTTCGGGTGCACGATGAGCCCGTCGTAGGGCGCGATGGCACCTGCGAGCTCGTCGGCCGAGGGGTCGATGAGCACGTCCACCTCGTAGCCCCGCTCGATGAGCGCGTCGATGCCCTCCTGCACCAAGTCTTCCGTGACCAGAATCTTCTTCGCCATGGCGCGTCCTTTCGCCTTTCGCCCTGCCGCTTCCCTGCGGGTCTTCCCCTATGCGTTGTTCTTCTCGAACTCGGCCATGAAGGCCACGAGCGCCTCCACGCCGGCCTTCGGCATGGCATTGTAGATGCTCGCACGCATGCCGCCCACCGAGCGGTGGCCCTTGATGGACTCGATGCCATGGCTCTTCGCCTCGGCCACGAACAGCGCGTCCAGCTCGTCGGAGCCGGTGACGAAGGGCACGTTCATAAGCGAGCGATCCTCCTTGCGGGCCGTGCCGCGGAAGAGCTTGCTCTGGTCCAGGTAATCGTACAGGAGCGCCGCCTTCTCGCGGTTGCGCTCGGCCATGACGGAAAGGCCGCCCATCTCCTTCAACCACTTGAACACGAGCCCGCAGATGTAGATGCCGTAGGCCGGCGGCGTGTTGGAGAGCGACTTGGCCTTCACCTGGGTGGTGTAGCGCATGATGGACGGCGTGAAGGGCAGCACGTCCTCGCGCACCAGGTCGTCGCGCACGATGACGATGGTCACGCCGGCCGGGCCGATGTTCTTCTGGGCGCCGCCGTAGATGAGGCCGAACTTCGACACGTCCATGGGCTCGGAGAGGAACATCGAGCTCACGTCGGTCACGAGCGGAATGTCGCCGGTGTCGGGCAGCGCGGGATAGGTGGTGCCGTAGATGGTCTCGTTCTGGCAGATGTACACGTAGTCGGCCTGGGGGTCGAACTCAAGGCCCGCCACATCGGGCACGTAGGAGAAGTTCTCGTCCTCGGAGCTTGCCACGCAGCGCGCCTCGCCGTAGAGCTGGGCCTCCTTGAAGGCCTTCTTCGACCAGGAGCCCGACACGATGTAGTCGGCCTTCTTGTTCTGCATGAGGTTCATGGGAATGGCCGCGAACTGCTGGGTGGCGCCGCCCTGCAGGAAGAGCACCTGGTAGTTGTCGGGAATGGCCAGAAGCTCGCGCAGGTCGGCCTCGGCGGTCTCGATAATCTCGGCGAAGGGCTTGGAGCGATGGCTCATCTCCATGACGGACATGCCGCAGCCGTTGTAGTCGAGCATCTCGGCGGCCGCTTGGCGCAGCACCTCCTCGGGCAGCACGGCGGGACCGGCGGAAAAGTTGTAGACGCGAGCCATGGGCGGTTCTCCTTCGTCATAAGCCCGAAGCGACCTTTGCGGGCGTGGCCGCGGGCTTTCCTGAGCTAACGGGGCCATTGTACCCCCAACCATGAGCACGCTGCCCCACGTAAGCGCCGAGCGGTTCGTTCGCAGCGAGCCAGCAGGCAGCCCCCGTCCAGACGGCCGCCCCATCGTTCCCCGGGATTCCCGTCAGCAAATCGAGCCATTCTGAATTTTTGGCCAAAAGAACCCTCGAGTGCGCTCGCCGAAGAGTCAAAAAAGGCATAAACCCGCGGGTTACGCTTTCCCAAACGCTTTCATTCGCCCGATTTGCCGCGAAACGGCGCGATTACAATCCGAATCGGCCGCTCTCGAGCGCACTCGAGGGTCTTTTTGGCCAAAAATACGAAACGACTCATGAAAGGAGCGATCATGTACCTCGACAACATGGTGCTGTACTACAAGCCCACCTGCCCGTTCTGCCAGAAGGTGCTGGCCTTCATGGAGGAAGAGGACATCGCGCTACCCATGCGCAACACGCTCGAGCCCGGCGTGAAGGACGACCTTATCCGCCTCGCCGGCAAGGGCCAGGTGCCGTGCCTGGTGGTGGATGGCGAGCCCATGTTCGAGTCCGACGACATCATCCGCTTTCTGGGCGACCTCATCATCGAACGCGAAGAAGGCTAAAAAGTAAGGAAGATTCTCCCCCGCTGACTCCTTGTTAGGGATACACTGTCTTACACACGCACGGAGGCGTGTTCCGCGAAGACAAGGAGTCAGCTATGACCAAGTTCACCAACGTCATCGTCCGCAAGCCGGGCCGGTCGCTGTGCGACGGCATCACGAGCGCCCCGGAGCTGGGCCAGCCCATCTACGAGCGCGCCGTGGAGGAGCACGACGACTACATCGCCGCTCTGAAGCAGTGCGGCGTGGAAGTGACCGAGCTGCCGGCGCTGGAGGCCTACCCGGACTCCTGCTTCGTGGAGGATCCCGCGGTCATCACCCGCTGCGGCGCCATCATCACCAACCCCGGTGCCGCCAGCCGCAACGGCGAGAAGGACGAGATCGAGCCGACCATCCGCCAGTTCTTCGACGACGAGCACGTGGCGCACATCGTGGCCCCGGGCACGCTGGACGGCGGCGATGTGATGATGGTGGGCGACCACTTCTTCGTGGGCCGCTCGGCCCGCACCAACGAGGAGGGCATCCGCCAGTTCATCGAGATCCTCGAGGGCTGGGGGCTTTCCGGCTCCGAGGTGCCGCTCGAGGAGGTGCTGCACCTGAAGACCGGCGTGAACTACCTGGAGGACGGCAACATGCTCGTGTCCGGCGAGTTCATCGACAAGCCCGACTTCGCCGAGTACAACAAGGTGATCGTCCCCGAGGACGAGGCCTACGGCGCCAACTGCATCTGGGTGAACGGCACCGTCATCGTGCCCGAGGGCTACCCCACGGTGCTGAAAGCCGTGCAAGATCTCGGCTACAAGACGCTCGTGGTGGACACCTCCGAGTACCGCAAGGTCGACGGCGGCCTGTCCTGCCTGAGCCTGCGCTTCTAAGCGCGGCCACAACCTCAAGTGCACGAAGGAGCCCTACGGGGCTCCTTCTGTTTCAGTTCGCAGTTCCCCGCCAGTGGGAGACACGGGGTATTGTGATTCGCTCAGACAGTCTTCGCTTTGCGGAAATGTCCACGGGGCGTTCCCGGTCGCTGCGGAACTCGCTCGGTCAGAACACCCCGCGCCTCTTCTACACCCAGCCGCAGCCTCGGAAGGGGACGCCCCATCCGGGCAGCGAGGATCGAGTGTTCCCGAGGCTACTCCACGGTGCCGTAGACTTGGCCCCAGGCATGTCCCGCGATGGCGGAGTTCAGCTGGGTGCACAGGCGGGCGCGGGTGTAGTCGCCGGGCGGCAGCAGGGTGACAATGCGCAACAGCTCCTCGGGCAGGTCGGCCGCCTCGGCGGCTACCACCACGTCGAGCCGGCGCACCTTGGCGCCGATGGCCTCGGCGATGGTCGGGTCCATATCGCCGTACTGCGCGAACAGGGCGTCCACGATGTCTTGCAGCGCGCCGTAGTACTCGCTGCGCTCGCGGTTGGTTCCGGTATGCTCACGGGCCACGAGGGGCCTCCTTTTCTCGGAGAATGGAACACCGTACCCGGTAGGAAATGGGACACCTTACCGGGCAAGGCGTCCCAAGGGCGGGTCGGTGCGGGAGGACGGCCCTAGCCGGCCGCCTCCCTCTGCATGCTGATTATAAGCGCTTCCAGCGTGGGGAGGTCGGCCTCATCGAAATGATAGGGAACGATCTGCGGGTCGCGGGGGTTTTCGGCCGAGGGCCGCTCGATGCGCAGGAAGTGGGCGTCCACCGAGGTGTAGCCCGCGCGTATGAGGGCGTAGGCGTAGCAGCTGGCCTGCAGGCGGTGCTTGGCATCGAGCGCCTCATCGGTCTCGTCGTCGCGGCCGCCGGTCTTGTAGTCGATGAGGAAGGCGGCCCCATCGCCGTTATCGGCCAAACCGTCGATCTCGCCTTCCAGGAAGAAGCCCTCCGCCGCCTCGGCGACCGAGCCGTCGGCTGGGGCGGCAGGCACGCGCACGATGAAGGGCACCTCGGCGGCGCGGTACTCAAAGGAGGCGAAACGGGCGGCCTCGTCGCTTGCGAGCCAGCGGTCGAGCGCTGCGCGCAGGCGCGCCTGCTGGCCCTCCGACAAGCCCTCCTTCTGGATCTGAGCCGCCACAGCCGCCTCCCCCGGGACAAAGAGCGCGCCTTGCCTGCTGAGCTCGATGGCCTGCTGGGCGAGCCGGTGGAAGGCGGTGCCCAACGCCGTGGCGCTCTCGGGGGCGGCATCCGCAGCGGCCGCGGCGCCGTCTGCGCCTTCGGCGTCGGACGCTCCTGCGCCCTCGAGGGACAGCGCGTCGGCCGCAGACGCCCCGGAGGCGGTGACCCCCTCCTGATTCGCGAGAGCCCCACCCGCAACCTCAGCAACAGACACCGCACGGCCTTCCTCGTCCTCGGTCGCCGGCTCGTCGCTGTGGGCATGGGTTCCCGAGAGCGACGTGTAGGAGTACAGGTGCGCTCGGGCGAAGTTGAAGGGAAGCAGCGCGGGCGCGGCCAGCTCCTTGCGCACGGCGACGACAAAGGAGTCGTCGGAATCCTCGCCGCCAGCGCCGCCTTCGCCGAGGGCACCGGCGCAGGCGGCCTCTCCCCCGCCGCGGGCGTCGGGGGCGGCCGCATCGTTCGCGCCGTCCGCATCTGCCGAAGACCCCGCACCTTCCGCATCTTCCCCATCGCCGAGCAGGCGGAACACCACCCGAGCCGGGGCGCTTCCACCGTAATCAAGCTCGCTTACCGCGCGCGCACCCTCGCTGCTCCAGGGCAGTGCGCCGTGAATATCCTCGAAGATGCCCGTATCTTCGTAGCCCTTGGCGGGGTCGCGCTTGAACACCATGGACACGAACAGCGAGCGGCTCGCGCGGGTGAGCGCCACGTACAGCAAGCGTCGCGCCTCGGCGAGCGCCTGGGCGCGCGCATAGGCCGCCAGGGCCCCGTAACGGCGCCCGCAGCTGAGTGCCCTCAACCGCTCGGGCGCCGCGGCCGCGTCCTCGAAGAGCGCGAGCAGCTCGTCATCGTCGTCGAGCCCGAGTTTCTTCGCCTGGCGGTCGTACTTCGCCGCCGCATCGGCCCACGGCCCCTCGGGCGAACGGCTCGCCGCCGCAAAGCTGAACGAGCCCACGTTTTCCACCACAAGGGGCCCGGCGCTCTCCCGGCCGTCCTTCAGATCAGCCACGGCCACATGGGGAAACTCCAAGCCCTTGGAGGCGTGCACGGTCATGATGCGCACGAAATCGCCCTCGGCGGCAGCGAGCGCGCCGGGCGCCTCCTTAGCGCAGGCCAGGTGCGCGTCGAAGGCGGCGGACAGCGAGGCGATGCCCTGGCTGGCCGCTTCCATGTCGGCCACGAGCCGCAGGGACTTGGCGAAGTTCGCGCCCTGGGCCAGGCCGTCCACCCCCGCGCTCTGCAGGCGGTCGAGCAGCCCCGACCCCGCGAGAAGCCCGCGCAAGGCGCCAGTGGCATCACCGGCGTGGGCGCGGCGGCCGAAGGCGAGAAGCTGGCGCCGGGCCATGGCAAGGGCCGCTATGTCGTTCTCCGACAGCCCAAACGCGCGGGCCTCATCTTCCATGGACGGCGAGAGGAAGCCCGACGACAGGCGCCGGCGCCGAGGAGCGCCATCGTCGCCTGTCGAGGACGCCAGCGCCAGAAGCGCGTCGTCCGACACGGCGAACAGCGGCGAGGCGAGCACCTGGTAGAGCGCCTCATCGTCGGCGGCGTTCACAGCCCAGCGCAAAAGCGCCGACACGAGCGCCGGCTCGGGCAGGCGCGAGAACACCGAGCCGCCGGCGATCATGGAAGGAATACCGCGTGCCCGCAGCGCCGCGGCATAGCGGTGGGCGTGGGTCATCTTCCCCAGCAGGATAACCATCTCACCGGGACGCGCCCCGGCGGCCGCGAGCTCGGCGAAGTGGTCGGCCACCGCCTCGGCGCCCGCATCGCGCGCCCGGGAGGCGTCGAAGCCCCGCGCCGGGTAGTGCACCGCCGAGAGGGAGACGCGCGGGCGCACACCTCCATCGAAGAGCGCGTCAGGCTCGGCATTCACCGCGCCCTTTGCCTCCAGGCGCAGGAAGTCATCGCCGAACACCGTCGGCTGCGAGAAGACGCGCTCCACGAGCGCCAGCACGTCGCCGTGGCTGCGGAAGTTCCAGTCGAGCTGCACGAGGGCCTCTTTCCCGGCCCGCGCCTCCAAATCCGAGCGGTACTCGGTGAACACGTTCACATCGGCGCCGCGGAACCGGTAGATGGACTGCTGGGCATCGCCCACCGTGCACACGTTCGAGAACCCGGGCTGCGCGATGCGGCCGATAATGTCCACCTGCAGGCGATCGGTGTCCTGGAACTCGTCCACCATGATGATCCTGAAGCGCTCCCGCAGGCTCTCGGCGATGGAGGGATGCTCGGAAAGCGCGTCGGCGCAGCGCGTGAGCAAGTCGCCGTTGTCGAGACGCGAGGGGCCCTTAACGCGGGCGAACTCCTCCTCGATCTCGCGGGCGAGCATCGTCACCGCAGCCTGCCAGCGCACCGAAAGCCCCGCCCGCACCTCGCGTTCCAACTCCACCATGGCGGTCTGCCATGCCTCGAAGGCCGGCGCGTCGGCCTTGCCCACCGCGGCCCCCGTGGTGAGGGGAAAGCCATAGAAGACGGCGCCGAACCCGTCGGCGTCGAAGTCCGCGTCGGCGAAACCGCTGCTCGGCGCATCCGCGAGCCACGCCTCGGCGGCCTCTACGGCCGCCTCCAGCCGCTCGAGGAAGGCCACCTTGGTCTTCGACGGCTTCGCCCACGCCTCGGCGGCCGCGCGCATCTCGACAGCCGCCTCGCAGGCGCAGCGCACCACAAGCGAGGGCGAGACGGGCTCAGGCGCGTCGGCGAGCCCCTCGAAGCCGCGGGGCATGGCGTGCACGCGCTCGGCGATGGCCAGGGCGAAGTCCACCGCTCCCCTGTCGTTGAACGAGGAGCCCTGGAGCTTCTCACGGGCCAAGAGCTCGTGCACCGGCCCGGCGCCGGCCTCGCGCGCCCGGGCCACCACGCGCTCGGCGGCCTCGGCCAGAAGCTCGCCGGCCTCCACCTCGCCGATCACCTGGAAGGCCGGATCGAGCCCCACCTCCAGGGCGTGCTCGCGCAGGATGCGGGCGGCCATGCCGTGGATGGTGGACACCCAGGCGTCGTCCACCTTCAACGCCTCGGCCTCAAGCCCCTCGGTCAGGAGGAGCCCTTTGATGCGCCCCTTCAGCTCGGCCGCAGCTTTGGTGGTGAAGGTGATGGCCAGAAGCTCGTCCACCGATGAGAGGCCGGCGCCTCCCGCCTCGGGAGAAAGGGCGAAGGCCACTCGCTGGGTGAGGGTGAAGGTCTTGCCGGAGCCGGCGCCGGCCGACACCATGAGCGGCGCGTCGAGCGTCGTCACCACCGTTCGCTGGCCATCGGTGCAGCGTTCGAGATTCATGCGAGCCTCCTTTCGCAGCCCACGGCCGGGCAGTAGGAGCAGATGCCCGCAAAGCGCGGATCGGGGGCGATGTCCCCCGCGTACAGGTGACGCACCCGCTCGGCCACGAGCGCCTCCACGGCATCCAGGTAGGCGTCGAAGTTCATGGGCACCACCGAGGCGCGGCCCACGAAGGGATCTTCCCCGAAGACCGCCGCGTCGGCGGCGCCCGCCACCATATCCTTGTCGGCGCGGGCGCGGTAGGCCAGATACAGGGCGCCGGCGCAGTGCAGATGCGGAAGGGAGGGACGCAGCGCCTGGGCGTAGACGAGCCCCTGGATGCGCTTGGGCAAGGGAGGCGCCTCGGCATCATCGCCCATGGCGGCCGCGTACTCGGCACCTGCCGTGCCCTTGTAGTCCACGACGGCGAAGCGGCCGGAGGCCTCGTCCACGTCGATGCGGTCCACGCGGCCGTTCACGCGCACGCCGGCGTAGTCCACGCCGTCCTCGGCGGCTATGACGTGCTCGTGGGACCGCACCGCGAACGACGGCGCGAAGCGGGCCTGGCGGTGCAGGCTCTCGCGCAGCTGCGATCGCAGGCGCGCAAGCTCCAGCCCCTCGGCCTCAGTAAGCGCCACGAGCCGGCCGCTGCCCGGCTCGAGCCCGCTCTGCTCGGCGGCCACCGCGTCGAAGGTCGCCTCGAACAGCGGCTCCCATGTCGCGGCGGAAACGCCGTCAAGGCGCGCGATGCCGCACCGGGCCGCCTCGTCGTAAAAGCGCGCAAGCACGCTGTGGGCGAAGCTGCCCTTCTCCAGGGGGCCGAACTCCTCGTCGAGGGCGGACACTCCCACGCGTCGTTCCAAAAACCACGCGTAGGGACAGCCCACGTACAGTTCGAGCGCCGAGGGGGACAGCACGATGACGGCGCGCCCCTCCTCGTCGGCCGTGCGCAAGAAGCGCACCAGGTCGAGCCTGTCGAGGCGCCCACGGTGCACCGCTTGCAGGGACACGCGCTCCGCCACGGGCGCGAAGGCACCGCCGACCGAGGCCGGCAGATCGTCCTCGCCGAGACGACATGCGTCGCGCAGAAGGGGCACGGGAAGGCCGAAGGCGTCCTCATCGCACTCGTCCCACGCGGCCGCCTCGGCAACACGCCCCGCAGCCCGGGCAGCCGCGCGGGCCTCATCGGCAACCGCCTCGGCGAATTCCTTCAGGAAGAAGGCGGGATAGGCCTCCTCCCCCTCGGCCGTACGCTGGGCCACAACGAGGGCGAGGCGCCGCCGCGCGGCGGCCTTTCCGGCGCAGAAACGACGACGCTGCCGCTCCAGAGCGTCGGCCGATGCGGGAAGCCCCAGCTTCCGGGCCAGGCCGTCCAACGCCGTCCGCGTCTGGGCGGCGGGAAAGGCCGCATCGGTCGTATCGGCCAGAACCACCGCGTCGTAGCTTTCCGGCAGAAGCGACGTCAAGCGGTCGAGCTCGGCGAACTCCACGGACGCGCCGCGAGCGCCCCCGACGCGGGCGCTCACAGAGACCTTGCGGGAAGCGAGAAGGGCCCCGGCGTCTGCGAGCGGAATGCCGAGAGACCAGGCAGCCTCGGCAAGCTCGGCGATGGCGGCAGCGGCAGCTAGCTCCCGTGCGCGCTGGACAGGCGAAAGCCCCCGGGCCTCGCGCACTGCCTGCTCGAGCGCCCGGAGGTCGGCACCGACGGCAGCGCGGGCGGCAGCGGCATCGCTGACGGAGAAGGCGCGCTGCAGGCGTTCGAAGACGGCGAAGGCCGGGGAGGCCTCGCGCAGAAGCGCGGCAGCGGCCGGCCCGTCGGCAAGGCGGTCGCCGCGCAGCGTGCCGTTCAGGCGGCGCCCCGCCACGGCATCCATACCGGAGAGCGCGTTGTAGGCGAAATCGGTGGCCGCGGCGGCAGGGCGCGCCGCGGAGCCGAGGCGCCCTACGGCATCCCATGCCCGCCCGACGAGCGTCTCCCCCCACGGCGCAGCGCAGCGAAGGGAGCAGCCGATACCGTCGGCGGCCAGCGACGGCGCCAGCATATCGTAGAGCGAGCGAGCGTCGGGAGCGCACACGAGGGCCGTCTCAGCGCCCTCGTCCAGCGTCCGGCGCAGCTCGCCCAACACGAGCGCCGGCGTGGCCGCCGGGCCCGCGGCCAAAAGCACGGAGAGCGCCACTCCCGCAGGCAGGCCGCCGACGGCGAAGGGCTCGCCGCCCTCGTCGCCCCCGCACCCGCACTGGCCCAGCAGCGCCATCACGCCCGGCCCGGCATCTACCGGATCGACCGCCGTGACGGGGTGAAGGCGCACCTCGCCCGCGCGAGCCGCCTCCGCAAGCAGAAACGCCGCCTCCTCCGCCTCGACGAGGGAAACTTCCTCGAGGGCGGCGCGGTAGTCGGCGGAGGCCCGCAGCACGGCACGCTCCCGCTCGGTTAAGGCGGACTCGTCCCCGCAGCGTGCCAGAGCGCTGCCGTAGCGGGCGAAGAACCGCGCGAGCAGCTCCGCTGTTCCCGCCGAGGCCACAAGCGCGTCCCGGTGTCGCAGCGCGGCGCCCACGAGCAGCTCCCGCTGCGCGCGGCTCACAAGCGCGCGCCCGTCGCCCCACAGCTCCCACAGCTCTGCCACGAGCGTGGTCGGCGTCGCGCGCGCGGTGCCGAGCGACGCCGCCTCGCCAGCGGCCGCGGCGCGCTTGGCGGCCGCGTGAGCCTTCTCGATGGTCGTATAGAGCTCCGTGACGGATTCGCGCACGCCCTGTTCCTTCCTCGCAGGTATTTCGACCGATTATTGTACCCCAACTGCACGCCGCCTCCATGCTCCCCTCCTCCTGCGGACCGTACAGCCAACGTGAGGGTTTGGCAACGAGTCGCCCTCCGCGCGTTGACCCCGCGCGCCCTTTTCCGGGAAAAGCCTCGGGCCGCGCCTATCATGAAAGCCAGCCCGACCGCCGCGGTCCGCCGCATGTCGCCGGGCGCTACCGGCAAACACCTTAGGAGGCGCACCATGACCTATCAGGAACTCGTCGTCAAGCTCATCGAGATTCAGAAACACCTGATGCCCGACCTGGAGAAGCTCGAGCGCGAAGACCGCCTGTCCCACGATCTGAAGGTCGCCAAGGCCGAGATCATCGAGTGGGAGCACACCGTGGACGGCAAGGGCGGCCTGGAGGAGGCCCCCGAGATCTGGCCCGTGGAGAAGTTCGCCCGGGCGCTGCGCGAGCACTACGACGACTTCAACGACTTCATGCGCCGCAACGTCGCCGAGTACGAGACTTTGGCCGGCCAGCTGCCCGCCGCCTTCGACAACCCGCTCGGGCAGTAAGGCCGACGACACCCGATCGTGCGCCGATGCGCACGCCGCTCCCTCAAGGCCGCCGCTTCCCCGCGGCGGCCTTTTCCACGCTCAGTAGCAGCCGGCCAGCTCCTGGGCCATGCGGGCCACGCCCCGGCGGGCCTCCAGGCGCTCGCGCTTGAAGTGCCACTGCCCGGCATCGAAAGCCGCGCCGAGGGCCACGGCCGCCACGCGGTACCACGTGCGAGCGCGGCGGAAGCTCTGCTCGCAGCCGCGGCCGCACTCGAAGGCCCGGGCCAGGCGCAGGGCGGCATTGCCCGTCTGGGCGCGGTCCTCGTCGACGCGCCCGTTCTCCGCGTCGAAGGCCTGGCGGTACAGCGCGAGCGCCCGGGCCTCGTCGGCGGCGCACCCGCGCCCGGCCGCCACCAGCTCGCCGAGCCGCCAGGCGCACTCGCCGTGGCCGTGCAGAGCGCCGAAGGTGAAGTGCCGGTAGGCCCGCTCGTCCAGGGGCGTGTCGGCGGCGTGGAGCGCGCGGCATTCCAGCAGCCCGCGCCAGTACTCGCCCTCGCACAGGTCATCGGCGTAGATGATGCCGAGCCGGCAGTGGGCTCCCACGCTGCCCCGGGCCGCGGCGTGCAGAAGCAGGATCTCCGCCGCCCGGTAACAGTCGATGCGACGGCGGCGGCACTCCGGGCCCGCAAGCCCCAGCGCCTCGGCGAAGCACGCCTCGGCCAGCTCCATGGCCCGCCAACCGCCCCGATCGGGGCCAGCGGGATAGGATGCCGTGAACACCCGGCCGGGGCCGTCCTGGGCAGGCTCGCTCACCCAGATGCGCGGCAGGCGCTCGGCGGCCTCCGTGCCCTGCCGGTCGATGGCGAACACGCCCGCATCGGCCTGGCGACGACGCCAGCGAGGGCCGCGCAGCACCCGAGGCACGAAGCTCGTCTTCGCCCCGCCGTTGGCCCGGCGTACGCTGGGCGAGCCGAACACGGCGCGGGCCGTGCGCTGGCCGAGCGTGATGGCGCCGTCCCGGCGCTCCAAAACAGCGGCGGCGCTAGTCATTGAGATGCACCTCCATCACCAACCGGCACCACGAACCCACCTGCTCGCGGGCCGTCAGGCGCCCCTCCACCGACTTGCCGCCATCCAGAAGCCGGCCCACGAACTCGTTGCACTCGCAGGACACGTACCCGATGCGCCGGTCCTGTCCGTCGCGCACCTCCACGGCCCAGGGGTCGAAGCGGTTCGCCGCGTCGCGCACGAGCGAGAAGCGCTCGCCTTTCGCGTAGCCCTCGGCCATCTCGGCCACACCGGCCACGTGCCGCGTGCCTGCCACCGTCGTGTTCTCCACGACGCAGATCGATGATGCTGTGTTTGCCATGGCGTCCTCCGTTTCGTTGAATGCGATAGGAGCATCTTACGCCGCGGCAGTGTTCCATGTGTACCTTTTCTGGTACAGCAATGGGTTCTTGTGCCAAGATGGCATCGGATTGCCGGCCCCGGTTGATCACCCTGGAAGCCCCATGGTACACTGCCCGTCGATCACTGGGGAAACCGTGCCCGACGATGAGGAGCGTCCATGAAGGACCAGAAGAAAAAGAAGGACAAGAAGCAGCGCAAGGCCGAAGGCGACAAGAAGGCCGCCAAGCTCGATCGCAAGAAGAAGCACACCGGCTGCAAGGGCGAGAAGAGCGCCGCGGGCTGCAAGGGCTGCGAGAAGGCGAAGGCCGCCCTCAAGATAGAGCACTGCACCTGCTGCAAGAAACACTGCCCGCTTTCCAAACCCAAATGCGGCAAGGGCCGCCGCCTCGCCGCCGCCCTCAAGCTGCGGGAGAAATAGCCTCGAGGCTTCCATTACAGACTCGGATTTAACCCGTTTCCGTAGAGCCGGAGCCTCTCTAGTCCTCATCCAGAGGCTCGGCGTCCACGACCTCGCCGTCGCTTACAGCGTCGGCGCGACCCGCTGCCTTGGCGTCGCGGGCCTCGTCCAGCAGGGCCTTCATGGTGGGGTTCTTGCGGGTGAGCTTCTTCACCGTGAGATCCTCGGCCTTGTCGTTGGCCAGGCGCAGCTGGTTCTCGCTGCCGAGCAGGTTGTCCTTGATCTTCTGCAGATGGTCGATGGACTTGTCGATCTCCTCGATGGCCTTGCGGAACTTGTCGGAGGCGATGCGGTAGTTGCGGCCGAACTTGTCCTTGAAGTCGGCCAGCTGGTCCTCGAAGTTGGTCACGTCGATGTTCTGCTGGCGCACGAGCGCGAGCTCGCGGCGGTACTGCAGCGACGAGAGCGCCGCGTTGCGCAAAAGCGTGATGAGCGGGATGAAGAACTGCGGGCGGATGACGTACATCTTATCGTAGCGGTAGGACACGTCGGTGATGCCGGCGTTGTACAGCTCGTTGTCCGGCTCGAGCAGCGACACGAGCACCGCGTACTCGCAGCCCTTCTTCGCACGATCGCTATCGAGCTTCTTGAAGTGCGACTCGTTGGTCTTCTTGTGCGTGGAGTCGTCGGCCTCGTTCTTCATCTCGAACATGATGGAGACGATCTCGTTGCCCTCCTCGTCGAAGTCGCGGAAGACGAAGTCGCCCTTGGTGCCCTCCACCACCTCGTTGTCCTTCTCGAAGTAGGCGCGCGGGAAGGCCGTGGGGCGCAGGCGGTTGAACTCGATCTCGCAGTGCTGCTCCAGCGTCTCGCCGAGCATCTTCGTGGACAGGCGCGCCTTCATGTCCTGGATGCGCTCGATCTCGCGCTCGCGGTCGGCGATCTGCTCGTCCTTCAGGCGCATCCGCTCGGCCAGGTCGGCCTTGTGCTCGGCCTGCACGCGCACGAGCGCGTCCTTCTCGCGTTCCACCTGAGCGCGCAGCTCGTCGCGCTCGCGCTCCACGGCCACCTGGGCGTCCTTCGCGCGCGCCTCGGCCTGCTGCACCGCCAGCTGCGACTCCACGACCGCCTGGCGCTGCTGGGCCTCGAGGCGCTGGGCCAGCTCGTCGCGCTCGCGCTCGGCGGCGCGCAGCTTCTCCGCCTCGGCCGCAATGGCGTCGGACACCGCCAGCTTGCGCGCCGTCTCGGCCTCGCTCGTCTGCGCGGCCAGCTGCGCCCGCAACGCGGCGAGCTGCTTTTCCAGATCGGCCTTCTCGGCCTGAGCCGACAACCTGAACTCGCTCGCCTGGGCCTTGAACTGCTCGGTCTGGGCGGCCAGCTTCCGCTGCTCCTCCGCGAGCTCGGCGGCGCTCTTCTCCCGGCTCTCGCTCAGCTGGCGGCTCATCTCGTCGCGCACCTGGGCGCGGGCAAGCTCGATCTCCTTGGCGCGGCTCTCGTCCAGCAACCGCTCGCGGTCTGCCAGTTCCCGCTGGAACTCCTGGTCGCGCACTTGGTTCAGAATGGCCGCGTACCCGCTCTCGTCCACGGTGAAGGCCTTCCCGCAATGGGGGCACTTGATCTCGTTGCTCATAGGGCAATCCTCTCAGCCGACGACTTCCAAGGCGCACAAGCTCGCAAACGGAATGCGCGTCCGTACAATCCATAGGTCATGATAGATCATATCAACCTGGCTCACTGTCCCGACAATGGTTCGGTAAGCGTCTTTTTCGTAAAAGACGGCTTTCACCATAGCGCCGCGGCGGAGGCTCGCGACGGCCTCATCGAGGGTGCGGGCCTCCTCCTCGGAAAGAGGTTGGCGCGGCTCGACCACCTGCTCCCGCTCGTGCACGAGCTCGTAGTAACCGCGCAGGGCGGCGAAGGGCGAGAACTGCCGGGCGCGGTCAGGGTGGGGCCGCCCCAGGCCCGCGGGGACGGGCCGGTCGATGCCCTGCGGTGCGCCTTCTCTTACGGCGCCTCCGCCGACCGCGGCTTCTCCCACCCCTTCCCAGACGAGGTTCTCGAAGGCCCCTCCCCTAGCCATGGTGGCCTCCCACCATCTCGTTGCGCTCGCGGCCGAGGGCGTGCTCCCTCAGGCTCACGCCCTTGATGAGCGCGTTCTTCCCGAACTTCCCCTTCACCGCGAGCACCGCCTCCTGGCGCCGCCGCTCGCGGGCGGCCGCTTCCACGTCGGTGAACAGGTCCGCTGTGGCCAGATCCTCGTCCACCAAGTTCCCGAAGCCGACGCTGATCTTGCGCATGGTGCGCGCCGGATCCACCGTCTCGCGGAAGAGCGCCTCCACATACCCGAGCAGCTTCGCGAAGGAGTTCGTGCGCTCGGGAATCTTGCGCGATCCTCCCCCGTGCGGGCCGCTGCGGCCGTCTGCCCGGCGCAGGCCATGGCCGCCCTCGAAGAGCCCGCCTGCGGCCGCGCCGTCGATCCGCGCGTCGCGCACATAGCTCACGTGCAGCGAGATATGGTCGGTCACCAGGTGCTTGTCCACCAAATCGAGCACCGTGTCGTCCACCATCTCGCGCAGGACCATGAGGGTGTCGTCGAAGCTGTAGCCGCAGGGCAGAATCTGCCCGTTCATGAGCGAGGTCGTCTCCGGCTCGTAGGCCTTTATCTCGGCGATGGTGCAGGGCTCCAGGCCCCAGGCGTGATCGATGAGGTACTCGGCGTTCACCCCGAACTCCCCGTAGAGCACATCGGGGTCCATCTCGGTCACGCCGCGTAAATCGAACACGCGGTACTTCGCCAGCCGCCGCGCAATGCCCGGGCCGATGTTCCAGATGTCGGTGATGGGCCGGTGCGGCCAGATCTGCTCGCGGAAGGTTCGCTCGGTGAGCTCGCCGATGCCGTCGGCGGCATGCTTGGCGGAAATATCGAGCGCCACCTTCGCGAGGAACAGGTTCGGCCCGATGCCCGCCGTGGCGGGGATGCCCGTCTCGGCCTTCACGGCGGCCCGCAGGGTGTCGGCGAATCCGCGCGCGTCCATGCCGTAGAGCTCCAGGTAGGGCGTCGCATCGATGAAGCACTCGTCGATGGAGTACGGGTGGATGTCGTCAGGACTCACGTAGCGCAGGTAGGTAGCGTAAATATCTGCCGACACCTGCATGTACGTTTTCATGCGCGGGCGTGCAGTGATGAACTCCATCCCCTTCGGAATCTCGTGGAGCCGGCAGCGGTTCCGCACGCCGGCCGCCTTCATGGCGGGGCTCACCGCCAAACAGATGGTCATCTCCGAGCGCGTGGGGTCGGCCACCACGAGCTTGGTCTCCATGGGATCAAACCCGCGCGCGACGCACTCCACCGAGGCGTAGAAGCTCTTCAGATCAATGCAAACGTATGTGCGCTCTTGTTCCATGCCCGCAGTATATCATGGAACATCGGTTCGCCTCTTATATTCTCGGGCATTCCGCGGCAGTGCGAGTGCAAGCGGAAGCTCGTCCGCTGCGAGGGGCGCCCCCTCAGGACGCGCAGTAGCCCTTATCGGCATGGGGAAACGAGAAGCGCCTCGATATCCTCCTGAATCGCCATCGATCTCTTTCTCCGGCGACCCCCATTGGGCGCATCGCTGCATCACGGGTGCGCAGAGAGCTAGGCGCCCACAACCGAGAACAGCTCGGCCCCCTTGCGAACCTCCGCCTGCTTCTTGATGGCCAGCGCCGCCGCCTTCACCAGAAGTCGCCGGATTCGGCTCCTACATCACCAAGGATCACCAGCTCGATCTCATGCCCTACTTGTTCAGCGAGGACGAGGCCCTCGCCTACAGTCAGATGCCCCACTACCGCAACTTCCCTGCCGCCGAGTTCGCCGAGGCGTCGGGGCGCGCCGAGGACGAGTGCCTCGCCATCTGCAACGCGCTCGACGACCGCGCGCTTTTGCGCCGCATCTACGACAACGGCACGCCCAAGTTCCTCACCCTCGACAGCGAGTACGGCTACTACGAGGCCTACGTCCAGAACTTCGACACCGAGCACATCGGCCTGAAGGACCTCAACGCCGGCGCTGGAACGCCCTTCACCTTCCTCGATGCGAAGTACACCATGTACCGCACCGTGCCGGTCGACCTGAGCATCGTCGTCGACGGCGACTACACCGAGGACGACGACTGGCACGCCATCCTCGACCGCCACGACACCTTCGCCGTCTCGCCCTGCATGTGCCGCGTGAGCACCCTCATCCGCGAGGGCGAGGCCACCAACACCCAGGAGGCCATGGAGCTGTTCGGCGACGGCATGCGCGACTGCAACCACCCCATGGAGACCTGCCTGGTCACCGGCAAGCAGGCCGAGTGGTTCATCGAGATCGGTGCCGGCCGCGAGCTGACGCGCGACGAGGCCGAGGCCCTTCTGCAGCGCTCCGTCGATGAGGGCATGGTCCTCGACTGCCTCTACACCAAGGAGGCCGAGAACATCTGCAGCTGCCATGCCGACTGCTGCCTCTACGTGGGTGCCGTCCGCAAGCTCAACGGCGGCCCGGCCCTTGCCGACTGCAGCCACTTCGAGCTCGTCCACAAGAAGGACGACTGCATCAAGTGCGGCATGTGCGAGAAGCAGTGCCCCATGCTCGCCATCACCATGGACGACGAGGGCTACCCCATCGTCGACAGCGCCTGCGTGCGCTGCGGGCAGTGCGCCACCGTGTGCCCCCAGGGCGTGCGCGGCCTCAAGATGAAGCCGGTATCCGAGCACCTCGAGATCCCCGAGGATCTCGCCGACTACTACGAGAAGAAGGCCCGCGTCCGCGCCAGCAAGGGCTACCTGTTCGATATCGAGAGCCAGGAAGCCATGGCCGCCCGCGTCGCCGAGGGCGAGGCCGCCGGCCTACAGTTCAGCTAATATTCAGCCCTCCCTTAGCGCCCCTGTCCCAGGCGGGGGCGCCCCCCCTTTACGGAAAGGAGCCGCCATTCACGAGATGGCACTGTGCACCGAGGTCGTGGACACCGTCCTCGACGTGGCCCGCGACGCCGACGCCGTATCCGTCGACGGAGTCACCATGGTCATCGGGGAGATGCGCGACATCATCGAGGATATGTTCGACAGCTTCTTCCATTACCTGACCCGCGGGACCATAGCCGAAAACTGCACGGTCTCCTTCCTCACGGTTCCCGTGATGGTTACCTGCAAGGACTGCGACGCGGGCTACCGCGTCGACCTTCACAGCGGCGAGCCCCTCTCCTGCCCCCAGTGCGGTTCCCGCGAGTACCAGTTCGCCTCCGGCAACGAGTTCCTCATCGAGTCCATCGATATCACCACCCGCGACGAGGCCGCCGCTTGAGGCGCGCAGCCGAAACCGCCGCGATCCTCCCGTCCCGCGTCGAAAAAGCGCCGCCGATGCACGGAAAGTCGCCCGTTGGGGCGCTCACGGCACACCTGGTGTGGCAAAGCGGCTCACTCTGATCGCGTTTCCCCAGGTCGCTTTGCTCCCATAGACGAATTGTGCGGAAAGTCGCCTCGCAGCAGGGCGACTTTCCGTCGTTAAGCGGCGCTTTTTCGCACCAGCGGATGAAAAGGGCGACTTTTCGACATCCTGCGGCACGCAGCAGGTGCCCCCCCCCAGCGCGCCCAGTGGAGGGCAGAACGGCACTAAAGCCGCGCGTCTCGCATACCGTCCCAAAGACAGAACCCGAACGCCCCTCGACAAGCGAACGAGCCGCAAAAAAAACCGCCGCCCGCAAGATGCGAGCGGCGGTAACGGGGCGGAGAACCGGCGGGTCTGGATCGAGCCCGGTCTTCGGGGCTCTTCTCGCACCCGCGAGCGGTAGGTCGGCGTAAGCGGGCGTCCCTACACGATGCCCTGGGCCATCATGGCATCGGCGACCTTCTCGAAGCCGGCGATGTTGGCGCCCATGACGTAGTTGCCCTCGTGGCCGTAGCGGCGGGCGGCGTCGTCGATGGCGTGGTAGATGCTCACCATGATGCCCTTGAGCTTCGCGTCCACTTCCTCGAAGGTCCAGGAGAGGCGCTCGGAGTTCTGGGACATCTCGAGGCCCGAGGTGGCCACGCCGCCGGCGTTGGCGGCCTTGCCGGGGATGAACACGACGCCCTGCTCCTGCAGGTACTCGGTGGCATCCAGCGTGGTGGGCATGTTCGCGCCCTCGGCGAGGATCTTGCAGCCGTTGGCCACGAGCGTCTTCACGTCGTCGATGAGCACCTCGTTCTGGGTGGCGCAGGGCAGCGCGATGTCGCAGGGGACGACCCACACGCCGCGGCCCTCGTGGTACTCCACGCCCTCGCGGCGGGCGGCGTACTCGGTGAGGCGGGCACGCTCCACTTCCTTCACCTGCTTGAGCAGCTCCACGTCGATGCCAGCCGGATCGTGCACCCAACCGGTGGAGTCGGACACGGTGACCACCTTGGCACCGAGCTGCTGGGCCTTCTGCGTGGCGTAGATGGCCACGTTGCCGGAGCCGGACACGCACACGGTCTTGCCCGCGAAGGAGTCGTCATGGCAGCGCAAGTACTCCTCCACGATGTAGACGAGGCCGTAGCCGGTGGCCTCGGTGCGGGCCAACGAGCCGCCGAAGGAGAGGCCCTTGCCGGTGAGCACGCCCTCGAAGACGTTCTTGATCTTCTTGTACTGGCCGAACATGTAGCCGATCTCGCGGGCGCCCGTGCCGATGTCGCCGGCGGGCACATCGGTGTCGGCGCCGATGTGGCGCTGCAGTTCGGTCATGAAGGCCTGGCAGAAGCGCATGACCTCCATGTCGGACTTGCCCTTCGGGTCGAAGTCGCAGCCACCCTTGCCGCCGCCCATGGGCAGCGTGGTGAGGCTGTTCTTGAAGATCTGCTCGAAGCCGAGGAACTTGATGATGCCGAGGTTCACCGACGGATGCAGGCGGAGTCCCCCTTTGTAGGGGCCGATGGCGCTGTTGAACTGCACGCGGAAGCCGCGGTTCACCTGCACCTTGCCGGCGTCGTCCACCCACGGCACGCGGAACATGACGATGCGCTCGGGCTCCACGATGCGCTCGAGGAGGCTCGCGGCCTCGTACTCGGGGTGGGCCTCGATGACCGGCTCGAGGGACTGGAGCACCTCGGTGACGGCCTGGATGAACTCGGGCTGCTCGGCGTTCTTCGCCTTCACCTGCTCGATGACGTTATCGACGTAACTCAATGCGGACCTCCTTGACGTGTCGGGGCGCCGCGGCGCGCGCACGCCCGCTGGCTTCTGGCCGCATTATAGGACGCTCGTTTTCCAAAACGATGAGTTATTAACTGAGCCGAAACAAAGCCCGAAACCAATGGCGGCCGGAACCAGCCAGCGGCAGAAGGCAGAAGCGGGTCCAGACCAGGCGGAACGGGCCCTACAGCGAGGCGTACACCTTCGACGAGGGCACGTTCAGGGCCGTGAGCAGCACGACGCCCACCGAGCCGCGCTCGGGCGCGTACACGATATGGGCGCCCTCGCTGCCCTCCCCCGCCCCGGGCGTCGCCTGGTCGTCGTCGGTCACGATGACCGCCTGGAAGCCCTCGATGGTGGCCAGGCACGACAGGCGCGGCACCAGGCAGACGAGCGACTGGGCTCCGGCCTCGGTCAGCTCGCGGCGCACCTTCTCGAGCTGCTTTTTGGACGCGTAGTAGTCGATGGCCACAACACCGATCTTGCGGTCGCCGGCCATGAGGATGGTCGGCTCCTCGTAGCGGCGCAGGTCGGCGGCGTCGAGCGTGATGGCCCCGGCGCCCTTCTCCTCGTAGAGCGTGCGCACGTCCGAGGCGTACACGGGCCTCTCGCGCATGGACAGCGGCAGCCGCGACAGCTCGGCGAGCACCATGCCGCCGAGGCTCGTGGGCTCCTCCGCGCCGATGTCCTCGTGGTCCATGGCGGGGCGCAGGGCGTCGAGGGTGTCGAAGGTGCCGTCGTAGACGATGGCGGTGTAGCCCTTCATCTGCCCGAAGGCGTCGTCCACCACCGTGGCGGCCATATTGAGGGGGCGGCCCGTCTCGAAATAGCGCAGAAGCACGCTGCCGCCGAGAACGACGAGCAGCGCGAAGACCAGGAGGGCCACTTTTTCCCTTGTGCGTTTCTTCATGCCCCAATTATAGCGAAGCCCCGCCGCGGCGGCGCGGCGGGGCCCGAGGCTCCATATCTGCGACGGGGCGCGATGCCGGCCAGGCGGCCGCGGAGGGTGCCGACGGCCGGCCACGGCCCCGCGAGGCGCTCCCCTCGCCGACGAGCCCGACGGCCGAGCCCGCAACAGCAGGCGCGCGTTAGCCCACCGGCGGCAGCTTGGCCTCCTCGAGCATGCGGGCGACGAAGTGCCCGGTGTAGGAGCCCTCCACCTTCGCCACCTCCTCGGGCGTGCCCGTGGCGATGATGGTGCCCCCGCGGTCGCCGCCCTCCGGCCCCAAGTCCACGATGTGGTCGGCGCACTTGATGACGTCCAGGTTGTGCTCGATGACGAGCACGGTGTTGCCGGCGTCCACCAGGCGCTGGAGCACCTCGAGCAGCTGGCGCACGTCCTCGAAATGCAGCCCCGTGGTGGGCTCGTCCAGGATGTAGAAGGTCTTGCCGCTCTGGCGCTTCTGCAGCTCGCTCGCGAGCTTCACGCGCTGGGCCTCGCCGCCCGAGAGCGTGGTGGCCGGCTGGCCCAGGCGGATGTAGCCGAGCCCCACGTCGAAGAGCGTCTGCAGCTTGCGCTTGATACCCGGGATGTTCTCGAAGAACGCGAGCGCGTCCTCCACGGTCATGTCGAGCACCTCGGAGATGTTCTTGCCGCGGTAGGTCACCTGCAGCGTCTCGCGGTTGTAGCGCTCGCCGTTGCACACCTCGCAGGGCACGTACACGTCGGGCAGGAAGTGCATCTCGATCTTGATCTGGCCGTCGCCCTTGCAGGCCTCGCACCGCCCGCCGCTCACATTGAACGAGAAGCGGCCCGGGGCGTAGCCGCGCGCCTTGGCCTCCTGGGTGCTGGCGAATAGCGCGCGGATATCGTCCCAGAGCCCGATGTAGGTGGCCGGATTGGAACGGGGCGTGCGGCCGATGGGGCTCTGATCGATGTTGATGACCTTGTCGAGCTTTTCCAGCCCGGTGATCTTGCGGTAGGGCCCCGTGCGGCGATGCGCGTGGTTCAGGCGGTTGGCGAGCGCCGGCGCCAGCGTGTCGGTGATAAGCGAGCTCTTGCCCGAGCCGGACACGCCGGTGATGACCGTGAGGGTGCCGATGGGCACTTCCAGCGTCACGTTCCGCAGGTTGTTCTCGGTCGCCCCGGTCATCTTCACCGATCCGCGGCCTGGGCGCCGGCGTTCGGCAGGCACCTCGATGCGGCGGCGGCGCGCCAGGTAGTCGGCGGTCACCGAGCCCTCGGCGGCCATCACCTCGGCCGGCGTGCCCGCGGCGATGACGTGGCCGCCGTGCTCGCCGGCGCCCGGCCCCATGTCCACCACGAAGTCGGCGGCGCGGATGGTGTCCTCGTCGTGCTCCACCACCACGACGGTGTTCCCCAGATCGCGCAGGCGCTCGAGCGTGGCGATGAGCCGCTCGTTGTCGCGCTGGTGCAGGCCGATGGAGGGCTCGTCCAGAATGTAGAGCACGCCCATGAGCCCGGCGCCGATCTGGGTGGCAAGGCGAATGCGCTGGGCCTCGCCGCCCGAGAGCGTGGCCGTGGCCCGCTCCAGCGTGAGGTAGTCGAGCCCCACGTCCACGAGGAAGCGCAGACGCTCGCGGATCTCCTTCACGATGGGCAGCGCGATGACCGCGGCCTGGCCGGTGAAGTGCAGCCCCTCGAAGAAGCCGAGCGACTCGGCCGCCGACATCTCGGTCACGTCGTGGATGGATTTGCCGTCCACCGTGACGGCGAGGATCTCCGGCTTCAGGCGCTTGCCGCCGCAGGTCTCGCAGGGCACCGTGGCGAAGTAGGCCGCCAGCTTCTCGCGCTGGGCGTCGGACTGGGCCTCCTGGTAGCGGCGCTTCACCGCGGCCAGCACGCCCTCCCACTCGATGTACCAGTAGGTGTCGCGGCCGTCCACGGTGCGGTAGTCCACCCGCACCTTCTCCTTTCCCAGGCCGTTCATGATGGCCTTCTGGGCCTTCTTGGGCATATCCTCCCAGGGGGTGTCGGCATCGGTGCCCACGTGGGCCGCCACGGCGCGCAGCACCTGGGGATAGTAGTTGCCGCTCTTGAACGGCGCGATGACGCCCTCGTTCAAGGTGAGCGAGGGATCGGGCACCACGAGCGAGGGATCCACCTCGTCGCGGCTGCCGATGCCGAGGCAGTCGGGGCAGGCGCCGTAGGGGGCATTGAAGGAGAAGTCGCGCGGCTGCAGCTCGTCCATGGAATGCCCGTGCTCGGGGCATGCGAGGGCCAGCGAGAAGAGGTGCTCCCCCGCGCCCAAACCGCCCGTGGCACCCGAGGACGTGCCCCCCGCCTCGCCGAGGGGCGCGCCATCGGGCCCGAGCACCTGCACGAGCACGCGCCCGCTCGCCAGCTTGCAGGCGAGTTCCACGGCCTCGGCGATGCGGCTCGTGGCCGACTCCTTCAGCGTGACGCGGTCCACGACCACGTCGATGAAGTGCTTGATCTTCTTGTTCAGGGTAAGGGGCTCGCCGGTCAGCTTCACGATCTCGCCGTCGATGCGCACACGGGAGAAGCCCTCCTTCTGCAGGTCGGCGAAGGGCTTCGTGAACTCGCCCTTGCGGCCGGCCACGACCGGCGCCATGAGGATGGCCTTGGTGGCCTCGCCCTGGGCGTCGTCGCCCAAACGCAAAATCTCGTCGGTCACCTGGTCGGTGGTCTGCTTCTTGATCTCGCGGCCGCACTCGGGGCAGTGGGGCACGCCTACCCGCGCGAACAAAAGGCGCAGGTAGTCGTAGATCTCGGTGGTGGTACCCACGGTGGAGCGGGGGTTTTTCGAGGTGGTTTTCTGGTCGATGGACACGGCCGGCGACAGACCGTCGATGGAGTCCACATCAGGCTTGGACATCTGCCCGAGGAACATGCGCGCGTAGCTGGAGAGGCTCTCCACGTAGCGGCGCTGGCCCTCGGCGTACATGGTGTCGAAGGCGAGGCTCGACTTGCCCGAGCCGGAAAGCCCCGTGATGACCACCAGCTCGTCGCGGGGAATGGTGAGGTCGACGTCTTTGAGGTTGTGCTCGCGGGCGCCCTTGATGACGATTTCGTTTGCCATGGATCGCTTCGTTTCCTTCGCGGACGTAACGCAGCGGGCGCCCCAAGGGGGCCACCCGCCGCATTGCTTCTTGTTTTCGCAGGTTATTTTAGGGGGCCGCGCGCAGAAACGCCAGCCTTAAAGGGAACTTCTGTTCGCCTTCATGGAATCTTCGCAGTCTGTTCGGGATGGAAGGCCGTGCGAGGGCCGATCGCGGCAACCGGTCAGGAGAGCGCGGGGGCCGGGGCCTCTTCGGAAACGGCGCCGGCATCCTCGCCGGACGGCGCCATCGCGCCGCGCTTCCGGTGGAAGTGGGCCAGTGTGAGCCGCTTCGACTTACGACGCGCGGGAGCGGCGCGCACGGCCGAGAACACGAAGGCGCAGGCCGCCGCCAGCACGAACGCCATGACGGCGAACACCACCGCATAGGAGGTCGCGCCCAGAAGCGCGCCACACGCAAGCCCCGTCACCGCCGAGCCGGCGTAGGCCACGAGGTTCACCGACGACAGGATGGCCGACAGCTGCAGCACGTTCACTTCCAAAAGCAGCATGCGCAGCGCCGTGGCCAGAGCCGCGCCGGACGCCACGCTAAACACCGCGCAGACTCCCATGAAGGCGAGCTCCGCCCGCGCGGCCACGGTAACCGCGAGAGCTGCCGTGCACGCAAGCGAGAGCACCATGGCCGCGGCGAGCGCGCGGCGCGAATCGAGCCTCTGCACGAGAGGTCCGCCGAGCACGCTCGGCGCCATGACGAGCGCCAAGATGATGGAGCCGGCCAGAGGCGAGGTCTCCCCGAAGCAGGTGTAGGCGATGGGCGAGGCGAAGGACTGGAAGAAGCAGCTCACCATCCAGGTGGACAGGTACACCACGGCCACCGCCGCGAACAGGCACCGGCAGTCCCGCGGCACGAACACGCGGGGACGGATGGTGGCGCGCAGCGAGACGGTGCGATCCAGAGGCTCGTGGACGAAGTTCACGAGGAACAGGCACACGGCTAGAAGGGCGATCATCGTGCCGTAGACGACGGTCAAGTCGGGCACCATGCCGTAGAGCACGCCCACGCCCACCGAGCCGATCATGATGCCGAACATGGCGCCGCAGCTGGCCACGGTGGAGCCCCAGCCGAGGTGACGCTCCCCCACGCAGTCGATGACGAGGGAAGAGACGGCGCTCATGCCGAAACCGGCCGCAAGCCCCTGCACGAAGCGGGCGGCGAGCACGTCGGTGCCGCTTCCCGCGCGCAGGAACATGATGCAGCCGAAGATGGCGAGCATGATAGTGAGGCTCGTCACCGGCACGCGCCCGAAGGAATCGGAGATGCGGCCGGCCAGAAGCAGCGTGAGGGTCACGCCGGTGAGATAGGTGAACATCGTGTTGGAGATGTCGGCCGTGGTGAGCCCGATGGTCGCCTGATAGTCGGCGTACAGTGGAATAGGCACCGCCGTCGAGGCGAAAATGGTCAGAAACGCGAAGGTCGCGAGCAGAAAACCGCGCAGCGACTGCGCATTGGTGAGCTGAGCCTTGTGCATCCTCTTCCTCCATGAACCGACGAGCCAGCCTGTCGCCTTCCACGGGTCGTACCCGAGATGGTGCGAGCAGTATGAACCTCGCGAACGCAGAATTCAAGGGGGAAAGATCACTTCGCCACTCAGCGATGAATAGGCCCCTTTGGGCGCCGGCAACCGAGCCTCCTCGCGCCGTCCGCCGCCCGGAGAGACCGCCTATCCGCAACAGATGCCCAAGGCGGGCGGCAAACGCCGATTTATGCGAGTTCTGGCATACGTCAAAGAGGGCATGACCCTAAGATGGTCGCCATGAACAGAGCAGCGACACGTCAGCGAATCATGGAACTGGGCGAGGAGATCCGCCGGCAGCGAAAGGACCAGGGCCTGTCCCAGGACAAGCTGGCCAAGATGATCAGCACTGACCAGGCCCACATCCATCGCATCGAGAAGGGCCAGCACAACCCGAGCATCGCCATGTACATCTCCATCGCCGATGCGCTCGGCATGGAGCTTCACGACCTCATCAAGTTCTAGATTCCGCACGCTGCCCTACATGACAATGGCGTGGCCGGCAGTCTGCATGAGGTAGGGAATATAGGCGAGCACGACGAGCGCCGCCCAAAACAGCATTTTCGCCTTCTTACGACTCATGGCCCCTCCCTTCGGCGAGGCGATCCGCTCCGATCGCCCGGATCATCTTTGGAGATATGATCCCACGGCGCGAGAGGGAGCCACAGGGCGCCGCGAAACCGTAGACGACGGGCCACCGATCCGAAATTTCCGCGCCATGAAGGCGTTTTCGGCCCGTCAAGCGAGGAAGCCGCCGAAGGGCGCGTCCGCGGCCGCCCTAGGCGCGGGGGTGCGCGAGCCCGTGCACCTGCTTGAGCCGGTCGGGACTCACGTGGGTGTAGATCTGCGTGGTCGACAGGCTCGCATGGCCGAGCATTTCCTGGACGCTGCGCAGGTCGGCATCACCCGCGAGCAGCTCGGTGGCGAACGAGTGGCGCACCGCGTGGGGCGACAGGCTCTCGTCCAGGCCGGCCGCCCGGAGCGCCCGCTTGAACATCTTCCTGATTCCGTCGGGGCTCATCCGGCCGCCCCGGTTCGACACGAAGAAGTAGTCGCTCTCCCGCCCGGAAAGGAGCGTCGGGCGCGCCTCGCGCAGATACCGCTCCATGGCGCGGGCGCCCTTCGACGACAGG
Source organism: uncultured Adlercreutzia sp. (assembly GCF_958431955.1). GTDB lineage: Bacteria > Actinomycetota > Coriobacteriia > Coriobacteriales > Eggerthellaceae > Adlercreutzia. The sequence continues at coordinate 12,533 of NZ_CAUASN010000003.1, read as the reverse complement.
GGGACGATACGCTCCTTCGACCGCTTACCGAACACCTTCACCTCCCCCTCTGCGAAGTTCACCCACTCCACGAGCAGCCCCGAGGCCTCGGACACGCGGGCGCCGCAGGAGAACAGAAACTCCAGCAGAGCCGCGTCCCTCATCTCGGCGGCCGTCTGCTCCCGCGGCGCGCCGGACGCATCGCGCTCCCCCCACACGGCCAGGAGCGCCGCCATATCTTGCCGCGAGATGGTCTTCGGGAGCCTCTTGGGAGCCTTGGGGGCCTGGATCACGCTCGCCGGATCGCCAGTGGCGAGGCCCTCCCGATTGGCCCAGCGGAAGAACGCGCGGAGGGAGGACAGATGGCGCTTGATGGTCGTGCGCGCGTAGCGAGCCTGATCGAGCTCGGCCAGATACCGGCGAAGCTGGCGGTAGGACGGCTGCAGGGGCGCGATGCCGCCGCGGCGCGCCCAGCGCAGGTAGGCGATCAGGTCGTCGCGGTAAGCGCGCACGGTGTGCTCCGACGCCCCCTGCTCGACGACGAGGGACTCGCAGAAGTGCTCCACCTCGCCGAAGCCGGCCAGATCCTCGTCCCGAAGCTCCCCCATCGCCGCACCGCCGCTACGCCATGAGGCCGGCTGCGTCGAGCGCGTCCCGGTAGGAGGCCAGCGCCGCGTTGGCCCTGGCCGCGTAGGCGGCGTAGCGGTCGCGCTTGTTGCGAACAGGGACGTCGAGCGGCCTCATGAGCCCGAAGTTCACGTGCATGGGCTGGTAGCCGGTTGTCGCCGGGTCGGAGGCGTAGGCCACCAGCGCCCCCCACACCGTGTCGGCGGGCAGCGCGGGCAGCTCCGCTCCGCGCAGCTCGGCCGTCACGGCCAGGGCCGCGTGCATGCCCGACCGAATGGCCTCGCAGTACCCCTCGGTGCCGGCGAGCTGGCCGGCCACGTACACGGGGACATCCAACTCGGCGGCCCTCCCGCCGACCAGGCGACCGCGGGCGTCGAGCAGACGCGGGGCGTCGATGAACGTGTTGCGGTGCATCACGCCGTAGCGGGCGAACTCGGCGTTCTCCAGGCCTGGGATGAGCCGGAACACACGGCGCTGCTCGGGGAAGGTGAGGTTCGTCTGGAAGCCCACCAGGTTGCAGCTCTGACCGCATGCATCCTCAGCGCGCAGCTGGAGGGCCGCCCAGGGGCGGCGCCCGGTACGCGGGTCGGTGAGCCCCACCGGCTTCAGGGCGCCGAAGCGGGGGGCGTCGCGGCCGGCACGGGCGATCTCCTCGATGGGCTGGCAGGCCTGGAACAGCTCCCGGCTCTCGAAATCCTTGGCGATCACGCGCTCGGCCGCGAGCAACTCGTCCACGAAGCGCTCGTACTCCTCCCGCGAGAAGGGGGCGTTGAGGTAGTCTCCGGCCGCGCCGGCATCTTCGTAGCGGCTCTGCCGGAACACGCGCTCCATGTCGATGGAGTCCGCCATCACCACGGGGGCCGCCGCGTCGTAGAAGGCCAGGGCGTCGCTGCCCGTGAGGCCCATAAGCGACGACGAGAGCGCATCGGAGGTGAGAGGGCCGCTCGCCAGGACGACCGCATCGGCGTCGCGCGTGAGCGTCGCTATATCGGTCGCCTCGCCGCGCACCACCTCGATGAGGGGATGAGCCTCCACCTGATCGGTCACATCCCGGCTGAAGAGGGCCCGATCCACCGCCAGGGCGCCCCCCGCCGGCACGGAGTGCCGCCGGGCCGCCGCCAGAAGAGGCGACCCCAGCGCCGCGAGCTCCTCCTTGAGGAGCCCCGCGGCGCTGTCGGGCTTCGTGCTCTTGAGAGAGTTGGAGCAGACGAGCTCGGCCAATCCGCCGGTATGGTGGACCGGCGTCTGCTTCTGCGGGCGCATCTCCCACAGGCGCACCGCGATGCCGCGGCTCGCCAGATCGAGCGCCGCCTCGCTGCCGGCCAGACCGCCGCCTGCTATGGTCACATGGTATGTCATAGCCCAGAAGGATACCAAATAACGGCACCGCGACCCCCGTCAATCCGGCAGCGCCGCCCCCGGGCACGGAAACGGCACGACTCATGGCCGCACCCCCATCCCGGCGCGCAGGCGCGGGCCGTAGCGCCCGTCGGGATACTGGGCGATGAGCCCGTCACGCTGGGCGGTGGTGAGCCACACCATGAGCCACGTGAGCGAGTCCGATCCCGGCCCGTGCTCGCGGGCCAAATCGCGCAGCGCCTCCATGCCCAAAGGCTCGGCCTGGAGGGCCGCGAGCAGGGCGGCCTCCCCGCCGCGAGCGCGACGCCCGCGGCGCGCGGGGGCGACGGGGACGGGCGCCTCCCTCAGGCAGCCGTAGGCGGAGAAGAGCGCATCGGCGAAGGAGTCGTCGTCGATGATGGGCACGGCGCCCTGGTACAGGAGCCGGTTGGCGCCCCGGGAGTTCTCGGAGGTGATGGCGCCGGGCACGACCCACACCTCCCGGCCCGCGGCCAGGGCCTCGTCGGCGGTGGAGAAGGTGCCCGAGGGCAGCCCGGCTTCCACGATGAGGGTCGCCCGGGCCAGACCCGCGATGAGCCGGTTGCGTTCGCGGAAGGTGTAGGGCTTCGGGGGAGCCTCCCACGGCTGCTCGGAGACCACCGCCCCGCCCCCTTCGACGATGCGCTGGAACAGTCCGGCGTTCTCGGCCGGGTACAGCTGGTCGCATCCCCCTCCCAGAAACGCCACCGTGGGAGCTCCCGCCGCGAGCGCCGCCTCGTGGGCGACCGCATCGCAGCCCCGGGCACCGCCCGATACGATGGGAATTCCCCGATCGGCGGCGAGGGAGGCGAAGTGGCGGGCGGCCGAGCGGCCGTAGGGCGTGGCGCGTCGGGCACCCACGACGGCAAGCCCCTCCCTCAACGCAGCCGGGTTCCCCACCCCGTACAGGCAGGCCGGGGGCTTCGGGATGGCCCGCAGCAGCCCGGGGAAGGCATCGTCGGACATTCTCAGCTCGAAACGATCTCCGTCGAGCCGCTTGGTCAGCACGGGCATCTCAGCATCCTCCTATTCCGTCGCGGACGCGGTAACTCACCGCCTCGGCGAGGTGCTCGCACCCCACCGAGTCCGCTTCCTCCATATCGGCGATCGTGCGGGCCACCGCCAGCGTGCGCACGATGGCCCTCCCGCTCATAGAGTGCAGCTCGGCCACCGAGACGAGAAACGATCGCGCCTCGTCGGTCATGGCCTGATCGCCGACCCGATCGGGAGCGCCGCCTCCTGCGGCCCTGCGGCGCTGCGCGAAGGCGCGGCCCCGCATCACCCCCTCGCGCAGCTCGTCGGAGCTCGCGCCGTTGCGCGGGGCCAGCACCTCGGACGGCGGCGTGCGCCGCACGTCCAGGTGCAGGTCGATGCGATCCATCAGCGGCCCTCCGATGCGGTTCTGGTAGGTCCGGATCTGCGGCACAGTGCAGGTGCACTCGTGCCGATCGTCCCCGAAGTAGCCGCAGGGGCACGGATTGGTGGCCGCCACGAGCATGAACCGGGCCGGGAACACCACGTTGCCGTCGGCCCGCGTGATGGTCACCGAGCCCGTCTCCAAGGGCTGCCGAATTCCCTGGAGAACCGAGGCCTTGAACTCGGCGAGCTCGTCGAGGAAGAGGACGCCGCGGTGGGCCAGCGAGATCTCCCCGGGGCGGATAGGGCTGCCCCCACCCACGAGCCCCGCGAGCGACGCGCTGTGGTGGGGGCTGCGGAAGGGTCGCACCCCGGAGATGACGCCGGCGATGGGCTCCCCCGCCACCGAGTGCACCACGGCCGCCTCGAGCATCTCGTCGGCGGCGAGCGGGGGCAGCACGGAGGGCATGCGCGAAGCCAGCATGGTCTTCCCCGCGCCCGGCGGCCCCATCATGAGCAGTCCGTGGCCCCCGGCCGCAGCGATCTGGAAGGCCCGCTTCGCGCCCTCGTGCCCCGATACCTCCCGGTAATCGGGAGCCGCAACGGCCCCGCCCGACCGCTGCTGCCGCCGATGGGGACTCAGGCAGGCCGCAGGTCCCCCTTCGAGCGCCGCCACGTCGAGTCGGTCGATGCCGAAGATGCGCACCCCCTCCAGCGGCACTGGATCGCTTTCCCGGGCGCAGACGAAGTCGAGGCCCATCGAGCGGGCGCAGATCCCGCAGGCCAGGGCGCCCGCCACAGGCCGCACCGCGCCGTCGAGGGAGAGCTCGCCCACGTAAAGCGCACCCTTCACCCAGGCCGGGTCGATCTGCTGGGTCGCCGCCAGGATCCCCAGCGCAATGGGCAAGTCGAACCCCGAGCCGGTTTTGCGCAGGTGGCTCGGAGCCAGGTTCACGACGATCTTCTCGCCGGGCATCTTGAAGCCGGCCGCCCGGATGGCCGCCCGCACGCGCTCGCGCGCTTCCTGGATGGCGGCGTCGGGCATGCCGACGATGGCGACTCCCGGCAGCCCCGCCGAGACCACCACCTCCACCGTCACGGGGATCACCTCCACGCCGCGCACCGTCGCGCTTGTCACCGCGCATTGTCCGAAGGCCATGGCTCAGCCCGCCGAGTAGGCGCCGACATGGTGGCGCACGAAGGCGCGGTCGCCGGGGATCACCGTGATGGAGACCACGTCGAAGCGCACCACGGCCTCGCCGAAGAAGTGGTCGGTCACGTAGGCCAGGGCTATCTTCTCGTACTTCTCGCGCTTGGCCTTCCCCACCGCCTCGGAGGGCAGTCCGCAGATATCGCCGCGACGCGTCTTCACCTCGACGAACACGAGCGTCGCCTCGTCGGCGGCGATGATGTCCGCCTCGCCCGCGAAGCAGGTCCAGTTGCGCTCGAGGATATGGTAGCCCCGGCTCTCGAGGAAACGTGCGGCGGCCTCCTCGCCGCGCGCCCCCAGGGCCTGGTTGCGCTTCCCGCGGCGCTCCCCGGACGTCTTCGAGGCCCCTGCCCTCCCATCGGCGCCTTCCCGCTGCCGAGCAGATGTTGTCCCCTCTTCCGCCTCCTTATCCCCCTGCGCCTGGGGCGGCCGTTTCCTGCGGCCCCTCTCAGCCGCCTTCCGCCCCGCCAGCTCGCCGGGCGCGGCGGCGCGGGGCGCTTGGCGCTCGCGCGCCTCAGCTGTTGTCGTCACCATAGGGTTGTGCTCCTTTCTCGGCAGCACAACCCTACTCTCCCAAAACCGCACTTATGACGCGGGAAAGTCGCATCCTACTCCCGCCGGGAACCGCCGTCGCGTCCCGCCGGCGGCCCGCTCGCCTCCCGCCGGCGTCGCGCCGAAGGCCCGGGAAAGGGCACCGCGGCCGCCTTCGCCCCGTAAAAGCCGAGGGGGCGCTCCGGCGCGAAAACGCCGGGGCGCCCCTCGAGACCCGGAATGCGGCCATCGCTCAGAACAGCGACTCCTGGGCAAACGCCGTGCAGAAGCTGCGCCGGTGGATGGGCGTGAGCCCTTGGGCGCGAATGGCCTCCATATGGCCCTCCGACCCGTAGCCCTTGTTCGATGCGAAGCCGTAGCCGGGGTACTGCGCGTCGTACTTTTCCATGAGCGCATCACGCGCCACCTTGGCCACGAGCGATGCCGCCGCGATGGAGGCGCACTTGGCATCCCCCTTCACCACGTTCACCTCGCGCTCGTCCACATGGAGCGGATTGCCGTCCAAAAGGACCACGTCCACGGCCACGCCCTCCTTCTCCACGGCGGCGATGGCCCGCCCGAACGCCTCGCGCAGAGCCGCCGTCATGCCCATCCGATCGATGTCCACAGGCTCCACGTACTGCACCGTCCACACCCGCGCCCGCTCGCGCACCGCCGCGGCCACGGCCTCCCGCTCGTCGGGTGCCACCTGCTTGGAGTCGTTCAGTCCCGCGATGACGTCGTCCGGATCGAGCACCACGCCGCCCACGGCCAAAGGCCCGGCCAAAGGCCCGCGGCCCACCTCGTCGAGCCCGAGCACCACGCTGCCGCCCCGCTCGGCGGCCAGCTCGCGCTCGAAGGCGTACATTCCCGCCAGACGCTCCGCCTCGGCGGCCTCGGCCTCCAGACGGCGCCGGGCCACTTCCACCGCCTGGCGCACGCCCTTGCGGGTGTCGGCCACAAGCGAGCGCTCGAGCACCGCGAACTCCTCGGCCGAGGCCGCCTGCAGCTTGCGCCGAATCTCGGGGACCGTCAGATCGATCACGCCGGCTCCTCTCCCTGCTCCTCTTCCCCGCTGCGCTTTCAAGCACACTGTCGGGGCTCATCCACGAAAAAGGGCCCCCGAAGGAGCCCTTTGCGATACACCGAAGTAAGGCCTAGCGGAACGCCTTCTCCTTGATCTTGGCGGCCTTGCCCACCTTGTTGCGCAGGTAGTACAGCTTGGCGCGGCGCACGTCGCCCTTGCGGGTGACCTCGATCTTCTCGATCTTGGGAGAATGCACCGGGAAGGTACGCTCCACGCCCACGGCGAAGCTGATCTTGCGCACGGTGAAGGTCTCGCGGACCGAGGCGCCCTGGCGGCGGATCACGTCGCCCTGGAACACCTGGATACGCTCGCGGTTGCCCTCCTTGATGCGGTAGTGGACCTTAACGTTGTCGCCCACGTTGAACTCGGGGAGGTCCTGCTTGATCTGCTGCTGCTCGATAGCGCGAATGATATCCATTGCCTTTTCCTACTCTATACTCACATTCGGTCTTATGAATCATCTTGGTAAAGACGCGATTTGACAGTATATCGCCACACCCCGTCCCGTGCAAGGGGAATTTTCCTTCCTCCCGGTGAAAATTCACGCGAACGGCACGGACCGGCCGCCGCGGCAGCCCGCGTCGGAGGAAAGCGGCCCCGCGTCCTAGGCGCGCGGCTCCTCCTCCACGATGACGAACTCGTCCTCGCCTTCGGTCTCCTGGGCCACGAGCATCTGCTCGAACATGCTCGCCGTCTGGGAGAAGTCGCTCGGCAGCACCACGGTGGACTGGCGGCCGTTGCGGGCGAACTCGCTCATCATGTCGGTCCACTGGGTGAAGATGAACAGCTGGTTGGCCTCGGCGGCCGACACGCCCGAGCTCTTGATGACCGCGAGCGACTCGGAGATGCCGTCGGCGATGGCCTTGCGCTGGGCGGCGATGCCGCGGCCGGCCTGCTCCATGGCCTCGGCGCGAGCGCGGGCCTCGGTGACCACCTTGATGCGCTCGGCCTCGGCGAGCGACTGGGCCGCTTCCTTTTCGCGCTGGGCGGAGTTGATGCGGTTCATGGACTGCTCCACGTCGGCGGGCAGGTCGATGGCCGTGATGAGCGTGCTCACCACATCGTAGCCGTAGGCCACCATGAGGCCCGACACCGTCTGGTTCACGTCGGAGGCGATGGCGTCCTTCTTGTCGAACACCTCGTCCAGCGTGTACTGGGGCACGCTGGAGCGCAGGGCGTCGATGAGGTAGGAGCGCATCTGGGCCGTGGGGTTGGCCAGCATGTAGTAGCTGCGCCACACGCCCGAGGGCTGCCCCTGGGCGGCCGGCTGGGCGCTCACGCGGTACTGGGCGGCGATAGCCATGGTCACCGTCACGTTGTCGCGGGTCTTCGCGTCGATGGTGAACTGCTCCTGGCGCGTGCGCATGTCCACTTTGGCGGCCACGGTCTCGAAGAACGGGATCTTGATGTTCAGGCCCGCGCCCACGGTGCGGTTGAACTTGCCGAGCCGCTCGATGATGTAGACGTTCTGCTGCGGCACGATGAAAAAGATCTGCGGCGCCAGCAGCACGAGCAGCACGATGAGGATGCCGAGGACGATCATGGGGATTCCCTTTCTCTCAGTTGCGCGGTGAGAATATTGGTGGCAGTATAACACTCCCGTACTCGTCGCCGATCGGAGGTGCGGGACGCCCTGATTCGCTCAGACAGTCCTCGCCCGGAACATGCCGCGTATGTTCCGGCTGCGGAACTCGCTCGGTCAGGGCGCCCCGCACCTCCTCTACGCGTTGACGCCGTTGAAAGAAGGAGTTTCCATGACCGACGCTGCCCGCACCGCGCTGATCCTCATCGACATGCAGAGGGGCTTCATCGATGCCGCCTCGCCCCTGTGCATCGCCGGCGCCGCCGCCACGATCCCCGCCTGCGAGCGCGCGCTTGCCGCGGCGCGAGACCAGGGGCTTGCCGTCTACCACGTGCGCCGGGAATACGCCGTCGACGGAAGCGACGTGGAAGCGGTGCGCCACGGGACGTGGGCGGAAGGCGGCCGGCCCCTCTCGTCGGCGTGGCCCGAGAGCCTCGCCTGCCCGCTCGATCTGGCGCCGCGCGAGGACGAGCCCGTTATCGTGAAGCCGAGCTGGTCGGCCTTCTTCGGCACCGATCTGCACGAGCAGCTGCAGGCGCGCAGCATCGGCACCATCGTGCTCGCGGGCACCACGACGCCGAACTGCGTGCGCTCGACGGCCTACGACGGCATGGCCCTCGGCTACAACGTGGCCGTGCTCGCCGACGCCACCTCGTCGCGCACGCCGGAGGTGCAGCAGGCGAACCTGGCGGATATGGCATACGTCGGGGTGCAGATTCTGACCGCTGACGAGCTGGCGGCAACGGGAACGGCGAGTCTCTCAGATGTCGAAGGCGCCGCAGCGGCTGCCTCCCCCGCCCGGCAGACCGCGACAACGGCCAGCGTCACGTCCGAAGACGCGACCGAGCCCCGCGAGGCCCTTCCCTCCTTCGACGCCGCCCCCACTCCCCGCCTCGCCTCCATCGAGACCGTCTCCACGGGCTGGATCAACAAGTACCACCTGCACTACACGATGCCCGACGGCCGCCCCTACGCCTACGAGGGCGTCTCGCGCAAGGGACCCGACGCCTACCGCGCGGCGCTCGACGCGCTCGGCGCCGGCGAGCCTCCCACGCCCGATGCCGTGTGCATCGTGCCGATTCTACCCGACGGCTCGGTGCTTTTGGAACGCGAGTTCCGTTATCCGCTGAACAGCTGGTGCATCTCGCTTCCCGCCGGCCTCGTGGATGCCGGCGAGTCGCTGGAGGAGGCCGTGGCCCGCGAACTTTACGAGGAGACGGGCTACCGCCTGCGCGACGACGTGGACGCACCGGTGCGCCCGCTGCCCCAGTCGGGATTCTCGTCCACCGGCCTCGCCGAGGAGAACGTGCACGTCGTATTCGCCCAGGTAGAGCCGGGTGGCGCAGCGGCCCCCGAAGCTGCCGAGCTCATCGAGCCCTTCGTGCTCCCCCGCCGCCAGATCCGCGCCTTCCTGGATGCCAACACCACCCCCATCGGCACCCGCTGCCAGCTCATCCTGGAGCTGCTGGCCCGCGCCTGATCTCCTCTCTCGTCAAAAGGCCCGGGCATTTATGCGCCCGGGCCTCCCAATGCAGTGAACGGTAGATAATGAGCTACCCTGCGAGCAGCGGCGTGGAGAAGTAGCGCTCGCCGGTATCGGGTGCCAGCGTCACCACCGTCTTGCCCGGGCCGAGTTTGGCCGCCAGGCGCAGAGCCGCGGCCACATTGGTACCCGAGGAGATGCCGCAGAACAGGCCCTCCTCACGGGCAAGGCGCCGGGCGCATGCTAGCGCCTCCTCGTCGGTCACCACGACGACCTCATCGATGATCGACGTGTCCATGATGGCGGGCAGGATACCGTCGCCAATGCCCATCTGCACGTGAGTGCCGATGGCTCCGCCCGAGAGCAGCGCGGCATGCTCGGGCTCGGCGGCCCAGATCTGCACGTCGGGGAACACCCGCCGCAGCTCGCCGCCAATGCCGGTGATGGTGCCGCCCGTGCCGAAGCCTGAGCAGAAGCCGGCCACCGTGATGCCCGCAGCCTGGACATCGGCGAGAATCTCGGCGGCAGTGCCCTGAATGTGGGCCGCCAGGTTGTCGCGGTTCTCGAACTGCTGGGGCACGAACACACGCGCATCCTCGGCGGCCATAGAGGCGGCCAGCGCGATGCACTCCTGAATGCAGGCGCCGATATCGCCCTCATCGTGCACGAGCACCACCTCGGCCCCGTAGTGCTCCATGATGCGCCGGCGCTCCTCGGAGCACGAGTCCGGCATGATGATGCGGGCCGCATAGCCCTTCACGGCCGCCACGAGTGCGAGGCCCACGCCCTGGTTGCCGCTCGTCGGCTCCACGATAATGGAATCGGGCGCGAGCTCGCCGCGGGTCTCGGCCTCCTCGATCATCTTGAGCGCCGTGCGCGTCTTCACCGAACCGCCCACGTTCACGCCCTCGAACTTCACGAGCACCTGGGCATCCTCAGGCCCCGTCATGCGCCGCAGACGCACGAGCGGCGTCCCTCCCACCGCCTGGAGCACGTTGTCGCAAACCATCGCTTCCCCTCACCTTCGGGGTCATCATATCTCGAAGCGCATTCTAGCAAACAAAAAATCGCCGCCCCAGAAGGAACGGCGACTTCGGTTCAAAATGGCAGGATGTACGAAACTCGAACTCGCGACCTCCGACGCGACAGGCCGGCGCTCTAACCCCAACTCGCCTTAGCCTCTCATTAAACCGTCAACAAGATACTCCGAGACGCATTATCATTGGTTTCGATTTAATTAGGCGATTGATCTTCATTATCGGCACTGCGTTCTTCCTCTATGCCTCATATTCTTCTACGTCTTCAACGGCTATCGTTTTCACGACATATGTGTCTGGGTTGGCGACTTCCAAGCCGGCAAGGTAGTCCTTCAACTTTAGGCACATCGGAGCGTATGTCGCCAAAGTAATGCCGCCCGAAATGACACCGCCAATAAAGGGGATGACCTTGGAGACGCCTTTCGCGAAAATGTCCTTTGTCATCTTGACGCCGATATACCCTGCAACTTTTTTGACAATTGGATATATGGCACCTTTGGTCAATGCCTTTTGCGGAAGCTTCCTAGCCACAGCAGCCGCAACTTGATTTGAGATCTTAGTGACAGCATCCGTGGCACCATTGGCCCCGAACATTACCCCGATAAACAAGATGAGAAGATTCTTCGTCTCATCATCAATCTCTTCTTCCGTTCCCTCAAAGATATGATCCCATCCATACAGAAAGGCCAGTTTTTGAGTTATTCGCAACACGTGAGCAAAGTACTGCGCTAAATCAGCAGGAACCGCGCCCGCCATCGCGAAGCCGCCGGGTATCCCAGCAACTGCTGAAATCGCAGTTACTTTTGTAGACTCATACCGGATAGAGGCATCGGCGATATGGCTGAGTTCTTCGGGCTTTATGCCAGCGGCAGCCGGAGATGATTCAACGGCGGTTGCAACAACCTCTAGAGAGAACTTCTTGCCTAAAGCTCCAACGAGATATTTCTCCCTATCTATCCTGACTCCCGGTAACCGTGCCGCTGAAGACAGCACTAGCTCGAAACTCTGTGCGGCATCTTTCTTCTCTTCATCCATAATATGAGCCTCCTAGACCTGCCATTATCGATTCATAATAGTATCCTATTGCTCATGGCAATACATACCGGCACAATGGATATTTTCAGTAAGACACCTCGGAACTCTGACAGACGCGATTCGTAACTCACGGCGATTTAGTCGTTGGGCCATTTAAGCCTCATTGAGTCAGCACCCGAACAGCCCCTTTTTCTATTTACGAAATCCGTGGATAAGGATCAGGGAAAACGACTCTCAAACTCGTGTTTTGATAGCGAGACCCACGATGCTCAAGCAGGTAACTCCGACGTGACAGGCCGAGGCTCTAACTTATTAGGCCTCCCACTAACAGGAACCCGCCGCTCAGCTAGAAGGTCTCGAGCAGCTCGACCGGGTAGAGGCGCTCGAGGTTGGCAAGCAGGTCGTCGAAGGCGGCAATGTAGGTGTCGATGATATCGTCCACGAGGCGGCGCGCGAGCATCGCGTCGTAAACATGCTCAGCCGCGTTGCGATCGTCAAGCATGCGCAGCCAGATGCCCTCGTCGATAAAGTCGTACGCATCGTAGGCCGCCTTGATGATCCCTCTCGGAGACCCCGTGGCCGCATCCAATCTGCCCTCGTACTCGAGAGTCTTGCGCAGCAGCTTCCAGGAGAGCTCGAATTGCATCGCGAACTTATCGATGATGCCGCTGAGGACGAACTCGTTTTGCAGATCCTGCTCGGGGGCTTGCCGCAGCACGCTCAGGTTCGCCTTATAGTTCGCATGCTTCATAAAGAACGACTCCCTCCTGCGCGATGCGCTCCCGCAGCCCCTCGCTCACCTCTTGGGACAGGTCGATGAAATCGAAGGTCAGCAAAGTCGGGCAGCTCTCTTCGAGAAGCTCGATATAACGGTCGAAAGATGAGCCGTAGATAGCGAGATCGATATCGCTCTTCTTAGAAAAACGGCCAGATGCGCGAGAGCCGAAGAGGATGACTTTCGCAATCCCGCATTCCCTCGCCTGCTCGACGATGAACGCGGTCACTTCTTCTCTCAAGCCGTAGGCATCCATGCTGATCCTTAGCAAAAAGGCCAGTATCGCTACTGGCCTTTCAGTTCAAATGGCGGGATGTACGAGACTCGAACTCGCGACCTCCGACGTGACAGGCCGGCGCTCTAACCAACTGAGCTAACACCCCGAATGGTGTGCTTCTAAAATGGCGGGATGTACGAGACTCGAACTCGCGACCTCCGACGTGACAGGCCGGCG
>NZ_CAUASN010000002.1 GCF_958431955.1 uncultured Adlercreutzia sp. | reverse complement strand
TGGAGATGGAGCGCTGGGTGTCCACCTGCGGCAACCGCTGCCGCGAGTCGCTCGTGGCCAAGTGGTTCCGCGAGTCGGAGCGCTGCATGAACTGGTTCCTCGACATGGCCGAGGCCAACGGCGCCCAGTGCATGGTTACCGTGGGCTCCAACTCTACGGTGCACCCCGAGATCGCCTGCTACCACTTCATGTTCGGCGGTCCTCTGTACGAAGAGCACACCATGGCCGACTTCGTGGAGTACATGTTCGAGGCCGAGGCCCTGAAGGTGGGCGCCGAGTTCGTGTACGAGATGCCCGCCGTTCAGCTGGTGCAGGACGAGTCCGGCCGTGTGACCGGCGCCATCTGCCAGAACAAGGCCGGCGAGTACGTGCAGTACAACGCGAGCAAGGGCGTCGTGCTGGCCACCGGCGACATCAGCTACAACGACGAGTACATCAATGAGTTCGCTCCCGTGGCTAACCGCGTGTTCACGCGCCTGTGCTCCGACCAGGGCAACGTGGGCGACGGCCACAACATGGCCGCCTGGGCCGGTGGCGCCTTCCAGGAGGGCCCCTGGCCGACCATGATGCACCCGCAGGCGGCGGCCACCTTCCACGGCCCCTTCCTGTTCGTGAACCCCGACGGTAAGCGCTTCATGAACGAGGCCACCTGGGTGCAGGGCAAGTGCCTGGGCGTGATGTACAACGGCGGTGCCGACCATGCCTGGTCCATCTTCGACGCCAACTGGCAGACCGACCTCTTGGGCTCGCTCGAGCACGGCGGCGGCATGTTCTGGGACACCTTCCGCCCCTACGGCTCCGACTACCAGGCGGCCGTGGATGGCCACACCGATACCGTGGAGAACGGCATCGCCGAGGTGCCCGACTACTACAAGCGCGCCGACACCCTGGAGGAGCTCGCCGAGATGATCGAGGTGGATCCGGCCGAGCTGAAGGCCACCGTGGAACGCTACAACGCCCTGTGCAAGGCCGGCGAGGACACCGACTTCTACAAGGAGAAGCACTTCCTGTTCCCCATCGAGGAGGGTCCCTTCACCGCGTGCATGGTGGCCCCGGGTCTCCTGTCGGTGGTGGGCGGCATCCACATCTCGGACAACTTCGAGGTGCTGACCGCCGAGGACGAGCCCATTCCCGGCCTGTACGCCATCGGCAACTGCGCCGGCGACATCTACGCGGTGGACTACCCCATCAACATCCAGGGCAACAGCCACGGCCGCTGCCTGGTGGAGGGCAAGTGCCTCGGCGAGCAGCTGGCCGGCGTCTACCAGGAGATCTAGTGACCGCCGCCGTGACGGGGGCCGAGCGGGCCTGCGGGCTTCGCGGCTCCCGTGCCGGGGCCGACTCGTCGGTTGGGGCGGCCTCGTCTGAGCAGGCGTTCGAGCGGTTGGAGCGCCTGTACGGGCAGCTGCCGGCCATGGAGGCCAAGGGCGCGGCTCTGGCGCGCGCCCGCTCTGCCGCCGAGGTCGACCGCTTCGCGCGGACGGCCGCCTATCGGGCTGCCGAGCTCGACCGGGCCGAGGCCCAGGTGGCCGAGGCGAAGGCCCGCGTGGCTGCGGCTGGCTCCCAGGTTGGGGGCGGTGCCGAAGGCGCGTGCGGTTCCCGGGTTGGGGGCGGTGCCGGGGCCGACGGGACCGGTGGTGCTGGAGAGGCCGGAACGGTTGGGTCTCGGGCTGCCGAGAGCGCGGCGGCCTCCCAGGCAGGGGGCGACACCGCCGTCGAGGATGCGCGGCGGGCGCTCATGGCCGCCGGCACCTGGCGCGGTCTGCGCGTGGGCCCGGCGCGCAACGCCGAGCGGGCCCTGGCCCTGGCGCTTGAGGCGAGCCCCTTCGCCACCGTGGAGGAGGCTCGGGCGGCGCTGTTGCCGTCCGACGCCCTGGCGGCGCTCGCCGCCGAGGTGGAGGCCTACCAGCGCGACTACGCCGAGGCCCTGGCTGCCTGCCAGCAGCTAGAGGGCGCCGCCTAGCCCGGCTGCCGGTCGTCGGCCCGGACGGCACGCCCCGCTGCCGGTCGTCGACCCGGACGGCACCCCTTGCTGCCGGTTCTCGGCCCGGACGGCACCCTGCTGCCTGCAAGGCACGCTGCCGCCTGGCGGGATATTCGTCCGCGGCGGGATGCCCCGCTGGCCGGCCCCTTCAATAGCCTATCCCGTGCGGGACGCCAACCCTCCCTGGCGTCCCGCTTTCCTATGTTCGCTCACGCGGACATCCGGTTTTTGACCAGAAGCGCCTCTCCACGATGCTTTCGCTGGCATCTCGGGCAAAACCATCGCCTTTGCTCGCGCGGATCGCTGATTCCTGGCCAGAGAGGCCTTTCCAAGGCGTTCTCAGCTAGCATCTCGGGCGAAAACGCCGCCTTCGCTCGAGCAAACCGCTGATTCCTGGCCAGAAGGGCCCCTCCTGAGGAGTTCCCGGGTGGCTTTCTGGGCGAAAACGTCGCTTCCGCTCGCGTGCACATCCGGTTTTTGACCGGTATGGCGGGCGGCGGGGGAGGGCCGTCTGTTTTTCTCGGGTCTTGGGACCGCGCGGCGGTTCGGGCGCGCTATTTCGGGTAATATGTATCCGTTTAAATAGAACCTGCCGACGAAGGGATTGGCTCGATGGCGAACGAATACAAGTACGATCGCGTTCTGCTGAAGTTGTCTGGCGAGGCGCTGGCTGGCGATCTCGGTTACGGAATCGACCCGAAGGTCGTCGACGATCTGGCTGAGGAGATCGCCGAGATCGTGCACGACGGCGTGCAGCTGGCGGTGGTCATCGGCGGCGGCAACATCTTCCGCGGACTGGCCGGCTCGGCCGAGGGCATGGACCGCGCCCAGGCCGACTACATCGGCATGCTGGCCACGGTGATGAACGCGCTCGCCCTGCAGGACGCCTTCGAGCGCCACGGCATCTTCTCCCGCGTGCAGAGCGCCATCAACATGCAGGAAGTGTCCGAGCCCTACATCCGCCGTCGCGCCGTGCGCCACCTGGAGAAGGGCCGCGTGGTCATTCTGGCCGCCGGCACGGGCAACCCCTACTTCACCACCGACACCACGGCCGCCCTGCGCGCCTGCGAGCTGGACGTGGACTGCGTCATGAAGGCCACCAAGGTGGACGGCGTGTACGACGCCGACCCGAAGACGCATCCCGACGCGCACCGCTTCGACCGCATCAGCTACATGGACGTGCTCAGCCGCGGCCTGAACGTGATGGACGCCACGGCCACGTCGCTGTGCATGGACAACGACGTGCCCATGATCGTGTTCGACCTGACCAAGCCCGGCAACATCAAGGCGGCCCTCCAGGGCGAGCCGGTGGGCACGGTCGTCGAGTAGCATCGCGGCGGCCGCAAGACCCGGCCGCGCACCCTGTATCCGAGGAGCCCGCGGGCTCTGTTCCTAAAGAGGGAGGAAACCCCAATGGCAGATATCGACGAGATTCTCATGGGCGCCGAGGAGCGCATGGAGAAGGCCGTATCGGCGCTGAAGGACAACTTCGTCGGCGTGCGCACCGGCCGCGCCAACGCCATGGTGCTCGACCGCATCAAGGTGGACTACTACGGCGTGCCCACCCCGGTGAACCAGATGGCCGGCGTGAAGACGCCCGAGGCGCACCTGCTGGTCATCGAGCCCTGGGACAAGGGCGTGCTGCGCGCCATCGAGCAGGCCATCCTGGAGAGCGACCTGGGCGTGACGCCGAACAACGACGGCAACGTCATCCGCCTGCCGTTCCCGAGCTTGACCGAGGAGCGCCGCCGCGATCTGGTGAAGCAGTGCAAGACGTTCGCCGAGGAGGCCCGCGTGGCCGTGCGCAACGCCCGCCGCGACGCGAACTCCGCGGTTGAGAAGGCCGTGAAGAACGACAACCTCCCCGAGGACGAGTCGAAGCGCGCCGAGGCAGAGATCCAGAAGATGACCGACAAGTTCGTCGCCGAGATCGACGAGGTGCTGAAGAAGAAGGAAGCCGAGGTCATGGAGATCTAATTGGCTCGTTGGGCGAACCTGCGAGAAACGATATGGCTAAAAGCTTGGATTACATATTCCCGGATCCGCCGGCGGGGCTTGACCCTGCGGCGCTCGATCGCGCGCGGGTACCCGAGTCGGTGGCCGTCATCATGGACGGCAACGGCCGCTGGGCGAAGAAGCGCGCGCTCAACCGTCTGCGCGGACACAAGGCCGGCATCGAGGCGGTGCGCGAGACCATTCGCTGCGCATCGGATCTGGGAGTACGGTACCTGACTATCTACTCCTTCTCCACCGAGAACTGGAAGCGGCCCGAAGACGAGGTCGTGGGGCTTATGGATCTGTTCGCGAAAACCATGCTGGCCGAGGTGGACGGGCTGCACGAGGAGCACGTGCGCGTGCGCACCATCGGCGACCTGTCGCCTTTGCCCGCCGAGACCCGCGAGGCCTTCGATGCCGCCTGGGAGAAGACCCGCGACAACGACGGCATGACGCTCGTGGTGGCCGTGAACTACGGCGGCCGCCAGGAAATTCTGCGCGCCTGCGCGGGGTGCATGCGCGAGGCGGCGCTTGTGGCCGAGGAGACCGGCGAGGTGCTGGAGCCGACCGAGGAGATGTTCGAGCGCGGGCTGTACACCTACGGGATGCCCGATCCCGACCTGGTCATTCGCACGTCGGGCGAGATGCGCGTATCGAACTTCCTGTTGTGGCAGATCGCCTACAGCGAGTTCGTGGTGACCGACACCCTGTGGCCCGACTTCGACCGCTACGAGTTTCTGCGCTGCCTGCTGGAGTACCAGGGCCGCAATCGCCGGTTCGGCGGGGTGGCCTAAATGCGCGGCGGCATCTCCGAGGACGAGAAGAAGAGTCGGGCCCGGGCGGCCCGCGAGCGCCTGCGCCAGAGCGCGCCGCGCCGCAAGCGCTCGGAGAGCTGCGAGGGCGGCGAGGCGAGCGAGCGCATCGGCTTCGGCCTTCTGTCCGAAGAGGACGAGGAGCGCGAGCTGCCGCCTCTGGTGTGCGACCCCGAGACGGCGCCTCCCGGCCCTCCCTGGCACTACGACCTGACCGACGAGGAGGCCCAGGCCCGCCAGGAGAAGCGCGAGGAGCGCCAGGAGAAGCGCGACCAGCTGAAGCAGAAGGCGCTCGACAAGACTCCCGAGAAGCTGCGCAACCCCTCCGATTTGCAGGTGCGCTTCCGCACCGGCGCGGTGTACACGGCGGTGACCATCGTGTGCGTGCTCGCCGGCAACATACCCATGCTGCTCATGATCATGGCCGTGGCCGGAGTGTGCGCGGGCGAGTTCTTCTACATGCTGCGCTCCGACGCGAAGTTGCCCAACGAGATGCTCGGCATCATCGCGGCGGTGCTGTACCCGCCGAGCGTGTACCTCGGCGGCCTTATCGGGGCCATGCTCGTGAGCCTGGGGCTTCTGCTGGCGCTGCTCGTGTGGTACGTGTTCTGGCTGAAGGCCCGTATTCCCGATGTGGGCGTGAGCTTCTTCGGAGCCGCGTACACGGGGCTTTTGCTGTGCGGTCTCATCGTCATCCGCGCGTCGCTGCCCGCGCCGTGGGGCGGTGTCGTGGTGCTGCTGCTGTTCCTCAGCGTGTGGGCCAACGACGCCTTCGCCTACTTGGTGGGCAGCAAGATCGGCCGCCACAAGCTGGCCCCGCGCACGAGTCCGAAGAAGAGCTGGGAGGGATTTTTCGCCGGGCTCGTGGGATCGGTGCTGTTCTGGTGCGCCATCTCGTTCGTGCCGGGGGTGACCATGTCTCTTCCGCAGGCGATCGTCTTCGGCATTGTCTCGGGCTGCATGGGCGTTCTGGGCGATCTGGCCGAGAGCCGCATCAAGCGCAACTCCGGGTTCAAGGACTCGGGCACCATCATGCCCGGTCACGGCGGCCTGCTCGATCGAAGCGACTCGCTGTTCCTCACCTCCATCACCGCCGCCATCCTCATGGTGGCCGGCGGCTGCATTCCCTACACCCTCTTCTAGGGCGAGCGGGCAGCGCCCGTTCCCACCGAGCGGAAAGGCATTCTCATGGCTAAACGTCGCATCGTCGTCTTGGGATCCACGGGATCTATCGGCACCCAGACCCTGGACGTGGTGCGCCAGCACAGCGACCAGCTGGAGGTCGTCGGCCTGGCCGTGAACGGGAGCGTGGACGCGCTGCTCGCCCAGGCCCGGGAGTTCGGCGTGCGCCACCTGGCCGTGGGCGACCCGGCCCTGGCCGACGACCCCCGTTGCGACGAGGCCCGCGCGCTTGTGGAACGCCTCCCGCCGGTTGCGGGTGGCGAGGAGGGCTCCTGCGAGCGCGATGAGGCGAGTGCACCCTCCTTCGGCGTGGGGCCTGCAGCGGTGGCCGCCCTGGCCCAGCTGCCCGAGGCCGACGTGGTGGTGAACGCGCTTGTGGGCGCGGCCGGCCTGCGGGCGAGCTACGACGCGCTCGCCGCGGGCAAGGTGCTGGCACTCGCCAACAAGGAGTCGCTCGTGGTGGGCGGCGACCTCATCATGCCGCTGGCGGCCGAGGTGGACGCGCAGCGCCGGGCCGCGGGCACAGCCCCGGCGACGGGGCCGGCGGGGGCGCTCATGCCCATCGACTCCGAGCACGGGGCCATCTACCAGTGCCTTCTGGGCGAGGATCCCCGCGAGGTGGCGAAGCTGTGGGTGACCGCCTCAGGCGGCCCCTTCCGCGGCAAGACCCGCGACGAGCTCACGGCCATCACCCCGGCCCAGGCTCTGGCCCATCCCACGTGGAACATGGGGGCGAAGATCTCCATCGACTCCTCCACGCTCATGAACAAGGGCCTGGAGGTGATCGAGGCGCATCACCTGTTCGCCATGCCCTACGACAAGATCGAGGTGGTGGTGCAGCCCCAGAGCGCCATCCACTCCATGGTCGAGTTTACTGACGGCTCGGTCATCGCGCATCTCGGCACTACCGATATGCGCATTCCCATCCAGTTCGCGCTGTCCTATCCGGCGCGCTGGGAGGCGCCGGTGGCGTCGCTCGACTTCCGCACGCTCGGCACGCTCGAATTCGCCGCCCCCGATACCGACACCTTCCGCTGCCTGGCGCTCGCCCGCCATGCCGGGGAGGTGGGGGGCACGCTGCCCGCGGTCATGAACGCCGCCAACGAGGTGGCGGTGGCGGCGTTCCTCGCAGAGCAGATCGGTTACTTGGATATCGCCGCCTGCGTGGAGGCCGCTATGGACGCCCACGAGCGCGCAGGCGTCCAGGCGGTTGAGTCGCTGGAGCAGCTGGAGGCTGTGGACGCGTGGGCCCGCGCTAGCGCCCGCGCCTGGTGCGCCGCCCGCTAGAGGACAAGCGCGCGTTCCCTTTCGGCATCGGCCCGATCCACGAGCCACATATTGATGATGCCCTTGCGGGTCATACCGCGCCGCGCGGCCTCCCGATCCAGCACGGTGATGAGCCAGAGGGGGAGGGTGACCGTCACGGTCTTGGTCGTCGTGTCGAGCATGGGCTGGGTTGCGCTATCGACGTCAAAATAATCGAGCACGTCCTCTCCGCGCCCGAAGCGCTCCTCAAGGTTTTCGGCTGTTGTCGTGCTGGTCATAGAGCCTTGCCTCCTTCTTGGTCGATCGTCTCACGGAAATAATGCGTATCGCGGCGCCACGGTAGGTGATGATGGCGCTCCAATAGGTGCCGTCCATCCTCGCGATCACCATGCGCCGCCGCTCCCCGCGCTTCGCGGCAGCCATTTCGAGAAGATGGCGATCGTTCCAGAGCCCACGCGCCTCATCGAAGCTGATGCCGTGCTTCTCTTGGTTGTATGCGCTTTTGGCAGCATCATAGAGGAAATACATGACGAGCTCCTAGAAATGACAGCATTGAATTCAAATAAACATTCTTCTGATGTTTAAATAGCTTCTAATTGATTGATTGTGTAAAGAAGAGATGGGGGGAGTGCGCCCGCGCCTGGTGCGCCGCCCGCTAGAGGACGAGCGCACTCTCCTCAGGGAACTACGGACGCCGGCGGCGCAGTACGTACCAGAGAAGGACGCCGCCGACGATGGCGCCCAATGCGGCGAGATAGGCCGGCACGAGGGACGCGTCTCCCGTTTGGACCAGAGGGCTGGCCGGGGGCTCCTCAAGGACGGACGGCTCCTCGGGCTGCGGCTCGGCCGGGCCGCCCGTGGGAGGCAGCGGCAGGTCGGGGTAACCGTAGGAGACCGTCTGCCCCTCGTCTTCCAGATCGGCGTGGAGGGCCACCTCGGTGTCACCGTGGTAGAGGGACTCGAACACCACGAGGGATACTCCGTCCAGGGCCGCGCCCGGAATGGCTATCTCCACCTCCACCGCGCCCTCGGTCGCATCGGGGACGAAGGTCTTCTCGACGGTGACTATCTCGCCGTCCACGGCGAAAGGCTCCCCGGTGGCCTTGTCCATGAGGAGCGCCACCAGGCGGTACTCGAATCCCGGCGTAAGCCCCTGGTAGCTCACCTCGTCCACGATGACGACTTCCTCGGCGGGCTCGCCCTCGTGGGTGCCGCTGACGCTGTCGCGGGCTGCGGTGCCGATGGTGATGGGGTTGACGGCGACGGTCTGCTTGAGGTCGTCGATATCGCGATGGGCGGCTTCCTCCACCCCGTTTTTGAGGAGCGTTTCGAATACGACAAGCTCGGCGCGCTCGCCGATGTCCGAGGCGTCGAAGGCGAGTGTCACGTTCTGGTACCCGTCGGGCGCGCTCGGCGTGAAGGAGACGATTGCCGTGACTTCCTCGTCGTCGACGAGGAAGGGCTTTCCCGTGGCCTTATCCATGAGCACGGCCTCAAGGTCGTAGGGCTCGCCCGGCTCAAGTCCTGCGTAGGTGACGCGGTCTACGATAGAGACCTCGGCATCGGCGCTGATCTCGCGGTCGTAGATGTCGTTAGAGATGCCGTCGTAGGCGCTCGTGGAGATGGACGGCCTGCCCGCAGAGGTGTTGTTCAGGGTTCCCATGTCGATGGTCGCGGCCTCGTCGGAGGCGTCCACGACGATCTCGTCGCGAATCATCTGGAACGGCTCGTTGGCCGGGCAGCGCAGCTCTTCTAGCTCGTAGGTGTCGAAGGGCAGCGCCCCACGCCCGTTGTCGGGCGCTACGGCCTCTCCGTCGCCGCGCAGCCCGAACCAGGTGCCCGCCGTGGCGTCGAGGGCGGCGGCATCCAGCACGAGCGGCATGCGGAAGCTGCCGTCGGGCGCGCGGAACTGCTCGTCGTTGGCGTTGGTGTTGCGGTCGTGCGGGTGGGCGGCCGTCGACTCGGTGGAGGCGACGCCGTTCTTGTCGGTGACGACGATGTGCCACTCGCCGGTGGTCTTCGAGGTGAGCTTGAAGGGGATGCCGGCGAGCTTCGAGGCGCCCTCGGCGCGCTTCATGAAGCGCACATCGGATCGCACGACCGCATCAGCGATGATGTCGCCGTCCTCCTCGGCGTCGAAGGTCTCGATGATCTCGCCGTCGTGATCGGCGTCGGTGATATGGCGCACGTGCACGGCGGGGTCGAGCAGGTAGCCCTCGGGGGCCTTCACTTCCTGGATAGCGTAGGTGCCGATGGGCATTGCGATGGTGCCGTCGGAGAGCTTGTAGAAATCGGAGCCGCTTACTTTGTAGGGAAGCTGGGTCTCGTTCCCATGTCTATCCATGTGCGTGAAGCTACCTTCCGCGTCTTTCAGTACGAACGCACCCTCGTCGTTGGTGCGCACCGTCCAGCTGGCGCGGGGTTGCAAGGGAGCGATGGACGACGCCGTGCCGTCCGCAACGTCATAATAGTCTATACGGAAGTGCGCGTCCCCCAGGGTGGCCGCACCTTGGGCAAAATTCTCCTTGCTTTGGGCATCCCGTTTCTGCAGGAAGATGGCCAGGGGGTTGAGCTTGGCCGCGTCGGTGACGGAGCGGGTGTTCACGCGGCTCACGGTGTCATCGGTGACGGTGACGGGGTAGACGCGCTCGTCCAGGGCGAAACCTTGGAGGGGACGCTTGGTCTCGCGCACCCAGTACGATCCGATGGGCAGCTTGTCGGCTCGCGCGTAGCCGTCTCCCTCGTCGTTGAGCCCGCATCGCAGCTCGCGCACGAGCTGGGTGCAAGCGGCGTCGCGGTAAATGCCGTAGGTGGCGCCGGCGAGGGAGTAGCCGGAATTGCCGGTGGTGAGGTTCGGGTTGTTCGACTGCTTGAGCAGGTCGATCGACCCCTGCATGGGGACGTCCTCGAAGGTGATGGCGCTCGCGGCCGCATCGTCGGCCGCCGCCTCGACCTCGAGGGGCTCGACGGCGCTTGACAGGCGGAAGCCCGCCGGGGCGAACAGCTCGGCTACATAGTAGGTGCCCGCCTCGATGTCCTCCACCACGTTGCTGGCGCCGTCGGCCTGGGTTACGAAGGTGAAGGCGGCGTTCTGGTCGGCCCAGCTGCGGGCGTCCTGCCAGCTCTTCCACGGCGCGCCCTGGGCCTTCTTCGCGGCGCTCTCGGCGGCGCCGCGGTCGGCGAAGGCCGCGAACACGCTGTTGGCCAGGGTGTAGTTTCCATTAGCGCTTGAGATGTCCGGCTCGGCGGACGCCTTCGTCAGCTGGGCCTTCCCCGTGTTCGCGGGCGCGGCGAGGATATAGCCCACCACGTCTTGGAACTCCGCGCCGGTGGCGGCCGACATGGCATCGAACTTGTAGAAGAATTTGTACCAGCCCTCGTACTGGCTCTGGGAGCCGGTGTAGGTGCCCTTGAACACGATGTAGCTGTCGCCGTTGGGGTTGGTGGTCACAGCGCCGTAGCCGTTGTTGACGTTGGAGGATCCGCAGGTGCCATGCGCCATGGCCCGGTTGTCGGGCGCGGTGCCCGAGCTGATGCCCGCGTCGAAGAAGTCACGGCCGGTGGTGACGTAGCGATCGTAGTAGTGGCCGCCGTCCTGGGCGGTGGCGAACTGGGCGTCGGCTCCGTTGCGCGCGGCGACGGTGTCCCAGAAGTAGAGGTCGACCGCCGCGTCGAAGGAGCTGTCGTTCACATCGAGGAACCAGTCGTTGAAGTGCGTGGGGTTGGGGGAGCTGTCCTCCCAGACCTGCGAGGCGCTGAACAGCACGCCGAAGCCGTAGCTGCCCACCTTCTCGGGCGGGAACCCGTAGGCCTTCTGCTTCTCGACCTGCTGGTCGGTGAAGTTCTCGAGGCGCGTGTGGGGGTTCAGCTGGTAGCGCTTCTCAGCCTGTCCGGGGAAGGCGCCGCCGCGCTCGGCGGCCGCTGCCGCGCCCGTCGACTCATCGACGATGTCGGGCACGTCGGAGGCGAAGGTGATCTGCTGGCCGCCATGGGCGAGGGTCACGTCGGAGGTGTCGAGGTCGGCGAGGACGTAGCGCTCGTAGGCGGGGTGCGCCGGCGAGAGCCAGAAGATGATGCCGAGCGTATCGCGCTCCTCCTCGTAGGCCGCCGGGATGCGCACCGTGCCTGCTTCCGGATCGTAGGCGCACTTCTCGGTGATGTCGCGCTGCTCGTAGTTGAAAGCGGCATAGTTCTCATACACCTCGAAGGAGAGGTTGTCCTCGTAGTTGAGCGCGCCGGCGTCGTCGTTCACGGTCACGAGCATGTCGTCGCCGTCTCGGACGTAGGGCGCATCGTAGCCGAAGTAGTCCACCGTCTCCCCATCGGCGTCCTTGAAGTGGAGCATGACGGGCACGGTGGGCGCCTCATTGGCCTGGGCGGGCGAGGTACCGGCCGTAAAGGGTATGACGCTCGCCATGAGCAGGAAGGCTATGAGGGCGCTTGCGATCTTTCTCATGCGGCCGGGCTCGGGCCGCGCGAGGTTTCGACGGGTGGGATCCATAGGGTCTCCTTTCTGCGCTGGCCCCGAAGGCGCGCGATGCGATGGAAAGGCCGGGCGCGGGCTCACAGCCCCGTAAAGGAGTCGAAGAGGGGGGGGGCGGAGCGGTAAGCCCGCGCCTGGCAGCCCCTACTGTAGAATCCCGGAACCGCAGAAATGACGCGGCGCGTTCGCATTTCGCTCCCGCCGCGAACCGCCGTCGCGCCGCCGTGCAGGCCCGCTCCCATCCCGCTCGCGTCTCGGCGGGTTCCCGGGAAGAATCTCCCACGACTCCCCGCCCGGCCGCATCCGCGTCCCCGTTCCCCATAAGTGGGACGTTTTCGTCTCAGCTGAAAAGTCGCGGACCTGTGAATTCCCCGTATACCCGTTGTAGGGATTTCAAGGGGCGCGGCGGCTTACGGCGGCGTTTCCGGGTGCTGCTCCCTATAATGAACGCCGAAACACGCATGTCGGCCGCGCATCGCGCCGGGCCGGCGCTTGGAAAGCACGCTCCCAACTTCTAAGGAGTTCCCCCGTGGATATTCTCATCATGCTCGTCTGCGGCATTATCACCATCGGCCTGCTCGTGTTCATCCACGAAGGCGGCCACTTCCTCGCCGCCCGCGCCTTCGGCGTGCGCGTGACCGAGT
This sequence comes from uncultured Adlercreutzia sp., assembly GCF_958431955.1. GTDB lineage: Bacteria > Actinomycetota > Coriobacteriia > Coriobacteriales > Eggerthellaceae > Adlercreutzia. The sequence goes on along the minus strand of NZ_CAUASN010000002.1, from coordinate 135,592 downwards.
TCATGCTCGGCCTCCCCGGCCCTTCGGTGGGCTTTACCCGGGGCGAGACGCGCTTCGGCGTGACGGCGGTGCCGCTCGGCGGTTACGCGAAGGTGTGCGGCATGGAGGCCGGCCCCTTGCAGCCCCACCTCCAGGAGGTGCTCGCGTCGCTGTACCGCCGCGGCACGGCGAACATGGAGGACGTGGCCCGCGACTGCGGCATCTCCGACGATGAGGCCTACGAGGCCCTCGAGGAGCTCGTGGAGTGGGGCAGCGTCATCGCCCCGCAGAAGTCCGACCAGTTCAACACCTACCGCGCCCCGCGCGTGGCGCCTACCAAGCGCCAGATGAGGCGCGCCGCGAAGGCCGGCAAGGGCGAGCTGCCCCGCTACGAGCTGGGCGAGGCGCGCCCCGTGGACGATCCGCGCGCCCTGTACGAGTCGGAGTACAAGCAGCAGTACCGCTCGCTTCCCTTCTGGAAGCGCTCGGTCATCCTGCTGGCGGGCATCGCCGTGAACCTGCTGTTCGCCATGCTCGTGTTCGTGCTGGTGTTCTCGGTCATCGGCTTTCAGGTGGCCCACCCCGACACCGGCGAGATTATGACTATCCACGCCTCGGTGCTCCAGGCGCTGCAGGCGGGCTTCTCCTACATCGGCATGGTGGTGCAGGCGGTTATCGGCCTGTTCAATCCGGCCACGGCGGCCCAGACGGTGTCGGATTCCACCTCCATCGTGGGCATCGCCGTCATGTCGAAGGACTACTTCCAGGCCGGCCTCATCGAGGCGCTCGAGTTCATGGCCATGATCTCGGTGTCGCTCGGCATCATGAACCTGCTGCCCATCCCGCCGCTCGACGGCGGCCGCTTCGTGGTGGAGCTCTTCCAGAAGGGCACCCGCAAGACGGTGTCGCAGAAGGCCATGAACTATATGTCCATGGCGGGCATGGCGCTGTTCCTCGGATTCTTCGTGATCATGCTGAACCAGGACATCCAGCGCTTCGTCTTCGGCAACTGGGGGTAGGGGCTGTCGCTCGCCCCGCCGGAACGAGCGGACGGGCCGACGCTATCGCGCAACATGAATGATGTGTGGGGACGGCCATCGGGCTGTCCCCGCCTTTATAATAGGTTGAACCCTTCGTTCTAAGGAACGTCTATGACCAACGAATTGAAGCCCTCCGAGCGCGCGGATGCCGCTGCGGGGGCAACGAGCGAGGCTTGCGGTGCCGGCTCGCTCAAGCCCCACGAACGCACGCGGCAGATCATGGTAGGCGGCGTGCCCGTGGGCGGCGGGGCGCCGGTGGCGGTGCAGAGCATGCTGAACGCCGCGCCCGACGACGTGGAGGCCAACCTCGCGCAGATAGAGGCGCTGGCGGAGGCCGGCTGCGAGATCGTGCGCATGGCCATCCCGCGCCGCGCCTGCCTGGATGCCTTCGAGGCCGTGTGCGCCGCGTCGCCTTTGCCCGTGGTGGCCGACATCCACTTCGACGCGCGCATCGCCATCGAGGCGGCTCGGCGCGGGGCGGCGAAGCTGCGCATCAACCCCGGCAACATCGGTGGCTTGGAGGCCACGCGCGAGGTGATCGCCGCCGCTCGCGAGGCGGGTATTCCCATCCGCATCGGGGTGAACGCCGGCTCGCTCGACGATGCGCTCGCGGCCCGCGACGACCTCACGCTGCCCGAGAAGCTCGTGGCCTCGGCCGTCGAGTACGTGCGTTTCTTCGAAGACGAGTGCGACTTCCACGACCTGGCCGTGTCGGCCAAAGCCCACGACGTGCAGACCACCATCGACACCTACCGCCTGCTAGCCGCCGAGTTGCCGCACGTGCCGCTGCACATCGGCGTCACCGAGGCCGGCACCGCCTTCCAGGGCATCATCAAGTCGGCAGCGGGTTTGGGCGTGCTTCTGGAGGAGGGCATCGGCGACACCATGCGCATCTCGCTCACCGACGACCCGGTGGTGGAGGTGCGCGCCTGCTGGACGCTGCTCGGCGCGCTCGATCTGCGCCGGCGCGCTCCCGAGCTCATCAGCTGCCCCACCTGCGGGCGCTGCCAGGTGAACCTCATCGGGCTGGCACGTGAGGTGGAAGAGCGCCTGGCGCAGGTGCAAAAGCCGGTGAAGGTGGCCGTCATGGGGTGTGTGGTGAACGGCCCGGGCGAGGCCGCCGATGCCGATATTGGGGTGGCTTGCGGCGCGGGGTCGGGCGTGGTTTTCTCCCATGGTAAAATCGTTCGGAAAGTTCCCGAGTCAGATATCGTGACCGCCCTTATGGAAGAGTTGGAGACCCTATGACCCAGATTCTGCGCATGAGCAACCTGTACGCTCCCACCTTGAAGGAAGACCCGTCGGATGCCGACATCGCCAGCGCGCGCCTGCTTCTGCGCGCGGGTATGCTGCGCAAGACCGCCTCGGGCGTGTACACGTTCCTGCCGCTGGGCTGGCGCGTGCTCCACAAGATCGAGGACATCGTGCGCGAGGAGATGGACGCCGCCGGCGCCCAGGAGATTCTCATGCCGGCCCTGCAGCCGGCGAAGCTGTGGCACGAGAGCGGCCGTTGGGACGACTACGGCCCCGAGCTCATGCGCCTGACCGACCGCCACGACAACGAGTTCTGCCTCGGGCCCACCCATGAGGAGCTCATCGTGGACTTGGTGCGCAACGAGCTGCGCTCCTACAAGGAGCTGCCGGTGAACCTGTACCAGATCCAGACGAAGTACCGCGACGAGATCCGCCCGCGCTTCGGCCTTCTGCGTTCGCGCGAGTTCATCATGAAGGACGCCTACAGCTTCAACGCCACCCAGGAGTCGGTGCAGGAGACCTACGACGCCATGGGCGAGGCCTACAAGAAGATCTGCGACCGCTGCGGTCTGGAGTGGCGCGAGGTGGAGGCCGACGGCGGCCAGATCGGCGGCAGCGTGACCGCTGAGTTCATGGCGCTGGCGGAATCGGGCGAGGCGGAGCTGGTGTACTGCTCGTGCGGGTACGCGGCCGACGCCGAGGCCGGCGCGTGCATGGCGCGGCCCACGGTGCATACGGTGGACGCCATGGAGAAGATCGCCACGCCGGGCGTGCACACCATCGCCGAGCTGGCCGAGTTCTTGGATATTCCCGAGTCCTCCACGGTGAAGGCCCTCTCGGGCAAGGACGCCGAGGGCAATCTCATCTGCGTGTTCGTCCCCGGCGACCACGAGTTGAACGAGCTGAAGATCGAGGGCGTCGTGCCCGGTTTCACGCTGCTGACCGACGAGGAGATGAAGGACTTCGGCCTGTGCAAGGGCTCCATGGGCCCGGTGGGGCTGCCCGAGGGCGCCCGCGTCATCGCGTCGCTGAGCCTGAAGGCCGTGCCGCAGTGGGTGGTGGGCGCCAACGAGGACGGCTACCACTACGTGGGCGCGCGCCTCGGCGAGGACTTCACGGTGGACGAATGGGCCGACCTGGCCACGGTGAAGCCGGGCGACTGCTGCCCCGAGTGCGGGCTGCCGCTCGACGGCGCGCGCGGCATCGAGGTGGCTCAGATCTTCCAGCTGGGCGACAAGTACTCCAAGGCCATGGGCGCCACGTTCATGGACGAGGAAGGCAACGAGGTGCCGTTCTTCATGGGCTGCTACGGCGTGGGCATCTCGCGCACCCTGGCCGCCATCGTGGAGCAGCACAACGACGAGCACGGCATCATGTGGCCGCCCTCGGTGGCTCCGGCTCAGGTGTGCATCGTGCCGCTGACCGTGGGCGACGAGGAAGTGCAGCCCATGGCCGAGAAGATCGCGCGCGATTTGGACGAGATCGGCTTCGACGTGGTCATCGACGACCGCGACGAGCGCGCCGGCGTGAAGTTCAACGACGCCGACCTCATCGGCTGGCCCGTGCAGATTGTCGTGGGCAAGCGCGGCCTGGCGGAGAACAAGGTGGAGGTAAAGCTGCGCCGCACCGGCGAGAAGAAGGACGTGTCGCTGGACGTGCTGGCCGAGCTCATGGGCTTCGCCCGCCGATCCATGCGCAACAATACCCACACCGGCGCCGGCTACGGCAGCTTCGACGCCATCTTCGGATAAGCCTCAGTAAAATACCTGATCAGAACCCCTGTCAAAGACTTTTGGCAGGGGTTTTTCGCGTTGCGAGGGGGTATGCCAAAGAGTTTTGGTGGTAGGGTGGCACCCGTCATGTCACTCTGATTGCGAAAGGACGGAACAGTGGAGCTGAAGGAGTCGTTGAAGGAGCATCGGGCCCGCCTCGGACTGTCCCAAGAAGAATTGGCGGAGCGCATTTTCGTGTCGCGCCAGACCATATCGAATTGGGAGACTGACTGCACCTATCCCGATGTGCAGAGCCTTCTGCTGTTAAGCGAGCTGTTTGAGACGTCCATCGACGAACTCGTGAAGGGAGACGTGGCAATTATGGAGAAGACCATCAAGGAAACCTGGAAGACGATGACGAATTGGGCAATGGCCGCTTGGGGTTTGGTGGCGATGGGGTTCGTCTGCCTGATCGTCGGCTTCCTGCTGCCGACGGGTCCCTCGTCGTTGGCGGCCAACTGCACCGAAGGCGAGGTGCTGGGATTCGTGCTGTTCGTGGCCTTCTGGATTATGGGCCTTATCGTCATCAACAAGGTAGAGGTCATGAAGAAGCAAAACGACCTGGTCACCTACCGGGAGATCGTGGCTTTCTCCCATGGTGAAGAGCCCCAGCGTGACGATGCGGGCCTGGGGCGCCGGCACCCGCGGGCTGCGAGCGTCCTGAAGGTCGTGGTGAGCGCCGCCTCGGGCTTCATCGTGGCCTACGTGATCATGAAGGTGTTTTTGTAGGAGATACGGCGATCTTGCCGGCAAGGTCGCGCAAGCAGCCTCGTGGGCAAGCATTTAAACATGATAGAGTTAATCATCCTTTGACGGGGCAGTAACAGTGCTGCCCCGTCGGTGCATTCGGGTTGCGGTGCCGCCTATGATGAAGGGGCTAACTCATCAAGAAAAGGGAGGTCCCGACATGACGACGATCGCAGACGGACTGAAAGACGTGTTTCTGGCCGGCGTGGGCGCCATGGCGCTCGGTGCCGAGAAGACCCAGGAGCTGGTAGAGCAGCTCATCGCCAAGGGCGAGATCACCGTGGAGCAGGGCAAGCAGATCAACTCTGAGGTGCTGAAGCAGGCCCAGGCCACGGGCGAGCGCGTGCAGCAGCAGGCGCAGACGGCGACAGACGAGGCCGTTCGCCAGGCGAAGGCCACGGCGAGCCATATGGGCGAGCAGGCCAAGACCAACGCCGAACTGGCGAAGGAGAAGGCCGAGTCGGCTGTGTCCATGGCGCGTTCCCAGGCCGAAATGGCCGCCGATGCCGCCAAGAAGGACTCCGCCAGCTTCGCCGAGGCACTGAAGCACGACGTGCTGGAGGCCCAGATGGCCATGATGACCCCCGAGCAGCGCGCCGAGTTCGCCAAAAAAGCCGCCGAAATCGCAGCCCGGGATGTCAAGGCCGAGTAAGCGCCCCCAACCATTTCCTGAGAAAATGGGGCAGTTTCACCTGCGATGCGGGTGGCTGCCCCTTTCTTTCAGTATCCTAGCAGCACGCAAAAACTAACTGAGGAAAGCGAACCCATGGCTGATTTCATCGAAGGCAAGCGTCCGGTTATCGAGGCGCTGCGCACCCACGTGCCCCTGAAGTACATCCTCATGGCCGACAACCTGAGCCAAGGCGACAGCATCGTGCGCGACATCCAGCGCAAGGCGAAGAATCGCAATGTGCCCATTAAGAAGGTGTCGAAGAAGAAGCTCGACGAGATTTCCGAGCGCGGCAGCCACCAGGGCGTCATGGCCGAGGCCGAGCCCTTCGGCTATGTGAACGTGACCACCATTCTGGAGGCAGCGGCGAAGTCGGCCGAGGAGCACGACGGGCGGGCGCTCATCGTGGTGCTCGACCACATCACCGATGCCGGCAACCTGGGTGCCATCGCGCGCTCGGCCGAGTCGGTGGGCGCGGCGGGCCTCATCATTCCCAACAAGCGCGCCGCCCGCGTGACGGCCGCTACCTACAAGAGCTCGGCGGGGGCCATCTCGCACATTCCCGTGAGCCAGGTGGCGAACATCACGAGCACCCTGGACCGCCTGAAGGAGGAGGGCTTCTGGGTGGCCGCTGCCACCGAGCACGCGAGCGACTACATCTGGAACACGAACCTGAAGGGCAAGATCGTGCTCGTGATGGGCAACGAGGGCGAGGGCGTGTCGCGCCTCGTGCTGGAAAGCTGCGACTTCGGCGTGAAGCTGCCCCAGGTGGGCGAGATCTCCAGCCTGAACGTGGCCCAGGCCTCCACCGCCTGCATGTACGAGTGGCTCCGCCAGAACTGGTAGATTCCGTCGTTGCTAACGCAACGACGGGAATGCCGACGCTGCGGTTCCGACAGGCACCTGGCCTTGCCATTCAGCGCTTTCCCTCGCGGCGCGAAGGCCGCTCGGCCGCGCTTCAAGGCAATTCCAGGCGCCTGTCGAACCCTCGCTGATTTCCTTGGGCGAACCTCTGAGGTGGTGAAATATGGGAAAGACAAGAAAAAGGCTCCTCATCGTCGATGGGTACAATGTGCTGCGGTCGGGCAGCCGGTATCGGTGGCAGCCACGGGCCGATGAGGACTACACCGACGACTTCTTCAACACGGCGCGCGAGCGGCTCATCAACGACGTGGTGAACTTCGCCGGGCGCGACATGGGCGCCGTCATCGTGTTCGACGCAGGCGACAACGAGCTTTCCCAGGGCAGCCGCACCAAGGTGGGCGGCGTGGACGTGGTCTTCTCGCCGGCGGGCCAATCGGCCGACAAGGTGATCGAGAAGCTGGCCTACGACGCCGGTAAGCGCGGCGTGGAGACCATGGTGGTCACGAGTGACGCCGCCATCCAGGACACCGTGTTCGGCGGCGGCGTGGACCGCATGAGCGCCGAGGGATTCTCCCACGAGATGGGCGAGTACTACGAGGACGCGCGGCTCGACGACACCCCGAAGGTGGCCCCCAAGCGCACGGTGGCCGACCGCATACCGGCCGACACGCTGGCCAAGTTGAAGGCCCTGCGCGACAAGAAGTAGAACGTTTTCCCAGATCAGACACTCCGCAACCAATAATTGCGGGAAATGACAACGCGAATTGGTCGCGCGGGCGGCGGCGTTTCGGTAGGCTCGAAGGCAGTCGAGGAAGGCAAACGCAGAAGAAAGGGACCACACCATGAACGTTGAGATTGCCGAGCGCCTGGCCGCGCGCCGTAAGCAGGCGGGGCTGTCCCAGGAGGCTCTGGCCGAGAAGCTGGGCGTGTCGCGCCAGGCCGTTTCCAAGTGGGAGCGGTCGGAGTCGTCGCCCGATACCGACAACCTCATCGCACTCGCGAAGCTGTACGGCGTGTCGCTGGACGAGTTGCTGTACGTGGACGACGCCATCGCCGACGATGTGGCCTTCGAGGCGGCCGACCGCGCCGCGGGGCGCCGGGGCGCGGCGGGCGCGAGCGGCGCTGGTGCAGCAGCGGCCGCAGGAGCGGCTGCCGGCTCGGCTGCGGGCGGAAGCGTGCCGGGAGCCGTGGGCGCTGAGGGCGGCGCAGGCGAGTCTGCGGCTGACGCCCACGACAACGTGTCGTTCGGCCTCGACGGGATCAACGTCGAAGAGGAGGGGCGCGGGCACGTGCATGTGGGCTTCGACGGCATCCGCGTGAACGACGGCAAGGACCACGTGCTGGTGAGCTGGGCCGACGGCGTGCACGTGCGCGACCGCTACGGCCAGGAGGTGCACGTGGGCTGGGACGGCGTGCGCGTGAACACCACCGAGTCCGGGGCGAGCGACCACATCTTCGAGCACGCCTCCTTCGACGACATCGATTCCGACTTCGCCAAGCGGTGGATGAAGTTCCCCTTCTGGGGCGTGGTGCTGGCGGCCTATCTGCTGCTCGGTCTGGTGAGCGGCGCGTGGTGGCAGGGGCTGTTTTTGCTGTTCCTCATTCCCGTGTACTACATTGTGGGCGCGGCCATCGTATCGCGCCGCGTGGCGCCCATGCTCTGCGGCCTGTATCCCGTGGCGGCCACGGCATGGTTCTTCTGGATGGCCTTCATCGTGGGGCAGTGGCATCCCGCATGGGTTATCTTCCTCACCATCCCGCTTGTGGAGATGATTATCGTGAAAACCTCCGAACGTTGGCACCGCCGCCGGGGCACGGGCAAGGTCGAAGTCGAAGAGGTGTCTTAGGCGAGTACTGGGTCGACGGCTCGAAGGGGCGAGGTTTCGCTGTGGCCGGCTGGTGCCCCCCTCGGCCGCCCCGCCCCTTCTCAGGCGGTTCGCCGCTTCTCTGGTTTGGCCGCCGCCCCGAATGGGTTGCTGCCTTCCCGTCGGGGGCATCGCCTTCCCTCAGTGTTCGTGCGCCCCCGGTTCCTCGGAATGCGGGGGCTTTTCTTTGGTATGCTGGTGTCGTTGAGAAAGAGGCCGGTATTTTCCCAGGTGGCATGTGGGGCAACCGTTGGTTGTCGAGGCGATTTTCCGCAGGATTTCGAAATTGACCACAAAGGGTGCTGGTGCAACTTCGGGGGAAACCATAGGGTGAAAGGCGAGCAGTGACCACACGCAGGACACGAAAGGGAACCATGATGAACGTGGAGATTGCCCAGCGTCTCGCCGAGCTGCGCCGCGAGCGCGGCTTTTCCCAGGAGAGCTTGGCCGAGCAGCTGGGGCTGTCGCGCCAGGCCGTTTCCAAATGGGAACGCGCGGAGTCGGCGCCCGATATGGGGAACCTCATTGCCTTGGCCGACTTGTACGGCGTGACGCTCGACGAGCTGTTGCGCGTGAGCCCCGAGGTGGAAGAGGACGTGCGCTACGAGTCGCAGGAGCGCGCCGAGTCGGCGGAGACTCAGGCAGCGGAAGCAGCCGAGGAGGCCCGCGAAGCCGCCGAGCGCGCCGAGGCCGCGGCCGTGGCGGTCACGGCGGCCGCTGCCGAGGGCGAGGGCGCGCAGAAGGTGGTCGTGGAGGTGAACGCTCCGGCAATGGGGGCCGGACTTGGGACCGCCGGACCGGCCGGAGCCGGCGGGGCCGCTGGGACGACCGCGGGTGCCGGCGGGGTTGCTGGTGCACCCGCCATGCCGCCTCGCCCGCAGGCCGCTTTCCCCGGCAGCTCGTCGGCGCCGGTCGGCATGCCGGGCGCGACGATGCCCGGCTACGGCGCTCCGCAGGCACCCGTGCCGCCAGCGGGTGCGGCCCCCTTCGGGGCGCCGGCTCCCATTCCCCCGGCCGCCGTGCCCATTGCGCCGCCACCGCCGCCGCAGCCGAAAGACCCGCTGCGCAGCTTCCCCTATCCGCTGCTGTGTGCGGTGCTCTTCCTGCTGGGCGGTTTCTGCTTCGGCTGGTGGAACCCGGGCTGGATCATCTTCCTCACCATCCCGTTCTATTACTGGATTGTGAGCACACTGGAATCGGACCCCGCCTATCGTGAGTGGCTTGCCGAACGTGAGCGCGTGGCGCAGGAGGCGGCTCGCGAAGACGCTTCGTCCGAGGGAGGTGCCCGATGAAACTGGCGACGAGTACGTGGGTGAAAGTCGCGCTCATCGGGCTTCTGTGCCTGGGCGTGTGCGGATGGCTCGGCGGCTGCAGCCGCGGTATGTGGTTCGCGAACTCGCCACTGTGGCCCGGCGGCGTGCTGGGATGTGCCGGCATCAATGTCATGGACGGTGCGCTGTCCGACCTGGGCCGCCCCGGCAGTTACGAGACGACGACCGAGGGCACCCGCTTCGAGGCGGACGCTTCCGAGGTGAGTGCTATCGAGTTGAACTGGCTGGCCGGCTCGGGGTACGTGTGGGTGGCGTCCGACGACGAGACGGGCGGCAAGGTGATCGTGGAGGAGACGGTGCGCAGCGGCTCGTGCCCTGTGATGGTGTGCGAGGTCGAGGGCGGCGTCCTGTCCGTTTCCTACATGGAAGGCAATGGCGGCCTGTCCGGGTGCTCGCAGAGCTGGTTCGGCCAGAAGGACCTGACGGTCACAGTGCCTGCGTCATTGGCCGATCAGCTTGAGCTGTTCGAGCTGGAGGCGGCTTCGGGTCGCTACACGGTAGAGGACCTCAGCTGTGTCGAGCTGGAGATGGACGTGGCGTCGGGCGAGGCGAACGTGACGGGCGTCACGGCCGAGCGGGCCTCGCTGAGCAAGGCAAGCGGTCGGATATCTCTGGAGGGCGTCGTTACCGATACGGTGGAGCTGGACCAGGCCTCCGGCGCTACGGTTCTCTCGTTTGGAACGCAGGCCCCCTCGAAGGTGACGGGCAGCTCGGCCTCGGGCAGCGTGGACCTGGTGCTGCCCGTAAACACGCGGGTGGAGGCGAATGTCGACAAGACGACCGGCAGCTTCGCCAACAACCTGGGCGATGGGGCGGGTGCCAACGGCGATGCCGACGCTCCGACGTGTTCCCTCGACTTCGACATCTTAAGCGGCAGCTTCACCGTTAATCCGGCTGAGTAAAACTTCGTGGCATTCGGGCACCGGCGAACGTCGGCGCTCTCCTATTGAGAAGAAAACGACGGATTTCGTAGTATTCGTAGGCAAGAGGGCGGCGTTTTGCCTGATCACGTTCTTTAGACGACCTCTTTTCAAGCGAAAAAGCTACGAAAACCGTCGTTTTCTTCTCATAACGCACGGGCGCTCTGCCGGGCGGACACATGCAACACGGGGCGCGCTTCCCTCCCGAAGCGCGCCCCGCTTGGTGATGGATCGCAGGTGCGGAACCCGCGGCATGTTTCGCGCTGCGACTTAGCGCTGGCCGAAGAGGTCGTCCAGGTTCAGGCCGCGGCCGTCCTGGCCGTACTGGTCGCCGTAGCCATAGGCGTTGCCGCCGTCCTGGCCGTAGCCGTAACCGTAGTCGTAGCCGTTCTCGGGCATCTGCTGCTCCTGCTGCTTCTGGGCCTCGGCGGCCTTCTGGCTGGCGGCGTCGTCGCCCAGGGTCACCTGGATCTCCTGCTCCTGGCCGTTGCGGTTCACCGTGAGGGTCACCGTGTCGCCGGGGTTCTTGCCGCGCACGGCCAGCATGAGGTCGGAAGCGCCTTCCACGCTCTCGCCGTCGAGAGCCGTGATGATGTCACCCTCGGTCAGGCCCGCCGCCGCAGCGCCGGAGCCCTCGGACACGGCGGCCACATAGGCGCCGCTCTCGGAGGCCAGACCGAAGCTACCCGCCATCTGGTCGTTCACCGTGGACAGGCTCACGCCGAGCTGGGCGTGGGTGGGCGTCTCGCCGGCGATGATCTGGTTCGCGAGGTTCACTGCGTAGTTCGCGGGAATGGCGAAGCCCACGCCGGAGTAGTTGCCCGAGTACGAGGTGATGAGCGTGTTGATGCCGATGAGCTTGCCGTCGGAGTCAACCATGGCACCGCCGGAGTTGCCGGGGTTGATGGCCGCGTCGGTCTGGATCATGTTCGGGTAGATGGTCACCTCGCCCGAGCCGCCGGCCTGGGTCGACTCGCTCGCGTCCATAATCTGGGAACGGCTCGTGGCGCTCACGATGCCCGTGGCCACCGACTGCTCGAGTCCGAAGGGGGCGCCAAGCGTCATGACCCACTCGCCGACGTTCAGGTTGTCGGAGTCGCCGATCTCCATGGGAGTGAGGCCGCTCGCGTCCTTGGCCTTCAGCACGGCCACGTCCGAGGACGGATCGGTGCCCACAAGCTCGGCATCGTAGGTGGTGCCGGCGATGGTCACCTTGAAGGCGGAGCCGCCGTCCACCACGTGGTTGTTCGTGATGAGGTAGCCGTCCTCGGACAGCACCACGCCCGAGCCAGTGCCCATGGCCTGCGTCTGGCCGCCCGCTTCGGCGTAGGTCTCCACGAACACCACCGACGGCAGGCACTTGGCCGCCACGACCTCCGCCAGGGTGGCGTCGCCGTTCGTGGCCAGGGCGGTCTGGGTGATAGGCGCGTTGGCGCCGGCGGCCTCGGCGGTCGCGGGGTCGATGATCGCGCCGTTGATGCCCAAAGCCAGCATGCAGGCCATGGCAGCGCCGGCGAAGCCGGTGAGGAAGGTGCGGCTGCGGGCCTTCTTGGCGCCGGGCACGTTCGCGGCCATGGAAGCGGCCACCGAGCCGTCGATGTCGAAGGGCTGGGCGGCAATCTCGTCGGCGGGGCGGGCATGGTTGCCGCGCAGGGAAGGGGTGTTGCCGCGCTCGTTGAGTCCGTTGAAGTTCGTCATAGGTGATCTCCTTGTGTCGAGGGGGTCGTCTTGTGCTGGGGCGAACTCTAGCACGCGCCAGCATGCCTTTTCCGCGACGGCAACCCCTTATCACGCTCCCGACACGCAGATACATCAGGTGGAGTACACCCCGGGTATGACGAAGCGGCCTGTCCCAAAGAAGGGACAGGCCGCTGCAAGGAAGTTTTGTTGGAAACGGTGGGAATGGTGGGCGGTGGCGTGCTCCGAGGCCTCTGCCAGCGGCGCCCCTTCGTCTCCGCCAGTAGCGGCCCGTCGCCTCTTCGCTTTCGGTCGCTCGCCTCGGCCGCCCCCTACTCCTCTTCCAAGGTGATGCGGTCGATGCGGGCGGCCAGGTCGCTGCCGCGCTCGTAGAACTGGAGGTTCTGGTTGTGGGCGAAGTAGCGCTCGCAGCCGTGGTCGTTGATGAAGGCCATGCCCGCGCGGCTCACCGACAGGTCGGTCACGAGCATGAGCATCTCCTGGCCCTCGCCGAAGGCCTCTTCCACGAACTTGAACACGTGGTCGAGCGTCGCCGAGGCCGCGTCCACCGAGGCGTCCAGCTCGTCGAGCCGCTCGTTGAAGCGCTCGCGCGCCAGGTTGAACGTGGCGCCCCCGGGCAGCTCGGCCCCGGTGCGCACTACCTCGTCCAGAAGTCCGATGGCCCGCTCGAAGGAGCGGTAGCGCTCCTCGGACAGAAGGCTCGCGGCCCGTTCGGTGTCGCGGGTGCGGGCCAGCTCGGCGCTCGTGGCGCGCAGAAGCTCCGATATGTCCGCGTCCTCGGCGATGCCTTCCGCCGCCAGCCGCTCCTTCAGGTCGGCCAGCACGCCGTGGGTGAATGCGGCCGCCTTCTCTTCCAACACCGCCTGGCGCAGCACGTCCACCGTGGCGTCTACCACAAGCCCCATGACAGCCACGCGCTCGTCGAAGGGCGCCCGCCGGGCCCGCTCGGCCAGGGCTGCATCGGCGCTGCCGTCCAGGATACGGTCGATCTGGTAGTCGGAGCGATACTTCGTGAACAGGTCGTAGTACATGGCGAATCGCTTCGCAATGTCGCCGTTCTGCACATACTGCTCCACCAGCAGCTCGTCTACCGCGAGCCCCTGGCGCTCGTAGAGCTTGATCATGGCCGACAGGTCGTCCCAGCCGCGGGCCGTCACAAACGAGGCGCCGTCGGGGGTGGCTTCCACGGCGTAGAAGTGGCTGCGCTCGATATCCAGGTAGGTGATGATGGCCGGGTGCACGGCGCTGGCCACGGCGAACTCGCGCCACACGTCGTAGTCGGGCTCCACCTCGATGCGTTTGAGGCGGTCCCACGTGGCGATGTCGAAGTCGCGCGCCGTGCGGTTGTACTCGGGCGGATTGCCGGCCGTCACCACGATCCAGCCCGCGGGCACGGCGTGGCGCCCGAACACCTTGTACTGCAGAAACTGCAGCATGGCCGGTGTGAGCGTCTCGGACACGCAGTTGATCTCGTCCAGAAACAGGATGCCCTCGGTGCGCCCCGTGGATTCCATGGCCTCGTACACCGATGCGATGATCTCGCTCATGGTGTACTCGGACACCTGGTAGTCCTCGCCGCCGTAGGTTTTCGTGGCGATGAAGGGCAGGCCGAGCGCGCTCTGGCGCGTGTGGTGCGTCATGGAGTAGGACACCAGCCCCACTTCCAGCTCCTGGGCGATCTGCTCCATGATGGCCGTCTTACCGATGCCCGGCGCGCCGAGCAGGAACACCGGGCGCTGCCGCTCGGCCGGCAGCAGGTAGTTGCCGAACTCGTCTTTGGTGAAGTAGGCCACCATGGCGTTTCTGATCTGCTGTTTCGCTTCCCGAATGTTCATGGGGGCTCCTGTTCTAGTATTCCTCTTCCAATACGAAGGTGTCGTCCAGCACTACTTTCATGGCCCACGGGGGCACGGGTGCGCTCGCTGCGGCGTCGTCGGAGTCCAGGAAGACGAAGGCGGTCTCGTAGGTCGGACGGTGCGCGGGGTAAGTGCCCTGACCGTCAGTGAAGTAGATGAGTCCGCCCAAGTCGTTCAGCTCGCCGGCGGCCAGCGCTTCGTCCACGAAGTGGAACACGGGGCGGAAGTCGGTGCCGCCGAGCCCCTTCACGACGGGGTTGGCCAGGTAGTCTTCCAAGTCACGCAGGCTGGTGATGCGGGCCACGTCGGTCACCGCCGCGTCGCACTGCACGATGAGCACGTTCATCTGCGAGAAGAAGCTCGTCTCGTCGGCGAGGATGGAATAGGTGCGCTCGATGAATTTCCGCACGAGGCCGTCTTTGGTGGAGGCCGAGGTGTCGATGGCGATGACGAAGTCGCGGATGCGCTTCTCCTCGGCGAATTCCACTGGCTCCACGAGCGGCAGGTTGCCGTAAAGCGAGAGCCCGTAGGTGTAGAACACATAGTCGAACTCGTCGTCGTTCACGCGGATCTGCTCGCCCATGCGCGCGAATTTCCGCAAGAAGGCGCGGTAGTCGTGCTTCTCGCGGGTCACTTTGCGCAGGTTCATGGACAGATTCGATCCCTCTATGCCCCACAGCTTCGTATAGGCGTCCAGCTGGATGCCCATTTCCAGGGCGGCGTTCTCCCACTGCTCGCGGGAGCGATCCAGTTGCACGGTGTCGGCGAAGCGCTCGCCGATGGCCCGGGCGGCGTGCTCGGGCGCCTCCTTCTGGGTGATGTCGGCGGAATCCATGGCGCGGTGGGCCTTGTGGGAGTAGGGGACGTCGTCGGCCTCGTCGGGGATGTCCATGTCGGTGCCGGGGGTGTCGGCCGCGCCGGCGGCGGCGCTGCGCTGCCCCTCGCCCTCGGCGGCGTCGCCTTCGGAGGCGGGGCTGCTATCGCCCTCGGCGATGACGACGGCGTGCCACGGGCGGTGGTCGTCCACGTGAAAGCGAGCGCCCAGGCGGGCGAGCTCCTCAGGCGAGGCACCGGCCGCACGCCGCTCGCGCAGGGCGGCGTACACGCGCTCGGCGGTCATAAGGCCGGCCTCGGCGGCGATGCGCTCCAGCTCGGGACGTGAGGCGACGGCCTGGGCCGTGCGGGTGGCGGGCAGATCCAGCTGGTCGATGACCGACTCCACTACCATGTCGCAGGCGATATCCCACAGGTCGGCGTCCACGTTCGCGCCGGGGTACAGGTGCAGGAACACGTTGTGGAGAACCACGTGCAGGTAGGCGCGGCTCGCCTCGGCCGGGTCAGCGGCGTAGGTGCGCGCCCAGGTGGCAGGGTCGAGGCGCAGGTGAGCGCCGTCGGTGGCGAGCGTGGCGCCGGGCTGGGGCAGGGGAGTCAGACGGGCGAAGGCCGCGCTCATGAAGCGCAGGTTCACGAGCAGGCCGTTGCGCACGAGGTCGAGCGCCTCGAGCGCGAGCGCTTCCACATCGCCGGTGTTTCTCGCGACCTGTGCCACGATGCCCCTCTCCGATTGGCAGTCAAAGCCGATTTGCTTTTCTGGCCAAAAACAGCCTCGAGTGAGCTGGAATCGCTGTACTTGAAAGAAATAATAAACGATAATCGTTAAAATTATTTGCCAAGGTGACGATTTCCGCCCTCAGGAGACCTCTTTCTGGCTAAAAAGAGCGCACTCGAGGTGCTTTTTGGCCAGAAAAGCAAATCGGCTTTGCCGTTGTGCCGTCTTGCGGCGTAGTGTAGCATGGGGCGCACGCGGGGTAAACATCCCGAATGCCCCCAAATTGGGAAGGTGCGCAAAACCATGAACGCGAACACGCTGGTCTTTCGCGACGAGATAACTCCGGCAATCGATCTTATTGCGCAAATGCAAGAAAATCCCCTGCACTTGGCCTTAAGCGATGTGTCTATCGAGGAGCCGGGGCATCCCATCGAGGGCGAGAACTGGCGGCCGCAGCTGGCGCCCTATAAGCCCTGGGTCCACGATGCGGCGCTCGACGAAACCGATGAACTTGCCGGCACCGACGGCGACTTGCGCATTGTGGGGGCGCTGGGCATGGGCATAACCGATGAGGAGCGCATGGCTCTCATCGGGGACGCCGTACACGGGGAAGGGCCGGCGGCAGCGGAAGGAAAGGCCGCGGAACGCGAGGCCGTCCGCGCGCTGACGCCCCATGAGCTGTGGACGTTGGGTCAGACGCCGCGGTGGAACCCTGGGCAATCGCGGAACGAGGTTGCGTCGGCTGCGTCCGATACGGCCTTGTGTGAAACATCAGAATGCCGTGAAACACTCGATAATGATCTTTCGCATTCGAATACCTGCCGTGAAACACTTACAAAGTCGCGTGAAACAACGGGCGAGCGAGCGTACGGGTTGGTGGAAGGGCCGACAAAGGAGTTGGCGGAAGGGCCGGCGGAAGAGCTGGCGGAAGAGGCACTGAGGCACTTCGCCACCAACGTGCCGCTGACGGTGCGTCGTGATGGCGACGGCTTCGCGGTGTCGGCGATGCACCTGAGCGTGTTGGCCGAGCATGGGCTGCCGGCCGACAATCTGGTGGTCGTAGTGCCGTCTTCCGTTGATGGCGTACCGGTGAAGCGCATTGCCTCGGAGGCTTTCGCCCGACGCTACACGAGTGGCGCGCGGGTGCGCCTGTTGGTGGTGCCCGACACGGTAGAGGTGGTGGGTGCCCAGGCATTCGGGTCGGTATGCGCCGAGGCGGTCTATCTTGGTGCGGGGGTGCGCACCTACGATCCGGCGCCGCTGGATATGGCGTTGCCCAACCCGCGCCTGAGGTGCCGCCAATACCTAGCGAGTGCGGCCAACGAGCGCTTTGCCGTGCAGGATGGCTGCCTGCTGGAGAAGATGGGCGAGGTGCCCGCGAGCGCGCCGGGCGCGCAGTCTGGCGCCGCCGGCCAGGGCACTGGCGCCCCCGGCCAGGATGCTGACGGCTCCTGGCGGCTGCTGTTCGCGGGAGCTCCCTACGAGGAGCGCCTTGCTATCCCCCAGGGCGTGCGCGTGGTGGGCCCCGCGGCTTTCGCCAAGGGCTGTCCTCCACCACGGGTGCTGGATGCGCCCGACACCTTGGAGCGTGTGGACGGAACCGTGCATCCCGAGACCATCTGGCGAGGCAGCGCCCCAGCCGCCCTAGCCCGCATCGTGCAGCGCTGCGGTGGCCGTGTGACCGATTTCAGCGCCCTCGAGCAGGACGACTGCTGGTACGACTTCGCCGATGGCGAGGCGCGGCTCGTGGCCGGACCTCCTGCGCCCGACTCGGTGTCGCGGCGCTTCTCGTCGGCGGCTCACGCTCGGGCTCACGACGAGGCCACCCTCTCGCCCCGCGAGATTGCCGCCGAGGCCGCAGCGGCCATGGTGGCCCCGGTGCCGGTGACCGATCGCTTGGCGCTGCCCCGCGAGGTGGGCGGCCTTCCGCTGACGACCATTGCCGAGCGGGCTCTCATCACGGCGCCGGCCACGCTCGCTGTTCCCGACACGGTGCGCGCCATCGGCGACGGCAATGCCTGCAAGGGCACGCGCAAGCTCATGCTGCCCGAGGGTCTGCGCTCCATCGGCGCCCACTGCTTCTGCTCGCGCAGCCTCGCAGGCCCCGTGCTTATTCCCGCCAACGTCACGAGCATCGGCGAGGGCAGCTTCGAGTACGCGGTGGTGCGTCTGGCGGCGGCCGATGCGGTGGTGCACATCACCTCTGACCAGCTGCTCAGCTGCTTTACGGAAACGGCCATCGACGGCGTCCCCTTCGACTTCGAGCGCTACGACAGCCAGCTCATAGCCGGCCGCGGCTTGCCCTATCACCTGGGCGCGCTGCTGCATCGCGTGGCGGCGCCCTTCCACTTGGCGCCTGAGATGCGTGCCCGCATCGTGGACGTCCTGCGTGAGCGCGCGGCCGATGCGGTGGCCGCTGTGGCTCGCGAGGGCGATATCTCCTGCGTGCGCGCCCTGGCCGAGGCGGGCTTCCTCGATGACGCGCAGCTGTTCGACCGCCAGATCGAGCGCTTGCGGGCGAGCAACCGCACCGACTGCGTGCTCTTCCTCATGAACTGGCAGCACGACCGCGCCGAGGCCGTGCGCGCTGCTGCCCCGAAGCGCGCCCGCGACCGCTTCGCACTGTAAGGGGACTTGGGGTCGCGGCTTTGTGCACAAGGCGAAGGGGCGCGGCTGCGCGGATGGAGAGAGGTGCGGGCGCTCGACTTGCTAGACTTCGCGCTCGAACAGGTCGAGCAGTTCCTGGCGGGTGCTGACGGCGCATTTGCGGTAGATGTGCTTGACGTGGGTTTTCACCGTGCCGGTGGTGACGAACAGCGCATCGGCGATATAGGGGAGGCTCCGACCGCGCACCAGGTATTCCAGCACCTCGGCCTCGCGTTTGGTCAGCTTGAAGCGCTCCGAGAAGACGGCGGCGCGCTCCTCCTCACTGGGAGGTGGTGTCTGGCGGTCAGGCGCGTCCGGCGCCTCCGCTACCGCAAGATCGTCCGAGACGGCGCTCGCTTTCGTATTCACCACCACGCAGAACAGCAAAAGCACGCCGACGGCGCAGGCAATCTCGAAAGGCGCGAGCGCCCCGCCGACGAGGTAGTAGAACTGCTTGCCCAGAATGTTGCCCGCCAGCACCACCGCCGAGATGAGCCCCTGGCCCACGCTGAACGAGAGCAGCGGCGCCAGGCCCTCGCGCTGGGTGCTTCGCGTGACGAGCACATACACGAGCACCTGCAGGAACATGGCGCACCCCTGCACGAGCGCGCCTCCCATGGGAATGCCCGCGCCACCCAGCGCGAGGATGATCAGCAGTCCCGCCACGGCGAAGGTAACGGTTGTGCGATAGAGGCTCAGCGCCGAGAAACCGTGCTTCTCGAGCGTGAAGGGTACCAGCGCCAGCACGGCGATGATGAAGCAGACGGCCACGCCGCCGGCGAACAGGCTGGCGGCCTGCTCGTAGGTGGTGCCCATAATAGCGGAGGAAATGAAGTTGCCGATGAGCGCGGCGAGGATGATGGGGGCCATCGACTTCCAGGGGAGTAGGCGTGCCTCCCAGCTCCCGGCGATGATCTCGCCGGGCATCGCATCGGGGGCGATCGTCGTTTTCGAGGGGAAGACGTCGGACGACATATGGTGGCGCCGAGCGGCCTCGTCGGTTCGCAGCCCCATGGAGACAACGGGCAGCGCGGCGACAGCAATCACTGCGGCAGGGCCCGCTTCCACATGGGAAACAACTAGGTAGAGCACGTAGGCGAAGAGGAACGACAAGATGATGACGCCCGGAGCGTCGCGGAAATCGAGGGAGTAGCGGGCGCCCCAGGCGGCGCCACACAGCGTGCCCGCCACGCCGGTGACCACGCCAACCAGAATAACGAGCGCCAGCATATGCCGGGCCAGCAGCCAGGGAAGCGCGATGGTCGCCGCCCCCATGACGACCGCGGCGATGATAAGAGCTGCCGGCCCCAGGGCCACCATGCGCCGCCGAGATCCCACGACCAGGGAGAGCGCGGTGACAATGACGGCGGCTTGGGATGCGAAATAGCCGTATTCGAGGCCGACGCTCGACGACGCATCGGGGACGGAGATGAGCACGGGGCTGAGATAGCATAGAAAGCCCCAGGCCCACAGCGCGCCCGATCCTGCAATGGCCTCGAGGGCCGATCCCCGCCGCGTCCTCTTCGCCCGATGCGCTTTTGGCTTTGCCGACGGCTCCGCTGGCCGCTGGCCCTGCGCCCTCTCGCTTGATCCCGCCATGCTTCCTCCCTTGCTTGCACGGGAACATCCTATCGCACTAATGAGGTAAAGAGGGGAGGAACTTGCAGTAATACAGTGCTTCTGAACAGCGGGAATGCAAAAATCTCCCGTTTCGGAAGATGCGATTTCCCGCAGCGGATGCCACACTTGCGGCTCATGAGGTCCACGCGTTTGAGAGACCGCGGCCCGGCCGATGCGGTTGCCGGGGGACCCTGAGTCATTGGAGGGAGTACCTATGGAAAACGAGAAGAACACGACGCAAGCCAATCTGTCGGAAGCCCGGCGCGGTGTGAGCCGCCGCGGCTTCCTGTCGGGCGCCGCCCTGGCCGCCGGCGCTGCTGCCGTGGCCGGGCTTTCCGGTTGCGCGCCGCAGGCATCGGGCGAGGCCGCGGGCGATGCGGCGGGAGCCGCAGCCGGCGATGCCATGGCCGCCACCGGCGCCATGCAGACCACCGACCCCTCGAAGGCCGTGTGGCCTGTGGTAGAGGAAGTGGAAGTGGGATCGGCAGGCGAGGGCGAGATCGCCTTCGTGGCCGAGCCCATCGCGGCTGACGAGATCACCGCTACCCACGATGTGGACGTGGTGGTGTGCGGCCTGGGCCCCGCGGGCGACGCGGCGGCGCTCTCCTGCGCCGAGCAGGGGTTGAAGGTGGTGGCCGTGGAGAAGCAGAACCGCGGCAACTACAACTCCGCCACTATCGGCGGCACCAACTCCAAGCTGCACGAGCACTGGGGCATGACCTACGACACCGATGCGTGGATCGCCGACGCCATGATCGACAACGCCTTCCAGGGCGACATGACGCTGTTCAAGCACTTCCTGGAGAAGAACGGCGAGGCGGTGGACTGGTACATCAGCCACTTCGACAACCAGAACCTGGACGATTACCCGCTCACCTTCGCCGCCGGCGACTTCCCCGACTTCCGCGACGAGTGGGACAAGACCTCCCTGTCGCGCTCGTGGAACACGTCGCTGAATCTGCCGTACCCGCCGGGCGAGCTGGCCGACATTCTAGCGGGCATTCTGACCGAGGCCGGGGTGGAGATCCGCTTCAACACGCCGGCTTGCCAGCTGGTGACCGACGACGCCGGCAAGGTGACGGGCGTTATCGTGAAGGGCGAGGGCGGCTACGAGCAGTACAACTGCGCCAAGGGCGTGGTGCTCGCCACGGGCGGCTACGAGTTCAACCAGCAGATGCTCAAGGAGCGCTGCCGTCCGCGCGGCGTGCCGGGGGCGTGGCTCACGGGCGCGTTCGGCAACACCGGCGACGGCCTGCAGATGGGCGTGGCCGTGGGCGCCGCCGAGGACGAGTTCCCGCAGCCGATCATGCTCGACCCCGAGCAGCTTATGCCCTACCTGCGCGTGAACAAGCTCGGCCGCCGCTTCACGCCCGAGTACGAGCCCTACGGGCATCTGGCCATGGCCATTCAGGCCCAGCCCGGCACCTACGACTTCTACGTGGTCGATAGCGCCATCGGCGAGAAGATCGATAAGATCTGGACGCCGAGCTCGTCGTGCTACGGTCCCAAGGAGGTGTGGGTCGGCGCCGCCACGAGCGAGAACGCCCTGAAGGCCGACACGCTGGAGGAGTTGGCCGAGCTCATGGAGGTTCCCGCTGACGAGTTCGTGGCCACTATCAACCGCTGGAACGAGATGGCCGCCGCCGGCAAGGACGAGGACTTCAACTTCCCCGGCGAGATGATGATGACCATCGACACGCCGCCGTTCTACGCCACCAAGGAGTATGCCGACGGCTTGTGCACCGCGGGCGGCCTGCTGGTGGACACGGCCTGCCGCGTGCTCGATCGCGATCGCCAGCCCATCGAGGGCCTGTTCGCGGCCGGTATTGTGTCGGGCGGCATGTTCTACAACACCTACCCGCACAATCTGAACTGCCTCTCGCATACCCGCAACTGCCTGATGGGCTACACCATCGGTCAGGTGCTCGGCGGCAAGGAAGCCTAAGCGCCTCTCGAAGGCGGGGCGCTCTCCCTCCCCTGAGCCCCGCCGCTCCCAGGCCCGCGCCACACCCAAGGCGCGGGCTTTTTTGATGGAAGGGCGTTGTGTGTACAAGTGTTGCCCCACAAGCTATTGACAATCGAACTTTTGTGGGGCAACATTCACGACATGAGCGAGACAAATATCATAAGGGATACCCTTGCTGAGGAATTGGCGAGAAACGAGCGGTCTCAGTCTGCTTACGCCCGCGAGATCGCAGCGCTTCCCCGGGGCAGCGTCGCGGTGAAGATGCGCCGGGGGCGCCCCTACTGCTACCTGAAGTTTCGTGACGGCGATAAGGTGGTTACCGAATATGTGGGCTCCGAGGGCAAAGTGGGCGATGAGCTTCGCCGTAAGGTGGAACGCCGGAGATCGCTAGAGGCTGTTCTCAGGCGGTTGAAGCGTGAGCATGCTTTTATCGAGAAGGCGCTGGGGAGGAATCGTGAGGCATGAAGACATATTCTGGGATTTGGTGCGCACCCTGAAAGCTGCCCACTTGCTGCCCTATGTAATGATCGTCGGCAGCTGGGCGGAATACCTCTACACATTTTACTTTGACGATGACTATCTTCCGAACTTAAAATCCCACGACATCGATGTTCTTTATGGCAACCCCTACTTTGAGGTCGATGGCAGTGAATGCCTGGGGGCTGAAATGGAGCAGGCGGGCTTTCTTGCCCCGACCGAGGGCGGCTGTTTGCGGGCGTTTTACAAGGAAGGTATCGAGGTAGAATTCCTGACGAGCCAGCTTGGATCGGGGCCGGGCCTCGCAAGAATTCCAAACACCGAGGTGGTTGCCGAGAAGCTTGCTAACATGGATATGTTGAGGCCCATGTTCGTTGCGGCGAAGGGCTATGACATAAAAGTGCCCACTCCCGCCTCCTATCTTTGTCACAAGCTCTATATCAATAAAGATAGGAGACCTGCATCTAAGAGGCCGAAGGATATTGAGGCGGTACGGCTTCTCCTGGCTTACCTTCAGGGGAAGCCGTCTGAGCTCGAAGCGTTGCGAACATATATTGGGTCGCTTTCGCAGGAGAGGCAACAGCGAATTCGCAAAACCGCAAGCGAGAACATGTTGGAGCTTCCGTAGCTGGTTTGAGTTTGGGATTAGCCCAAGGCGGGTAGGGCTGGACATGAGCATGTCGAACACGGTGGATTGCGCACTCTCCCTTGGGGCGACCGCTAATCCAGCTTCAAGCTGCTTGTGGGGAAGCGAAGGGCGCGGACGGCGGGGATGGCCAGGATGAGGGTTGCTGCGGCCAGGGAGGCGAAGCCGGCGGGGGTGGTGGCCACGTAGGTGGCGGGGAAGTCGCCGCCGATGAGCACGGGGCCGGCAAAGTAGATGATGTCGAATACCGCGTGCAGCGCGATGACGAGGGGTAGCGTGCCGCCCCGGAAGAGTAGGGCGGCCAGCACGATGCCGAAGGCGAGGGCCTCCAAAAACTTCAGGGCAAGCGACGCGGCGACCACCTCGGCGGCCGGGGCGCCCTCGATGCCGATGGGCAGCCCGTGCAAGGCGGCGAACACGGCGGCCGTCACGACGATGGTGGCCTTGGGGCCACATGCGCGCCGCACCGCGCGCAAGAGCAGGCCACGGAAGACGAGCTCTTCCACCACGGCCACGAGCACGCAGGTTCCCACGAGGTAGAGCCACTGCGGGCAGGCGGCGACCCCGAGTGCGCCAGCCGCCCCAGCCCCGAGTGCGTCGCTGGCCGTCATCCCCGCTGCCGCTGCGCCGCCCGCGCCACCCGCGTCGGCCACGGGCAGCTCGGGCAGCACTAGCACCGCGGCCGCCAGCGCGGCGAGCACCACGCAGGCCGACGCCATCACAAGGTAGCGCCGCTGCGCTTGCAGCGTCTTTTCCGGTATGTTTGCCCTTTCCGTCATGGCCCCATGGTAGCAAGCGCAGCTGCGCCTGTCCCCCGCGTTCCGCCCGCGCGTCATGCCCCGTCGCGAAACGGCGGTCTACCGGCTCTCGGGGTCGAAGCTCTCCACGAGCTCGATGAGCTCCTGGCGCTTGTGGATGCCGAGCTTCACGTAAATGCGCTTGGAATGGGTGCGCACGGTGTTCTCCGACACGAACAGCAGCTCGGCGATGTGGGCCACGGTGTTGCCGCGGGCGATGAGTTCGGCCACCTCGGCCTCGCGCGCCGACAGCCCGAAGCTCTCGCGCACCGCTGCTATCTGCTTCGAGAAGCGATCGCGGTAGGTGGCGGCCTCTGCCTCGTGTGCGTCGCGGGATGGGGCGGCGCCCTCTCTGCGGAGGGGCTCGCCTGTTCCGAGGCGCAGGCGGCTCTCGCGGGGCGTGCGGCCCCTCTCCTCCGTCTCCTGAACGCAGTTCGCCTCGCCCTCGACCGCTGCCTTCCCCAGCTCGGCCTCTTCTCGTGTGCCCGTCCGGCAGCTCGCCGCCGCTCCGCGTTCCTCGCGTCGACGCAGCGCCAAAAGCTCGATCTCGTCGGGAGCACCTGTGGCCAGGGCGCGGCGGAAGCCTCCCTGGCCGACGAAGTACATGATGCCCAGCAGATACAGCGCCCCGATGGTGATGAGGGCGAGCGGTGACAACCCCCCGAGCGGCAAATCGCCCCACGGCAGCGACTCGATGAGGCGGCCGCCGATGAAGCCCACGTCGTGCAGGCCGTACATGATGCCGCCGAAGGCGCCGTAGATGAACACCGGGTTGATGCCGCCGTCGCGCGACACCTGGGCGCACTGGATCATCATGAGCATGATGGCCACCGACCACAGCGCGTACAGACCCGCCGCCAGAGCGCCGGCGTATCCCGGCCCCAGCAGCGGCAGCAGCAGAAACGCCGTGGTCACCACGGGGAAGAACAGCCGATAGCTTGTGGCCACGTTGATGCGCAGGCTCTTACGGGACCACACGGCGAGCAGCGCCACGGCTGCCGCGCACGAGGCCGCCATGGAAAGCGCGTTCACGACGGTGCCCACGGCCGGGTCTCCCACGGCCAGCGACCGCATGACGCCGGTGCAGAACCCCAGGGTACCGAGGCTGAGCGCGGTGCGCCAGATGGTGGACAGCACGTGGCGGTAGGTGCGCGGGTGCTCGCGCGGCGCGTCCTGGAACATGGGCTGGTCGCGGTCGATGGTACGGCTCTTCAACACCACGGCCAGGCCGAACAGCGGCAGGAACACGCAGGGAATGAGGTAGGCCGTCACCGCCACGGGAATGAGGTACAGCGCGAAGTACAGCACCGCCGCCCAGGCCGTGCCGGCGATGAGATTGCCCATGCCCTCGCGCGCATCCTGGCTGGCGAACAGCCGCTGCCACAGCATGTAGAAGCCGGCCGACCCCACGCCGAGCAGCGCTCCTCCCGCGCCCGCCAGAGGCACCGCGATGCCGCGCGCGTACATGGCGCCGATGAGCAGGCACCAGCCACCCATGTAGGGCACCGCCACGGCCTTCACCATGAAGTGCCGTGTCTCGGCGGGGAAGAAATAGGTGCCGGCGGCGCTGGCTAGGAAGGTGAGGGTAAAGGCCAGCGACTCGGCGCCGAAGAACCACAGCATCACCTCGGGGGTTTGGAAAGAGAGCGGCAGGAACGGGAACACGCCGCCCCACACGCTGGCGGCGTTGATGGCCAGGAACAGCCCATAGCCGAGCGAGGCCGTATTCGGCCGCAGCAGGCTGAGCAATGCCGATGCCCTCACAGGATTCCCCCTCCCTTTTCGTCTCTGCTTAGTATAGCGCCCTGCGTGGTCGCGCGCTTTGCAGAGCGGGGAAACAGGTGACGCATCCCAAGGCTATGAACAGGCATAACGCGAAATTCACACGGAGTATGTGACACGCTTTCCGCCCACAGCGGGCTATGATGCAGCCCGTCGGCGAGGCCGAGGAGACCCCCGCCGACCGTTCCGCCGACGCTCTGTCGGGCGTTGCCGGAATGCTCCATACTGTTTCGAGAGAAGAGAGGGAGGGACCATGACGAATACGAAGGAGCTTTCGTTGTCCCGTCGCACGTTCATGAAAGGCTCGGCGCTCGCTGGCCTCGGCGCTGCCGCCGTCGGCACGGCCGGTCTGTTCGGTTGCGCGCCTGCCGCCGACACCGGCGCCGATGCCGAACTGGCCGACACCGCCCCGGCCGAGGAGAAGATCTGCTGGGGTCATTGCTCGGTGAACTGCGAGACCCGCTGCGCGCTGCGCTTCCACGTGGTGGACGACGAGGTGAAGTGGGTGGAAACCGACAACACCGGCAACGACGAGTACGGCGACCACCAGCTGCGCGCCTGCCAGCGCGGACGCTCCATTCGCCGTTGGCTCAACCATCCCGACCGCCTGAACACGCCCATGAAGCGCGTGGGCAAGCGCGGCGAGGGCAAGTTCGAGGAGATCAGCTGGGACGAGGCCATCGACACCATTGCCAGCGAGTATCAGCGCATCCTAGGCACCTACGGCCCCGAATCGGTGTATGTGCAGTATGCGTCGGGGGTGAACGCCGGCAACATCGGCGGCTTCCTCAACCGCCTGGTGAACATGAACGGCGGCTGCCTCGGGCGCTACGGCTCCTACAGCTCTGCCCAGATCTCCCAGGCGCTGCCCTTCCTCTACGGCGGGCGCGCGGCCAACGGCAATTCGGATGTGGCCAACTCCAAGCTGGTGGTGCTCTTCGGCGACAACAGCTGCGAGACGAAGATGTCTGGTGGCGGCCCCACCTATCACTACATGCAGGGCCTGGAGAAGTCGGGCGCGAAGGTGATCGTCATCGATCCGCGCTACACCGATACGGCCGCCGTCCACGCCGACCAGTGGATCGCCATTCGCCCCGGTACCGATGCGGCACTCGTGGACGCCTGCGCCTACGTGATGATCACCGAGGATTTGGTGGATCACGACTTCCTGAGCACCTACTGCATCGGCTACGACGACGCTACCATGCCCGAGGAGCTGCGCGGCACGGGTGCCTCCTATGTGGACTACATCACCGGCAAGGGCGTCGATGCCACGCCCAAGACGCCCGAATGGGCCGCCTCCATCACGCTCGTGCCCGCCGCCACCATCGAGGAGCTCGCACGTGAGATTGCCACGGCCAAGCCCTGCGCCATCTACCAGGGAAAAGGCCCCCAGCGTCGCGGCAACGGAGAGCAGACGGCCCGTGCCATCTGCATGCTCGCGGTGCTGACGGGCAACGTGGGCATCAACGGTGGTAACACCGGCAGCGATCTGGACGGCTACTACATGCCCGCCTGGTTCGGCGTGCCGGCCGAGGACAATCCGGTGGAAGTGTCCATCGCCTCGTTCACCTGGACTGATGCGGTCGACCACGGCGAGCAGATGACAGCCGTGCGCGACGGCGTGCGCGGTGCCGACAAACTCTCGGTGCCCATCAAGATGATCTGGAACTACGCCGGAAACTGCATGACCAACCAGCATGGCGACATCAACCACGCCCACGAGGTGCTCTCCGACGAGTCGAAGTGCGAGTTCATCGTGCTGTGGGACACGTTCATGACCGACTCCGCGAAGTACGCCGACATCCTGCTGCCCGACCTTATGGCGGTAGAGCAGCCTAACATCATCCAGAGCGAGTACGCCGGCAATATGGCCTACTACATCGCCGGCGACGCCATCACCTCCCCGAAGTTCGAGCGGCGCACGCTGTACTCGGTGCTCACCGATGTGGCCGACCGGCTCGGCCAGAAGGATGCCTTCACTGAAGGGCTCGACGAGATGGGCTGGCTGCGTCGCATCTACGAGGAGCAGGCCCTTCCCGACGATCCGGACGCTCCCACCTTCGACGAAATGATGGAGCAGCATATCTATAAGAAGCAGTGCCCGGAGGGCGAGCACGTGGCCTTCAAGGACTTCCGCGACGACCCCGAGGCCAACCCGCTGGAGACGCCGTCGGGTAAGATCGAGATCTACTCCCAGGCCCTCATGGACACCGTGGCCGACTGGGAGCTGGCCGAAGGCGATCTCATCCATCCGCTGCCGGTGTACTGCCCCGAGGTGGAGGGCTACGCCGATCCGCTGGCCGAGAAGTACCCGCTGCAGTTGACGGGCTTCCATTTCAAGGGCCGCACCCATTCCTCCTACGGCTGCATTGAGGTGCTGAAGGCGGCAAACCCGCAGGAACTGTGGATGAACCCGCTCGATGCCGAGGAGCGCTCCATCGCCGATGGCGACACGGTGCGCGTGACCAACGATCGCGGCACCGTGGAGATTGTCGTGAAGGTGACTCCGCGCATCATCCCGGGCACGGTGGCCATGGGCCAGGGCGCATGGCACGACGCCGATATGAGCGGTGACAAAGTGGACCGCGGCGGCTGCATCAACACGCTGACGTCCCACCGCCCGTCGCCTTACGCGAAGGCCAACCCGCAGCATACCAACCTCGTCGAAGTGGCCCGCGCCTAAGCGCGTTGTGAACGGAGGAGAGCTATTATGACCTACGGATTCTATTTCAACGGCACGCGCTGCACCGGCTGCAAGACCTGCGTGCTGGCCTGCAAGGACAAAAACGATCTGTCCGAGTCCATTAATTTCCGCAACGTGTACGAGTACGGCGGCGGCACGTGGACGAAGGGCGACGACGGCTGCTGGACGAACGACACCTTCGCCTATAGCGTGTCGGTGGCCTGCAACCATTGCGACATGCCCGTGTGCATGGCGAACTGCCCCCAAGGCGCCATCGAGAAAGACGCCGACACCGGAGAGGTGCGAAGCGACCCCGAGAAGTGCATTGGCTGCGGCACCTGCGCGAACGCGTGCCCCTACGGCGCGCCCAAGGTTGATACCGAGGCCATGAAGAGCGTGAAGTGCAATATGTGCGCTGACAAGGTGGCCGCCGGCGAGAAGCCGGTGTGCGTGGAGGCCTGCCCCCTGCGCGCACTAGACTTCGGCGAAATCGATGAGCTGCGGGCCGCCTACGGCGACGTGTCCGAGCTGGCCCCGTTGCCGGCTGCGAGCGAGACGAGCCCCAACTTGGTGATCACGCCGCCGGCGGCGGCCAAGCCAGCAGGCGACGCGACCGGGGCCGTGCTGAACCCACGCGAAATCATGTAGCGTTTCGCCAGAATACTGGCGGAGGGGAGGGTGGTCGCAAGGCCGCCCTCCGTGGTAGTATGCCGAGGTGAGGTGCCGCTCACAGTGGTCGAGGGGAATGCGGAAGGGAGGCGGCCATGCAGTACGGATTCCATTTCAACGGCACCCGGTGCACGGGCTGCAAGACCTGCATACTGGCCTGCAAGGACTTCCACGACCTGCCGTCTGACATCGCGTTTCGCCAGGTGTACGAGTACGGCGGCGGCACCTGGCGCCGGGCGGCCGACGGCACCGTCTCCCACGATACCTTCGCCTATCATCTGTCGGTAGCCTGCAACCACTGCGGGAACCCCGCCTGCGTGCGCGTGTGCCCTACCGGTGCCATGCACAAGGACGAGCGCGGGCTTGTGCGGGTGGATGCCGACCGCTGCATCGGCTGCGGTTACTGCGCACTGTCGTGTCCCTACCGCGCCCCGAAGGTCGACCGCGTGGCGGGTCGCTCGGCGAAGTGCGACGGCTGCGCCGAGCGCGTGGAAGCGGGGGCTGCCCCCGTCTGCGTGGAAGCGTGCCCCCTGCGTGCGCTCGATTTCGGGCCGGTGGATGAGCTGCGGGCCGCGTGGGGCACGGTAGCCGATGTGCCGCCGCTGCCGGCTGCGACGGCTACGGCGCCGAATCTGGTGGTGTCGCCGCCGCGCGTCTTCAAGAATGACCCCGAGCGAGTGCGCGCCGAAGGCCGTGTGCTGAACGCGCGGGAAATTGTATAGGAGTCTGTCATGACCTACTGTGCTGATGCCGCTTCTGCGACAACGAGGCCAGCTGCCGATCCTGCCACCGAGGAGGCCATCGCCTTCGCGGGTGCGGCCCTGGCTCCGTTCTTCCTGAACGATCCGCGCACCGGCGAGGCCCCCGATGCCTTCGCCGCCCTGGCCGACCTGGATGTGGACGCCGCCGCAGCCGAGTGGCCCTTCGCCTGCGAGGCCGAGGCGCGTGAGGCCCTTGGGCTCATGCGCGCCGGTTTGGCCGCAGGCGCCGACCATGACGATCTGGTCTGGGAGTACCGCCGTCTGTTCGTGGGGCCAGGCCATCTTCCCGCGCCGCCCTGGGGCTCGGTCTACACCGACCACGACTGCGTCATCTTCGGCGAGAGCACCCTGGCGCTGCGGGCCTGGATGCGCGCTCGGGGCATCCAGCGCCTCGGCGACGAGCGCACGCCGGAAGACCACATCGGCCTCATGCTGGCGCTGCTGGCCTTCCTCGCCGCCGAGCGCCCCGAACTGGCCGACGAGTACCTGCGCGACCACCTGCTCACCTGGGCGCCCCATTACTTGGAAGCGCTCGCCGAAGCGGCCGAGCATCCCTTCTACGAAGGCCTTGCCCGTCTGACTCGGGCGACGCTGCTCGGTATGCAGGAAGCGCGCGAGCTGACGGTGAGCGTGCCGCGTTTCTACCGCTAGGGGCGCTCTGTGACCGGCTTCTCCACCGCCTTCAGCGAGATTACCCTGGTGCTGTTCACCACCCTTGCCCCTTCGGGTGCGGTGGCCTACCTCCTCATGAGCCTGCCGGTGCTGCTCGGCCGGGCGACCGGAGATGCGGCGCGCCGCCTGAACCAGCTGACGTGCCTGCCGCTGGTCATTGCCATGGTGGGGCTCGTGGCCTCGGCAACGCATCTGGGCAACCCCTCGAATGCGCTCTATGTGTTCACCGGGGTGGGCCGCAGCCCACTTTCCACCGAGGTGGGATGTGCGGTGGCGTTTTTGGCGCTGGCGGGCATCTACTGGCTGTACTCGTTTGCCGAGCGGCCGCGCACGGGGCTGCAGCGCGGGCTGCTCGCGGCCATCGACGTTGCCATCGTCGCCTTCGTCGCGGCTGTGGCCTTCGCCTATCATGTGGACACCATCGTCACGTGGAGCTTACCCCTCGTGCCGGTGAGCCTCGGGCTGAACGCTCTCGTAGGAGGCCCGCTCATCGCGCTTGTGGGTTTCGCGCTGGCCCAATGGCCCGCATCACGCACCGCGCTGTGCGGCCTGGCCGCTGGAGCGCTCGTGGCGAATACGGTGGTGTACGCCGTGCTGGGCGCATGGCTGCAACCGTTGGCCAACGAGCTTGCGACCGTCGAGCAGCTCGTGCCAGCCTACCCGGCCTTCGTGGCGGCCTTCATCTTGTTGGGCGCGTGCGGCATTGCGCTGTCGTGGCGCGCGGCTGGCGAAGCGGCCGCCGCGCCCGCCGTTGCCGCAGAGCCCCGCCGTGTCGTGGGCCTCTCCGCCGGCGCCCTACTCGCACTCGCCGGCATCTTCGTCATGCGCTTCGTCTTCTACATGACCCACCTCACCGTCGGCCTGGGAGTATAGCGCGGAAGCTGCACTATCCCGTCCTGGCCGCCTAGCACGCCTCCGGGTCGAGCCGGTAGCCGATGCCCCAGACGGTCTCGATGATGCGCGGCTCGGTGGGATCGTCCTCGATCTTCGCCCGCAGCTTCTTGATGAACACGGTGATCGAGCTGGTCTCGCCCACGAACTCCGGGCCCCATGCCGCCTCCACCAGCTGCTCGCGAGAAAACACGGTGCCAGGGCTCGATGCCAGGGTGGCCAGGATCTTGAATTCCTTGGGTGTGAGTGCCACATGCTGGCCGCTCAGGCTGGCGCGGTGCTGGGCCATGTCGAGCTCCAGGCTTCCCACAGCGATGATGCCCGTCGCAGGCGCGCCACTGGTCGGACGCATGGCGGCGCGACGCAGGTGCGCCTCGATGTGCATCATCAGCTCTCGCGGGTCGAAGGGCTTCACCATGTAGTCGTCCCCGCCTGCTGCGAATCCGACGCCCTTGTCCACGATGTCGCCTTTGGCCGACAGGAAGATCACCGGCACCGTTACCCCGCGGGCGCGCAGCTCGCGGCAGGCGGCGAAGCCGTCCATCTTCGGCATCATCACATCCATGATGATGAGGTCGGGCGCCTCGCGGGCTACGACCGCCAGGGCCTCCGCACCGTTCTCAGCGTAGGCAAACGCGAGTCCCGCATCCTGCACCATATCGCGCACGAGCCGCTCGATGCGCGGCTCGTCATCGACAAGCAGAATCTTCGCTGCCATGGGTCTCCTCTCCTCTTCCATTCGCCTTTCTCGGGGCACAGCGCGCTACTCCTCGTCCTCTTCCGGCACGGGAACGGCGGGAATGCGCACGGTGAAGGTGCTACCCTCCTTCACGCGGCTCTCCACGGAGACGGCGCCCCCGTGCAGCTCGGTGAGGTCGCGCACCACCGCCAGCCCGAGTCCCGTGCCCCGGTAACGGCGGTTGGCCGACTGCCCTGCCTGCTTGTACAGGTCGAAAATCTCGTCCACCTCGTCGGACGCGATGCCCATGCCGTCGTCGCTGACCCGCATGACGATGACGCCGTGCTCGCAGTCGCCCTGCCGCTCGATGAAGCCGTCGGCATCGAAGGAGATGGCCAGCTTCACGAAGCCGTCGCGATGGGTGTATTTGACGGCGTTGTCCACGAGGTTCTCCAGCACGCGGCGCAGCTTCTCCCAATCGGCCATGGACAGCGGCACGTCGGGGGCCACCGTGCACGTAAGCGCCACGTCCTTGCCGGCGGCGATGGGGTCGAGCGCCTTCTTCACGAATTGCGCCACATCGACGAAGTCCACCGGCTCGGGCACCAGCTCGTCTTTCTGCGCGGCGTGCTTCGATATGACGAGGATGTTGTTCACCATGTTCAAGAGCAGCGTGGCGTTCGACTCTATCTCGGCCACGGCGTCGCGGGTCTTGGGCGCGAGGCTCGCATCGTCGTTCAGAATGCGCGCGTAGGCCAGGATGGAGGTGAGCGGCGTGCGCAGCTCGTGGCTCACGATGGCGAAGAACTCGTTTTTGTAGGCCACCTCCTCCCCAAGTCGGTCGAGGGCGCATTTCAGCTCGCGCTTCTGGTAGTTCAGCAGATCGTTGAGTAGCATGAGATCGTCGGTCTTGCTGCGCACCTGACCCTCCAGATCCTCGTAGAGGGCCTGCAGGTCGCGGGCCATGCGGTCGAACTCGCCCGACAACTCGGTCAGCTCGTCGGGGCCGCCCCATGTGCGCCGGACCGATGGCGCGATGCGGCCCGCGGGGCTTGTGCCGAGCGCTGCTGCGCCGTCTGCTGCGGCGGCCTTTCCGGTCGGCGCCAGGTAGCTGAAATCGCCCTCGCCCACCGATTTCGCCGCACGGCGCAGCTCGTCGAGGGGGCGCAGCACGAGCCGGCTCGTTACCGCGTACACGGCAGCGAAGGCGGCTACCATCACGAACAGCACCATGATCACCTGCTGCGCCACGCTGGAGCGGATGCCGTCGCCGTAGATGTCCATGGGTTCGGTAATGGACATGGCGCCGCCCACCTGGCCCACCTCCATGCCCTCCTTGGCGTACCCGTACTGGTCGGGTTCGCCTGCCGGGTCGCCGTGGCATTCCAGGCACGACTCGGTTACGTAGAGCGGTTCGGTGTAGCGGAACACCCGCGTCCCGTCGGCGGCCTCCTCCACGCGATAGAACGAGGCAAGGGCGGCATCGGCGTTGAATGCGTCGAGCGCTTCCTGCTCGAAGGCGTCGGGTGCGTTGGCGGCCTGACGCGGGGTATCGTTTGTGAAGCGGATGGAGTAGTCGGTCTCGGTGGTGAACAGCATGGAGATGGACTTCGCCGCCACCACGCACACGAGGTGCTTCGTGCGGAAGCTGCCGTCCTCGGCACGGTTGATGACGTTCTGGTTCATGTCGACGAAGTCCCATGCGGCGCGCATCTCGGCGGCGAGCACCTCGGCCTTCTCGCGGGCCTCGTTCTCGGCTTGGGCGGTTTGCAGCGAGAGGTTCCACGCGATGTCGACGCCCATGAGCGCCACCATGATAATGCCGATGGACACGGCGATCTTAAAGCGTATGCCAAAGCGAATCGATCGTTTGCCTGGTGCGTCCGACATGGCTCCCCCTCGTCGTCAACCTCTCTATTATGCCCGATGACAGCCCCTTTGGGCATCGTCGAGCGGGAAGGTAATTCTTTTTTAATATTTGCCCCGAATTCTTAATGAAAAGTTCCACGGAGCGCCATTGCAATGGCACGGGGGCGGCGGCAGAATACATGGCAGCGAGCGGGGTTTCGGCCGAGGAGGGCCGCCCCGGGCGCCGACCGGCAATGCGACCGGATGCGGCGCGGCTCGCGGAGGAGAACCGTATATGAGGGAGGAGAGTTCTATGACGAAGAACGTCGAATGCGCACGCGATCCCAAGATCAGCCGCCGCGCCTTCGTGGGCGCCGCCGCGGCCACCGCCGCCGTAGCGGGCCTGGCCGGCTGCGCGCCGGCCGGCGAGGGCGAGGGCGGCGCGCCCGCAGCCGAGGAGGGGCTGCCCGTGACCGGCGAGGATCCCTTCGCCGACGCGCAGGTGTTCTATTCCACCTGCCCGCCCGAGTGCCAGCACCACAATCTGAAGGGCTACGTGAAGGACGGCAAGCTCGTGAAGGTGGAGTCCTCCGAGCTGAACGACTGCGCCGCCTGCGCCCGCGGCATCGCTCGCGCCTACATGACCAACGACCCCGAGCGTCTCACCGTGCCGCTTCTGCGCGACGGCGACAAGGGAACGGGGAAGTTCAAGGAGATCACCTGGGATGAGGCCTTCGACCTCATCCAGGAGAAGTTCGACGACGCCATCGCCTCCGACGGCGTGGAGTCCATCTGCTACGTGACCGGCTCCGGCAACTTCGGCGCCATGCACGGCCCGGTGGCCACGGCCTTCTTCGCCCATTTGGGCGGCGCGTCCACTACGGTGGGCAGCCTCTGCTGCGCCGGCACCACGGCGGCCATCACGCCCATCTATGGCCAGCGCTTCCTGGACACGCGCAACCAGATCGAGAACTCCACCTATTGCATCATCTGGGGCAACAACCCGGCCATCTCGAAGCAGGGCTATTTCCAGCGCTTCGAGAAGGTGGTGGAAAACGGTGGCAAGCTCGTGGTGATCGACCCCATCTACACCGAGTCGGCGGCGAAGGCCACCGATCATATCGCCCCGTGGCCGGGCACCGACGCGGCCCTCGGCCTCGCCATGCTGAACACCATCATCAGCGAGAAGCTCTACGACGAGGAGTTCCTGCTCGCGCATACCTGTGCCCCTTGCCTGGTGGACAAGGCGGCTGGCGCGCCGGTGCTTTTGGATGCGGAAGATCCGGCATCCTTCGCTGTGCTCGACACGACCAGCGGCGAGGTGGTGCGCCACGATACCACCGGCATCACGGTGGCCCTCACGCTCGAGGGCACGCCCCAGGCCGAGCAGTACAACACCGAGTTCGAACTCATCGCGGCCAACGCGGCCCCGTGGACGACGGCGGCGGCCGAGGCCGAATGCGGCGTGCCGGCGGCCGACATCGAGCGCATCGCCCGCGAGTACGCCGGCGCCGAGCACGCCATGATCATCCAGAACATGGGCGGCTTCATGCGTACCGAGAACGGCACCTACGCCACGGCCGTGGGCGCGTACCTGGCGGCCTTCTGCGGCCAGGTGGGCCACATCGGCGACGGCGTGTCTGATGCCGGCGGCATGAACGAGGTGAAGACCGGCGCCCCCATTCCCGTGCCCGAGCTCGATCATAAGGTGCCGGCTATCCCGCGCTTCAAGTTCGGCGAGGCCGTGTTGGCCGAGGATCCGCTCAAGGTGAACGTACTGTGGTCCATGACCGGCAGCCCCATGACCCAGTGGCCCAACACCAACATGGTGCGCGAGGCCCTGAAGAAGATCCCCTTCGTCGTCACGGTGGAGCACTATCTCACCTCCACCGCCCTCTACTCCGATCTGGTGCTGCCCTGCACCGGCATGTTCGAGATGGAAGGTGTGCTGGCCAACGCCCGCTCCCACTGGGTGCAGCTCGTGGAGAAGGCCGTGGACGGCCCCGGCGAGTCGAAGAGCGACCTGGAGATCTTCACCGAGCTGGCCCGCCGCTACGGCTTCGGTGAGGCCTTCGACGTGCCCATGGACACGCTCATCTCCAACGTTATCGAGCCGACAGGCGTCACGCTTGAAGAATTGAAGGAGAAGAAGGCCGTCGACGTGGTGGGTCCCGACTACATCCCCTACAAGGACGGCGAGTTCCTCACCCCCTCCAAGAAGGCCGAGTTCTGGGTGGGTGCCTGGAAGGAGGAGGGCTTCGACCCCATCGCCACCTACGCCCGCTCCGAGGAGGACGCCCGCAACGACAACGAGCTGGCTCAGAAGTACCCGCTGTTCAGCGTGCAGCAGAAGACCTATCGCGGCGTGCATTCCACCTTCCATGCGCTGCCCTGGATGGACGAGGTGTGCGACACCGAGCCCCATATCCTCATGCACACCGACGACGCGGCGGCCCGCGGCATTGCCGACGGCGATGCGGTGGTGGTGTTCAACGACCGCGGTGAGCACCGTGGCGTGGCCCGCGTGAACGGCCTCATCAAGCAGGGCGTGATAGGCCTGCAGAACGGCTGGTGGGAGCAGCAGGGCGGCTCTTCCAGCCATGTGACCAACGACAAGTGGAAGACCCTCGGTGGCACCCACTGCTGCAACCAGACCCTCGTCGACGTGAAGAAGGAGGCGTAAACCATGGCCATCGGTTTCTGGATGAACAACAAGAACTGCTACGGATGCAAGACCTGCTCCATTGCCTGCAAGAGCGAGAAGCAGCTGGGTAACGGCGTGCTGCTGCGCGAGGTGACCGCGATCCGCCAGGACGAGCCGAAGGCGTTCTCCTTCATCTCCATGGCCTGCAACCACTGCGAGGAGCCGGCCTGCATGGAGATGTGCCCGGTGGGCGCCTACGTGAAGGCCGAGGACGGCACCGTGGTGCAGGATCACGGGAAGTGCATCGGCTGCCAGACCTGCGTGAGCGCCTGCCCCTACGGCGCGCCGTGCTACGATGAGGAGACGAGCACCACCTTCAAGTGCGACGGCTGCTACGACCGGCGCCAGCGCGGCGAGATGCCGGCCTGCGTGGCGGCGTGCCCCGGCGCGAACTTGGCGCTCGACGAGATGGAAGCCCTCGCCGGCACCCACGCGGCCGACATCGTGTCCGACGAGGCGGCGGGCACCAAGCCGAACTTCGTCATCACGGTGGATGCGGCCCTGACCGAGGAGCCCGACGACGCGGCCGTTGCCGCCGCAGCCGAGAAGGCCTAAGGCTCGAGAGTCTGAGTGCCTCCGGCTGGCGGCACCGGATTAGCCGGCCCCTCGACGAGCCCTCCCGCAAAGCGCCCCGAGCCCTTCGGCCCCGGGGCGCTTTTTCGTTGCCCGTGCCCCAGGGTTCGGGCTCGCGCTGTTGCCCGCGTCTCGGCGCTCCTGGGCTTACGCCGCTGTGCCCGCAGCTCAAGAGTTTGCCAGGCTCCTCACGCCTCCAGCAGTACCTTCCCGTCCAGGCTCTCGATGGTGGTGTGCAGCACGCGGCCGTTTTCCACGACCATCTTGGCGATGGTGCGGCCGAAGTCGCTGCGCGGGCGGAACACCGCGCCCGGACACATGTAGATGCTCGCGGGCCGCGCCTCGGGGCCGACCACCAACTCAGGCACATGGGTGTGCCCGTGCACGATGACGTCGGGGATGGGGTCTCCCGGCCCCAGGCCCCGCGAGGCGCCTCCGCGGTTCACGCGCACGTCGCCGGGCTTGTGTCCCACGAGGAACTTCACGCCGTCGAGCACCGGCCGTGCGAACGGGCCCACCTCGCTTCCGTATTCCGCGAAGTCGTTGTTGCCGAGCACTGCCGTCACGGGCGCGAGGGTTTCCAGCTCGCGCAGAATGGCCGGGCCGCCGATGTCGCCGGCATGGATGATATGGTCGCAGTCGGCCAGCGCCGCGTAGGCCTGGGGGCTTAAGGATCCGTGGGTGTCCGAGATAATGCCGATGCGCATGAGGTCCTCCTTGGCAGTGGGCGGCAGGGCGTCGCGTGGGCGGGCAAGCCGGGCGCGGAATAGCGAATTGGTGGCGCGGGCATCTGCGGCAAGGGCCGTCGCCGCGCTCTGCTATCATAGCCGTAACGGCCCAAGAAGGCCATTGCCCCCACGAGAACAGGAGCATCCATGGGTAAGAAGGACGTTGAGGCGCTGGACATCACCATCGAAGAGTTGCCGACGTACCTGCACACGAATCACGCGGTGTACATGGAGGTGGCCGACGGGCTGTACTACCTCACCGACGTGAACGACCAGTACTGGCGCGCCCAGGATACCAACCAGTTCAACGAGAAGGGCCACTACGTCGATTGCAGCCCGCTCGTGCCCACCATCGCCGAGTTCCTCGACCTGCCCTTCCACGACGGCAAGTCGGTGCGCGCCATGGCGGACGAGGCCACGTTCTACGCATCCGGCGACGGCAAGGACATGCCCGAGGACTTCTAGGGTTTTCTGCCACGCCCATTTTCCCTGGAAATACGTCCGTCTGCAAAGGTCGCCTCCGGCGGCCTTTGTGCTATGATGCCCAGCGAACTACCGAGGCCGCATGTGCGGCCGAACGAGAAGAGAAAGAAGGAACCATGGCAGAAGAATGCACCCACGAGTGCTCCAGCTGCGGTGTGTCCGGCTGCGGCGACCGCACCGCCGAGGCCGGCCCCTCCACCCTGGCGCCCAACAAGCGCTCCAACGTGAAGCACGTCATCGGCGTCGTGTCGGGCAAGGGCGGCGTGGGCAAGTCCCTCGTCACGAGCCTGCTCGCCTCCGAGATGAACAAGCGCGGTCATAAGGTGGCCATCCTGGACGCCGACATCACCGGCCCTTCCATTCCGAAGTCCTTCGGCGTGGATGCCCGCCTGACCGCCGACGCCGACGGCATCAACCCGGCGAAGTCCGCCAGCGGCATCGAGGTCATGTCTGTGAACCTCATGCTGCCCGAGGGCGACATGCCCGTGGCGTGGCGCGGCCCGGTGGTCACCGGCGCCATCAAGCAGTTCTGGCAGGAGGTGAACTGGGGCGATGTGGACTACATGTTCGTCGACATGCCTCCGGGAACCTCCGACGTGTTCCTCACCGTGTTCCAGTCGCTGCCCGTGGACGGCATCGTCACCGTGTCGGCTCCCCAGGAGCTGGTGGCCATGATCGTGGGCAAGGCCGTGAACCTGGCGAAGTCGCTCGAGGTGCCGGTGGTGGGCCTCGTGGAGAACATGGCCTACTTCAAGTGCGACGACTGCGGCAAGGAGCACCACATCTTCGGCGAGCCCCAGGGCGCGGCCGTGGCCGAGAAGTACGGCATCCCCGCGGTGGCCACCCTGCCGATGGATCCCTCCTTCGCCCGCCTGGTGGACGAGGGCCGCGTGGAGGCCTACAACGTGGAAGGCGCCCTGGACGGCATCATCGACGAGGTGGAGAAGGTCGCTGCGGCGTCCGAGGAGGCCGCGGAATAGGCACGGGAAATTTTTTCAAAAAAGTTCTTGCGTCGCCGAGCCGTTGTGTTAATATAGTCCTCGCACTTTTTCGGGGCCTTAGCTCAGCTGGGAGAGCGCATGGCTGGCAGCCATGAGGTCAGGGGTTCGATCCCCCTAGGCTCCACCATAGGAACATTAGCCGAACACCATGGCTCGGCTATTACGTGGCATGGCGCACGCTCGTCATAGTCGCAAAATACAAGAAGACCCCCTGATGCAGGGGGTCTTCCTTTTTCTGGTGTCTGGTGCAGCCTAGACCTTGAGCAGGTAGTCATCCGCAGCGGGGCCGCCTGTAGGCTTGCCGACCGCCACGTACCGCTTCTTGCCGGACGATGCGCCGGTGTAGCGTCCCCACACCCACCCATCGGCGATTTTGTACCAGTCATCCAGCACCACGGTCTGGCCCTTGGAGTAGCTGGCCACAACGTTGCCGCTGAGGCTCGGAGCATCGCGCACGTTCAGAGAGTTGACCTGGCAGCGGTACTTGCCGCCGAATCCCGTTCCGGTCTTCTCGGCCGAGGTTGATGCAGATGGGGCGGCAGGCTGAGCCGCAGGCTTCTGCGCGGTCTGAGAGGGCTGCGGATTGGTGGCCAAGATGCCGATGCCTGCGGCCTCCAAGATGGCATCGGCGATCTCGGTGGTTCGGGAATCGAAGATCGCGCGGTCCTCGGCGTTGGAGATAAAGCCGACCTCCGCGAGGCGGTAGTTGATTCCGCGATTGGCGGCGCGCTTCGGGTTGGCCAAGTCGGTGCGCTTCACGATGGTCTGCGAGCGCCCCGGCAGGATGGCGGCCAGCTTCGAGGCCAGCGCCTTGTCGAAGTCATCGGCATCGAACCCGCCGTAGATGATGACGTGCGCGCCTCGCGCGCTCTCCGCCGCCGAATCGCGGTGAAGTTCCAGCAGCATGGCGCCGCTCGGAAGGGTCAGGCTGTTGATGCCGCCGTCGGCGTACCAGTTGCGGGAGGTGTCCAGTACCTCTACGTCGGAGCCGCCGCGCTCCTTAATGATTTTCGCGAGGTAGCGGACGCGCTCCTCCTCGGTCTGCCCGCCGGCGCATGCGCCTGGGTCGCCAGCGCCGTGGCCGCAGATGATGTACAGCTTTGCCATATCGGCCTCCTATTCGTTCCAGTAGATCGACGGCAGCCCCCAGTCCACGTAGTACATGCCGTCGAACCAGTAGCTTCCGACCCCTGATTCGCGCGCCCACTCCTTCTCCTGTGGGGTAAGGAGGTCGCGGTCTCGCACTTGGTTGGCCAGCGCCGTCACGTCGGGGGTCGGAGGCTTCGGATGCCATTGCGACGTGAGAACCAAGGCGGCGCCGATGCCCACGGTGAGCATGAGCGCCGCGATTGAGTAGAACAGGGCGCGCTTAACCCTCTGCTCCCGTGGCATGGTCTTCCTCCACTTCCACGGTGAGGTCGGGCGCTGCCGGGTCGTGCGGTTTGAGCGATTTGATGACCGGCAGGGCGGCAATATGCGGGTTGAGCGTGCACAGGTTCTCGCACACGCTTACGATCTCTGTGGCCACGATGAAGATGCACGCGCCCGAAACGGCGGGGAGTTCGGGGATGGTCACGCCAAGCCCGACGGCATCTGCCTCGAAGTTCATCCATACGGCGGCCACCTCGTAGATGAACGCCAGGGCGATCAGCCCGAAGAAGCCGGCCTTGTGCCAAAGCCCCTCGCGCATCTTGCCCGATTCGACGGTCTGGTTCTTTGCAGCCCCCGCGAAGCCTGTGACAATATCGAGAATCATCATCACAGAGGCCACGACGATAGGCTGCCATTGGATGGCTAGCTCTTCCATGCTATTCCTCTTTCTGTTCGGGGGTTGCCGGTGCCTCGTCCGCAGGCTCCTCGGTGACGGTCACCACAGGCTCATCGTCCTCGGCCGTCATGGCTTCCAGTTCGTTGATGCGCTTGCGGCAGTCTTTCCGCAGCTTGATGGTGTGGACGATCTCCTGGCCGGCGTTGGCCAAGGCGCTGAGTAGTTCAGCAATGCCCTCCGCCGCGAAGATGTCCTCGATAGCCCGCAGAATCTGGTAGTCGGTCTGGTCGAGGATGTTCTTGTTGGCGTTGATCTCGCCCTCGATTTCCTGGCGCTTCACGTGGGTCCTCCTTTCTGTTCTTCGGATGGACCCACTTTATTGAGGGTGTCGCTTTACGCCGCCAGGGGCAGTTCTCTCACTTCGATTTCAGTGAGACCCCCCCCGGAAAGTGTTTACCGGGTGGAACAATTCGCGGTAGAGCGCGTCCATGCTCTCCACGGTCTTCTGCGCGTCTATGTGCTTCATGCTGCCGCGCCACGATTGATAGGCGGCGTAGGCCTGCTCCTCCGTCATTGCCCCGCGCCCTACCAGCTTGGCCATGGCCTTCAACTTCCGACGCATCTTCGTGATGGAGGAGCGGCATGGCTTCACGACCACCTTGCCGGTCTCGGAGTAGAAGAACCGCTTCTTGAGGAAGGTGAAGCCACGGGACAGCTTCACGATGTGCGTCTTCTTGGTGTTCAGCCTCATGCCCCTGGCGGCGCACAGCGCCTCGATGCAGCCCAGCACCGTCTGCAGGTGCTCCTTGCTCGTGTGGATGGCGTAGAGGTCATCCATGTAGCGGCCATAGGCCTCAACGCCGCAGCACTCGGTGACGAAGTGGTCGATCGGGCTGAGATAGGCCACCGCATGTATCTGGTTCGGCTCGTCTCCGAGGCCGAGGCCAACTTCCCCCTGCCGGTCTACGAAATGGGTGCCCAGCGCCTTGAGGCGCGGGTCATCGAACTGCTCAAGTATCTCCTTGGCATGCTCGTGGTCGATGCTCGCGAAGTATTTGGAGATGTCCACGAGCAGGATGTAGCCGTCGGTTCCGTGCTTTCGGAAGTGCCTGGCCATGTGGTGCTTCACGTGTTGGATGGCGTAGAGGGTGCCGCGCCCCTTCACGTTGGCGTAGTTGTTCGCGATGAGGGTGGGCACCACGGCGGGCACCAGTGCGTTTTGGCAATATGATTTCTTTATCACCCGCTCGTATATCTTCACGGCGGAGATTTCGCGGCGCACGCCCTGCTCGTATATAACGAAGTCGTTGGTCGGCCGGCAGAAGTCCACGCCGTTGAGGATGTCGGCGCGCGCCTTGGTGATGTTCCGCAGGATGTGCACGAGGTAGGTCTGTATGCTCGCCTTCCACTTCACGTTGCGGCCGCACTGCTTGGCGGCGATGTAGAGGGCGTTGGGGTCGGCTATGCGCTCAAGGGTGCAGTTCCTCACGCGCTCGGCTCGCTTCGCCGCGCGTTTCTCCTCGCGCCTCTTGCGCCTTGCCGCACGTCTTTCCTCGGAGTTCATGAGTGCGCCTCGCACGGCTCCCAATGGAGCGTTCTGCCAGCCGCTTGAAGGGTCGGCATGAAACGGCGCGGAACGTCCAACGCACCGCCATGCAAGCAGCGTCCGCCGCCCTCCGCGAGGCGCTTATTGACGGGGGTGACCCCGAAGGTTGCGCATCCCTTCCTCTTTGGCACAGCGTTCGCAAAGCTACTAGGACGGGCCGTAAGTGAATCAGGGCGCCACACCGATCGTGCCATTCGAGCACGTATTGTTGTTGGCATTGCCGTTGGCGTTGGCGTAGCACGCGTTGGTCGAGTTGAGGCCCGACACGCAGCGCAGCCACACGTTAGACGAACTTGCGACGCGCAACCTGCGGCCATTATAGCCGCACCCCGCTCTGCATGGCCACGAGGTCCCGTAGGCGCTGCGCTTCCGCCTCGGCAGCGGCCAACTTGCCCTCAGCGTCTTCCTTTCCGATCAGCTTCACGCCGTTCTTCGCGCCTTGCAGAAGGTCGATCTCCTCGTCAAGGAGTTCCAGCAGGCGGTTGAGCTCGTTGATGTTCACGCCTGCGCCTTTGCGCGGCTTCTGCTCGCCGTCTTCCGTTTCCGCAGGCTTCGCCGGCCCTTGGCGCACCTCGATCAGGCAAGCGATGATGTCATAGAGCGCGTTGGCGTCTCCCATGGCAAGGGCGAGGTGCTTCTTGCGCTCGATCACGCCCCAGGACGTATTGGGGTAGAACGCATCCGACCGCTCGATGTTCTCGACCATCGAGAGGGCTGCGTTGCACATGGGAACGCCGAAGGTGAAGCGGTACGACTTCGGCACCACGCTCTCCTTGTGGGCAAGCCGCGCGGTTTCCGCGTAGATGGCCTGCGCCTTGATGAAGAACTCCATGCGCGAGAGGCTGCGCTTCCTTGCCAGCACTGTCATCGGGGACCTCCAAAAAATGAAAAATTGCAACGACCCGCTTCGCGGGTAAAGACCAGAGGCCGCGCGAGGCGGCCTCTGTAAAGTATAAGGTACGGCTGATTCTCAGCCTATGAGGAAGCAGGGCGCCACACCGATCGTGCCATTCGAGCACGCATAGTTGCTGGCATAGCCGTAGGCGCTGGCGCAGCACGCGTTGGTCGAGGCGAGGCCCGACACGCAGCGCAGCCACACGGTAGACCTTGCTCCGTCGGGGGTGCGGAAGATGCGGTCACTCGGCGTCTCGAAGATGGGCAGCTTCGAGACCATGGCGCTGCCGTATCGGCTGCCCCAGTAGAAGCAGCCGTACATTTCGCCCTCGTCGGGAAGCCACAGGCGTCCGATGTTCTTCCACGACCACGTGGTGGAATCGGTCAGCTTCGAGGATGCGCTGTAGCGGTGCTCCATGAGGGCGATGCGCTCCTTCATCACGGCGCGCACCTCGGCGGGGAACTTGGGGAGCAGCGTGTTGGTGAGGTAGCGGTACACGTTGCTGGCGAGGTAGGGGTTAGGCTCCGCAGCCGTTCCGTTGTTGTCGTTGGTGGTGTTCCACTGGACGCGCTCAGGGAAGGCGAGGTTCGGGACCATGAGGAGGCTTGGGCCTTGCTCAGGGTCGCCGCAGTCGCGGTCGTAGTCGAACGCTCCAATTCTGTAGTTGTAGGTGTTGGATTCGACCTGCAGGGGCACGTAGTCGCGATGGCGGAGGCCTGCGTATGCCTTCTTTCCCACGCTGCCGCTGAGGTCAACGCGGTCGGCAAGGTACTCCCATGCGTTCGCGTAGCCGTTGGCGATCTCGTCCTCGAACAGCACCTCGATATTGCGGCCCTCGAACGTGTTGTTCGCCTGCTGGGTGTTCAGCAGGATGGGGCCGCCACGGAAGTCCTCGTCCACTTCCTCAAGCGCCAGAATCTTGCGCTCCTGCTCGTCAATGAGCGCCCGCGCCTGAGAGTCCACGATCTCTCGCTTCTCGCGAACG
Organism: uncultured Adlercreutzia sp.; assembly: GCF_958431955.1. GTDB lineage: Bacteria > Actinomycetota > Coriobacteriia > Coriobacteriales > Eggerthellaceae > Adlercreutzia. The sequence goes on along the minus strand of NZ_CAUASN010000002.1, from coordinate 91,164 downwards.
CCCTCGGCGTTGATGAATGACAAGCTGTTTACCTGTGCCATGTTGCTACTCTCCAATCATTAGGGTGAAGGTTTCCTCGTCCATGCTGGCCGCCTTGAAGATGGCGGTCTCATCGTCTTCGTAGCCGGCCACGTCGAAGGACGCATACAGCACGTCCATGACCGCCCAGATGTCACCGCTCTCGCGGGTGAGGCGGTTGGTCAGCTGCCCGATGGCCTCCATCACGGAGTCCATATCGAAGCCTGCGGAGTGAATCGCGTCGATGATGGCCTGCGCCTCGCGCGCGAGCACCAGCGCCTGCGCGATGGTCTCGTCAATGTCCCGGCATGCGCTGAGCACCTTCCAGAGAACGTCCTCGGTGACTTCGGGCAGAAGCGTGTCGTACACGTCGCCGCTCTCGTTGATTAGGAAGGGGCGCTCCATCTTCTGGGTGACGATGCGCTGCTCGTCTCCGAGGTAGCCGATGATGGTGACGAAGAGCCGCCCTTGTGTGAGCAGCACGTTGGCCGGAATCTCGCACTGGCCGGATGTGACCTCGATGGGGTTGCTGCGCTCGCCGTCGGCGGCGTTGACGAAGATGGCCACGATGTCGGTCATGTAGTCCCATTCGTCATCCCATGCGACGCGCAGCACGTCGCCGCGCACGCAGTTCTGCACCCATCGGTCGTTGCGCGGGTAGGTTATCTTTCGGTCCACGATGCGCACGTCGTGGGTTCTTGCGTTTCTAGGCATGCCCTTCCTTCCTATAGTCCGAGCATCTTCTCAAGCTGTGCCACCTTGGATGCTAGGGCTGCTGTCGCTTGGGATGACTGCTTCGCTGTGGAATTGCCGAAGTCCACGCTTGAGGCGTGTGGCTCGTTGATGTCGATGGTCTGCTTGATGATCTCAAGAGGCTCATCCAAGCCCACCAGGTGGTTGCGGCACGGGTACCAGTCCAGCAGGCTCAGTTCGTCGGGCGCTTTGTCGATGAGCGAGAGGTCGTAGACGCTCACGGCGGCGGAGTGGGGGAATCGGTTGTTCTCGGCGAGCCACGAGCGCGCGGCGCTCAGCAGGTTGGCCGGCTGGGTCACGTCATCCCAGGTTTGCGTTCCTTCGAGGATGCCGTACTTCGCAAGCGCGTCGGCATCGTCGATGTACTGCCGCCCTCCGTTGACGCTGGCCACCGTGATGCGGTCCTCGCTGTCTTCCAGCTTCGCCCCCAGCGGGTAGAGGCGCGTGATGACCTGGGTGGGGTCCTCGTCCATGGAGACGCTGGCCATGTTGCGCGCTACCTCCACGGGCGTCTCGCGGTCGCGCCCCAGCTTCTTGCTGTAGTCCAGATAGAGCAGGCCGTCTGCCTCGTTGCGGCGCACGCGCATCTCTCCGCCGAACACGTCCACCAGCTTGCCGAACAGGGTCTCGCGCGTGGTATCGCGCTGCAGTCCCTTGTACACGCCGCCGGTGGTCTCGTAGGTCACGAGGTCAACGTTGCCGCGATAGACCCGCTTGTGCGGCTCCACGCGCTCGTTGTGGCGCGCGAGCACGTAGTCGATGAACTCTTGCAGGCCGGTGCGCCCGTTGCCTCCCGACCACTGGCGCTCCGCCAGGTACGGTTGGGTCGAATCGCATAGGTACGCCTCCACGCCCTCGCAGAGCACCGCCTTGGATATGAGGCCGTTGCCGTCCATGGAGCCTGGCGCCTTCACGACGCGCCCGTCGAAGTCCAGGCGGCCGGTTTTGCCGTTGCGCACCTGGATGGTGGTGGTCATGCTATCAAGGAGCGCATAGCCCGGATTGTCCGGGTAGATCGTGAAGGCCATGCTGTCGATGGCGTTGCGCTCCTTCGAGATTTGAGCGCCGGCGATGCGCTCGTAGCGGTCGTGGATGTTGACCGATTCGCTGCCGTTGGTGATGGTGACCGTGTAGAGCATTACATGCGCTCCTCGAACCAGCGGATGAGCGCGGGGCCTCCGTCCACCTCGATCTCCACCATGCCCGCCTCAAGGCAGAGGCTCGTCACCTGCTCCTTGCGGACCGTGGCGCTCTCGCCGCCCACGGTGATCGTCGCCCAGTCGCGCAGCGGCTTGGCGGTCAGGCGCACGGCCCTGCCCTCGTTGATGACGTAGTTGGTGCCGACCTCAAGCGTGGCGGTGCTCTCATCGTCGGCAACCATGAAGGGGTACAGGTCGAAGGTGGCGGTCACCGTCGCGCGCACTCCGCTCTTGGCGTGCTCCCATTTGGTGGATGTGCAGCTGCCGTGGTTGTGGAACTCCTCGAACATGCTGTCGCGGATGTCCGTGTTGCAGATGCCGGAGAGCCATTCGATGAACTCGCGCACGCCCTCCATCAGCTCGCTGATGCCCTTGAAGTCCTTGGCGAAGGTGTACTCGATGGACTTCTCGCCGTAGAACGGCTCGCCGTACACGCCGGTGTAGTCGAGCGCGCCGTTCGCGTAGGGCACCGTCACCTTGGTGGTGCGCAGCTGCGGCGGCGTCTCAACCCTGTCGATGAGCCGCCACCCGAAGTCATCCAGGGAGTGATAGCCCGCTACGCTGATGCCGTGGTTCATATCGCCAGTCCTCTCCTCGCGTTGTTGTATCTGCTGCCGTTGATCTGGTCGAGGTACGGCGCAAGCGCCTCGCCCAGGGTCTTGCCGTCGATCTTGAGCACCGTCTGGCCGAAGCCTGCCGCCATGAGGGCGGCGACGATGGCGGAGGCGAACTCCTCAGGAGACGGGAACGCCATGTTCTCGGAGACCGCCTGCGCAAACGGGAGCATATGCTTGCCGTCGCGCGGAACCACGAACTCGGTGCCCGCCTCGCCCACGCCGATGATGCTGGCGCCGTTGAACATGCCGCCCGTCGCATACCACTCGATCGAGAGCGAGGGAATGGAACCCTTGAGGAGGTCCCCGATCTGCCAGCCCGCCGGCGAGATGGCGAAGTGCGGAAGGTTGATGTGCGGCAGCTGGATGTGGAAGTTCGAGAAGAACCCCTTGATGGTGTCGATGATGCCACCCACTGTGTTCTTCGCCGTCTCGATGGGGTTGGTGATGGCTTCCCTCACGCTGTTGAAGATGCCCAGCACGGTGCCGACTAGGCTGTTGAAGGTGCTGGTGATGTTGTTCCAGATTCCATTGACCACCCCGCCGATGTTTGAGCTGATGGCGTTCCAAATGCTGCTGGCCACGCTGAACACGCTGTTCCAGATGGAGGCCCATACGTTGTAGATGCCCGTGAGCACGCTGCTGATGATCGAGGTGAGCGCGTTGAACACGTTGGCCCCAGCTTGCAGGATGCCGTTCACGATGCTCTCGAATATCTGCTTGATGCCGCTCCATACCGCATCCCAGTCGCCGCTGATGATGCCGGTGACCACTTGGATGATGCCCTGGATTACGCCCATGACCGTGTTCACGGTGTTGCTGATGTTGTCCCAGATGGCCGTGAACACCGAGGAGATAAGCCCCCACGCGCCATCCCACGCAGCTTGGATGACGGGCATGACCGCGCCGATGATTGTCTGGATGACCTGCATGCCGGCCTGCACGATGGGGGCAATCTGCTCCCAGGCGCTCGTCACGTTTGCCACGATGGCATCCCAGAGGCCGGCGAACAGCGTCTGGAACTCTTGGAACTTGCTCACCAGCGGGGTGATGACGTTGGCCATCACCCAGTCGGCCAGGGGCTGGACCGCGGCCTTCACGGCATCCCACACGCCGATCCAGAAGTTGCGGAACTCCTCGGAGGTGTTCCAGAGGTACAGGAACGCCGCCACGAGCGCGCCGATGAGCGTGATGACGATGCCGATGGGGTTCAGCTTCATGGTGCCGTTGAGCAGCTTGGTGGCATTGTCCACCAGAGCGGTGGCCGCTGCCCGCGCCTTCTCTGCCACGGTCACCGCGAGCGAGTAACCCTCGTACGCAAGGAGCGCGCCGCCTGCCGCAGCGAGCACGGGCACCATGCTCTGCACGGTGCTGGCCAGCTGCGAGAGCGGCGAGGCCGTCTCGCCGACCACGTTGCCGAACTCATCGAACTCCTGGGTGCCCGTGGTGAGCCACGCCATGAAGCCCTCGATGCCCGGCACCACCGTCCCGGTGATGAACTGCACGGCGCTGCGCAAGGGTTCCTGCAGCCCGTCGTAGATTTTGAGGCTCAGTTCCTCAAATGCCGAGTTCATAGCTGCCAGGTCTCCGCCAAGGTTGTCCGTCATCGTGGCGGCGGTCTCCTCAGCTGCGCCAGCGCATCCGTAGAGTTCGTCCCTGAATCCGACCATTTCGTCGGCTCCGGCATTGAGGAGGAGGTTAAGGCCCTTGATACTATCGGCCGTGAAGGTGCTCTGGAGGGCTGCTGCCTTCTCAGCGTCGCCCATGCCGTTGGTGGCCTCCTGCACGTCTGCAAGGATGTCCGTGAAGTCGCGGTAGTTGCCCTCTGCGTCCATTACCGCCACGGACTGCTCGCCGATAGCGATGGCACCGTCCTCCATCTTCGCGGTCATATCGCGGAGCACGGCGTTGAGGGCGGTGCCCGCTTCCGAACCCTTCAAGCCCTGGTTGGCCATCATGCTGATGGCGGCCGAGGTGGTCTCCACGTCCATGCCGGCCGCGTTCGCGTTTGCCGCACAGTTTTTGAAGGCCATGCCGAGGCCTTCGACTGTCGTGTTGGCATTGGCTTGCGCGTAGGCGAGAACATCGACCATGCGCGCGGTCTCGCTCGCCTCCATGTTGAAGGCGCTGAGGTAGTCGGTTACGAGGTCGGAGGCCGCCGCCAGTTCCATCTCGCCGGCCTGGGCCAGGGTGAGCACGGATCCGACGCCCGCGAGCATCTGCTCGGTGTCCCATCCTGCGAGCGCCATATAACCGAGTGCATCAGCCGCCTGCGATGCGCTGAACGTGGTGGACGCACCGAGTTCGCGAGCCTTCGCCTCAAGCGTGGCCAGATCGTCGCCGGTCGCGCCGGAGAGCGCGCTCACCTTGCTCATGGAGGTCTCGAAGGTCTGGCCGATCTCCACGACCTCGGAGCAGAAGTCCTTGACCGCGCCGGCAGCCACGGCGATGCCCGCAGTTGCGAGGTTGGCGAGGATTCCCTTGAGTACCGTGAAGCCATCCCCCGACTTCTTGGCGGCGCTCTCGCCGTCCTTCACGCCCTGCCAGTTGAGGGAGCCGTCCGCCTTCTTGATGTCCTCAAGGCTGACGGTGATCTTCTTTGCGCCCGAAACGACGCCCTTCTCGTTCAGCTTTGCGTCGATAGTTACGGTGTTGGCCATGGATTACGCCCCTCTCTGGGCGGCGCGCTTGGCCGCTGCGAACATGTCGGCGGTCGTGTCGTTTGCGCTCAGTTCGGGATCGCGCCCCGATTGGAGGGCGAAATGCTTGCGGCGCGCCTCGAAGGCATCGCACAGGTCTCCGTTGTGCTTGTTGCGCTTCGGGGGTTTGGCCGTGCGGTAGTAGACCGCCTGCGCGAACGGCGTCTCGGCATCGGCTTCCAGCAGCATGCCTAGAAGCGAGCACATGTCGGCGTATGAGAGGGTGCCGGCCACGTCATCCCAATCGAGGCCGAAGCATTGGAGCAGCGAGGCGCGGATTCTCCCCGCGTCCTCTGTGAAGTCGAAGACCGCATCCTCATGCTCCGAGGCGTGGCGGCCGTCGCTCGATATGTCAAGCCCGAAGGCCTCCCACACGATGTCGATGAGGAGGTCCCCAAGGCGCTCGCCTGCGATGGCCAGAGCGTCTTCGGGCTTGGGGAACAGCATGCGAATGAGGAGCGGCGCCTTCTGCTCGGGCGCAAGCTCCTCATCTTGGAACAGCTCTATGACCAGGATGCCGTTGCGTGCTGAATCGCATACGTCAACCCGATGGCCGCCCCATTCGTAGGAACTGACGAGGCGGCCGTTTTCGGCCTTAGTCTTCCGGGTCAGGCTCGGACTGCGCATCATCTACCTCCGCCAGGTAATGCGCAGCCTTCTCGTTGAGGGTGTCTTCCTTACGCTCCTGAACCGTCTGGAAGATAGCGTGGAACACTTTGCCCATGACGATGTTGCAGTCCACCTTGCTGATGGGGTAGCCAGCGCCGCAGGCTTCCACGATCGCGTCGTAGCCTTCCTCGCCGATGCCGGCCTTGACCGCCACCTCAAGAACGTCGGCCGTCTGCTTGTTCAGCTTGCGAAGCTGCGAGACGTTCTTGGACTGCTCGGCCTGGTCCCGCAGCTTTTGGAGCGCGGTCATCTTGCTGTGCGCCTTGTTGCATGCTTCTCCGATGTCGAGCAGGCCGTCCACCGTCACGTTGATGCGGGTCTCCACCACCGCGTTGCCGATCTCGATGGTTAGCGGTTCATAGGGTGCCTTGACTTTGAGTTCCATGGTTTACCTCTTTTCCTTTCGCGCAGTAAAAGGAAAGGCCGGGGAGGCTGCGCTTCCTCCCCGGCCTCATGACCGATATTCCCAAGTGTGTCGCTTGGCTAAGCCTCGGAGACCACCACGTCCACGGTCGCGCGGATGGAGGGCTTGGCGGCGCACTTCACGGAGAGACGCGTCTTGCCCGCCGCGATACCCTCAACGATGCCGTCGGCGGTCACCTTGGCGATGTCGGGGTTCTCGATGGCATACAGGCACCAGTCCGAGGAAGTGGCAGGCTCGACGGTCGGAGTGACCTGCTCGGTCTTTCCCACGGAAACCGTCACGTCCTCCACCGCGATGGTGGCGGGAAGATGGTGCCCCTTGGCCGGCTGGATGAGGGTGGGGGTGTCGTTGCGTGCCATGCCGAAGCTGATGGCCTGCTTGTCGGAGGCTGCGCCGTTCGGGCCGCTCATGTTGATGTCCTTGAGCGTGACCTCCTCCTCGATGATCTCGCCGGTGGGGGACACGCAGCGGTACTGGGTTTCGCGCTCGTCCCCGAAGCACTCCTCAAGGCTGGCCAAGTAGTCCTGCAGAGGGTCGCCGATGCGGCGCTTGCCGGTGACGCTCGTGGTCTTGGTCACGCCCGTCACGGTGGTGACGGTGTTGCCGCCGGTGGAGTAGTCCTCGGTCTCGTCGGTCTTCTCGGAGCGGTCGGGGCTGATGTCCTCGATGCCCGGCCCCATGTAGGCCCAGGTCGGCTCATCCTCCTCCGGGGTGATGTTCAGGAGGTTCGCGTACTGGTAGTTCAGCGCGAACCCGATGTCCACGGTCTTCGCCATTAGAAAAAGTCCTTTCTCGTGTCGATGTAGGCATCGAAAGCCCACACGAACCGCCCGGATTCGTCCCAAGGGAGCGGCTGGGGGTCGGTGGTCTCGAAGCTCTCAAGTTCGTAGCTGCCGTTCTCGGAATCGAGCGGGGAGGTGGCCAAGATGCTCTCGGCGAGCTGAGCCGTGGCCATGGCCTCGTACTCGCTCACCCTCATCACGATCACGGTCACGCGCAGCGGCGAGGTGGTGGTGCCGTCGTAGTAGACGATCTTGCGGTCGGGCACGCCGAAGGCGATGGTCACCGATTCGGGGAAGCGTCTGCCGTCTGGCATGGTGGTGAATACGTCGGTGATGCCGCCCTCGTTGAGGCGGCGGCGCATCACGTCCAGAAGGTCAAGGGCTGCCATCAGTCACCTCCATAGAGGGATTCGGCGTACTTGATGAGCGCGGGCATATCGTTGCGCGCGCACGCCTCGTCCCAATGGTCGCAGGTTCCCGACGTGGTGTGCCTCATGGGGATGCTGTACTGCCTTGCGGCATACGGGGTGCTCCAGATCAGCAAACCCTCGGCGTACTTGGAGTTCAGCTGCTCGGAAGCCCTGAGCGTGTTCTCGTCGCGGGGCACGTACTTGCGCATGACGAAGGCCACGCGCATGGCGTACTCCTCCTGGCGCTTCTTCGCCTCGGCCGGGTCCGCCAGCTTCTCGATGTCCTTGATGTTGAGGATGACCGTCATTTGAGCAGCACCTCCCAATGGTGCAGGTCGCCGAGGTTCGGGACGGCTTGGCACTCATGCACCGTGGCATCGGAGACCTCCCCGTCAATGCTCACCAGGGACCCCGCAGGGATAGCGAAGGCGCCAGTGCTCACCTTGGGGTCTATGTAGAGCGTGCCCTTCAAGGGCGCCTGCAGTTGGTAATCCGTGCGCCTGATCGAGGCGGTAGGCTCGAAGCAGACGCGCTCGATGGTCACAGGCTCCTCGAACTCGCCGCCGTAGGGCGTTCCTGTCTTCGGAACCTTGACCTTCGCAGTGGAGCGCAGCAGCCTGCGCGGCAGGGGCATCATTGCAGCCCCTGGTAGAGGAGGGTGGAGCCGACGAGCTCACGGCGCACGGCGCGCCTCATGTCAACGTCGTAGAGCGATGACGAGCCGGATGCCTGCCCCATGGTCGCGGAGAACTTGCCGAGCGTGACCGATGCCACGCCCTCGCCGATGCCGCCGGATGCCCCGTAGGCCTCGTCCACGTCCACGGCGGCGCACACCGCGCGGGTGTATGCCTCCACGTCATCATCGTCCTGCGGCTCGTTGTAGCCGATCACGTCGCGCACCGCAGATACCGCCGCCCGAAGGGATGCCGCGAAGGCATCCGCTTCGAGCGTTCCGCCCTGAGCCTTGTATTGCTCGTATGTGACGGATGGCAGCGGCATCTACTCGCCCGCCTCCTCTCCGGCCTTGGCGTTGTCAGCCTTGGCCTCTGCCGGCTTCTCAGCGGCAGCCTCGTCCTTGGCAGCGTCTTCGGCCTTCTCGGCCTTCTCCGCGCCCTTGTTCTCGGCCTTGGCGTTGTCAGCCTTGGTCGTGGTCTTGGTGGTCTTCGCCTTGGAGGTCTTGGCCTCCTTCTTCTGGACGGCCTTGCCGTCGATGAGCAGACCCACGGTCTTCATGTTGCTCCTCCTTCTTACTGGTGGCTCAGGTAGATGCCTGCGCGCTTGTTCTCGTAGCCGTCAACCACGCCGTACTTGCGGTACTTCACGATGTCCGCATCCGCATCGGGGTTCTGGTCCGCGCTGATGACGGTGGGGCCGGCGATGTGGCGGTCGAACTTGATGAGCGCGGGCTTGTGCACGATAAGGAAGTTGATCGGCTTAGAGAGCTCCGAGGGCTTCCAGCCGCCCGCGATCTCGTCGCCGTCGCGCCCGCTGAGCAGGTCGATGGCGGTGTTGAAGCGGCCACGGGGCACCTTGATGATGCCGGCGAAGCCGTCAAGCGCCTCGCGGGACTTGGTGGTGTCCAGGGCCTTCACGGACTTGAGCAGCGTGGAGGTGGTGAACAGGTAACGCTGCTCGTCGGGCACCTCGTTCTCGTCCATTTCCGTGGTGGCCGTGAGGATGGCCTCAAGGAACTGGGCGCCGCCCTCGATGGAGTCCGTGTTGTTGGTGATGCCGGTGAGCGCGGCGATCTTGGCGAAGGTGAAGGCATCGCCCTCAGGTGCCACATGCTCGCGCATCAGGATGTTCGCGGCCTGCCCGAAGGCGAGGTCGAAGGATTCCTGGTTGTCCATGGCATCGACCATGATCTTGGTGCCACGGTCGTAGTCGGCCTCCACGGTCTTCCACACGAGGGATACGCCGCTGTTGGAGGTGTAGCCGCTGGCGCGGTCGTAGTCTCCGAGGCCGCCGACCTCCATCTGCGGATAGCAGAACTCGTGGACGTTCTGGGTGGGGCGCACCTGGGAGGGGGCGCTGTCCAGCACGGAGGTGCAGGCCGCCTGGCGGTACACCTCGTCCAAGATGGTCTGGATGCCCTGGGGCAGGGTGATCTGGTTGGGCATTGGTTTACTCCTTTTCGTTGGTCAGCCCGAAGGTCTCGCGCATCTTCTTCGTGCGCTCGTCTTCGGGGTCGGGGGTCCCCTTGGGCTTGCCCCCTGTGGACTTGCTGTTATCGGTGGACGTGAACAGGTAGGGCGCGGCCTCTTTCAGCTTCTCGATGTCGCCATCGAACTCGCCGAGGCGTGCGCTCGCCGCCACCACGTCATGGCATCCGGCCGCCTTGAGCGCGCTCTCGGTCTTCGCAGTTTCCTGCTCGGCCTTCCACTGCTCGAACTCGTCCTTGAGGGCCTTGTACCCTTCGGCCTCGGCCTTCGCAGCGTCGCGCTCTGCCTCCACCTTCGCGATGTCGCGCTGGTACTTGTGGGCGTTCACGGTGCTGCCGGCAGGTGCAGCAGGCTGCGGTGTCGGCTCGGCTGCTGGTGCAGGCTCTGCGGCAGGTGCAGCAGGCTGCGGGGCGGGTGCCGGTTCCGCCGCAGGGGTCGGTGCCGGCGTAGGCTCGGGCGTGGGCGTGGGCGTCGGTTCTGTTCCTGTCATTGCTTCCAACCTTTCCTTCCGGGGTTTGGTTTCCGCGCTTCTCTGCGCGCTTCGGTACCTGATTGCCGCTCAGGCGGGCGATTGAGACCGTTGCCGCCGTCTCTCGCGCAGTTGGAAGTTTCCCCAAGGTGTCGCCTGGGCATGAAAAAGCCCCGCGCTCGGCGGGGCTTCACGGTTTCGCTAGACTATCGCGTCATCCGGCAGGCCGGGGTCGAACGGCTGCCCTGTGTCGAGGCACTGGCGTATTGCCGCAACGACCTCCTCGTCCGGCGCGCTCATCATCATCATACGGGGGAAGATGTCCCCGAACTTCGCCTTGTACTCGTCCATGAGTTCGTAGATCAGGTCATCCATCAGATAGCCCCTTTCTCAATCGCTTCGATTATATCCTCGAATATCTCCGCCGACTTCGGCAGGTACTGCTTGAGCACCGCAAGGCTCTCAGGGTTGCCGATGTGCGCGCTGTAGAACTCCGCGAACGCCTCGCGTGCGAGCGCGCCGCCGCCTTTGTCCCAGTACGATGTGCGATGCCCCCAGCCGCCGTCCACCTTGTTGCCGGTCGCGCCGCCGAAGATGTCAGAGAGGTCGGCCTTCTGGGCATCTGTCATGCCCCTGATCTCCTTGCCAACGGCCTCGTAGGCGCGCTGCTTCTTGACGGCCTCCTTGTACTGCGGGTCTTTCTTGACGGTGGCCACGATGCTCTTCTTGCTGGCCTTGATGGCCTTGACCTCCTCTGGCGTGTAGCCGTAGTCCTCCGGCTTGAAGCCTGGGGATGTCACGCGCTGGTACGCGCGGGCATCGTGCCGCAGCGCGGAGAACGTTGCCTCGGACAGCATACCTGCGTCGCGCATCCCCCTCAGGTCCATGGCGTCGATGAAGGCGGCGGCTTCCGCCTTGATGCGCGCGTGCACCGCATCGACGTAGGCGGTCGCCTCCTCCTTGAGCATCTTGCCGAAGGCGTTTCCCCTGTACTTCGTGGAGGCGTACATATCGCCATAGGGAACGCCTGCGGCACGCTTGGCCGCATAGCCCTGCGCCCCCGTGCTGATGTAGTCGATATGGTGGCCGAACTCGTGGAACCACGTGTTCATGGACGGCCTGCGCGCGTCGGCGTAGGTGTTGGCCACGTTGATGCGCACGCCCACGTCGCTGGGCGAGAAGTGGGCGGTGCTGCGGTAGGCGTGGTCGATGAGGCTCAGCTGGTCCTCGTATCGCAGATATAGCCGCGCCGCCGGCGTGGTGCCCTTGCCGACTAGCTTGGCCACCTTGTCCACGTGTTTGCCTTCCAGCTTCGCATATACGGGGGCGGACCTGTCCACGGCGGTCTTGGCCGCGTGCTGCGCGCCCTTGATCTTGCCGGGGTTTCGCAGCGTGCTCACGATGCTCTTGAAGATGCCCTGCTGGTCGGAGGCTGAAAGCGATGCGAAGTCTGCGGCGGTGCCCCCACGGCTGGCCATTTCCTTGGCTATGGCGGCGCGTGCCGCGCTCTTGGTGATTCCGTTGGCCTTGAGCGTCGCGGATGCGCCCGAGCCTCCCAGGAACTCGTCAACCTTGCGCCCGCTGGCCTTGATGGCGGTGCCCTTCGGCATGTCGCCAGCCCATTCTCTGTTCGGCCTCCTGGTGAGCACGGTGGTGCCGGGCTTCGCCTTGGCGTTGGCGTCGCTGATGAGGTCGCGCATGGCGCTCTGCCGATCTTTCAGCGTGCTCTGGGCCTTGAGCAGGTTGGTGCGGCTCTCAAGGCTGCCCGTCTTATCGTAGACCTGCTGCGCGCCCCTCAGTTCTCGCTTGGCCTCGCGGATGCGCCGCTCAAGGTACCGCTGCTGCTGTTCCAGTTCGTACACCTCCGAGCCTTCCAGCCCGCTGGGGTGCTGCGGGTTCTGCTCGTATGCCCTCGGCGCTCCGTGTCGGTACGGCCCGAAGCTGTGGCGGCAGTTCGCGCCCAGGAGGCCGTCCACGCTTCCGTAGCGCGTGGCCTCGTAGAAGTCGGCGTACTTGTGGCCGTCTATCTCCACCTCGCCGTGCAGGCTGTAGACCTGCCCCTGCCATGCGGCATGGCTCGGCCTGCTGTCCTCGTGGCTCGATACCTCCACAAGCGTGACCTCGCCGCGCTCCATCCGCTCCAAGGTCATGCGCGCGCCGTCCTGCGCGATCTGTGTGCGGATGTGACGGCGCACGGCCACGTCCACCTTGTTGGCCACGGTGACGATGCCGGTGCTGGCGTTCTGGTATGTGATGATCGGGATGCCCTCGCGTTCCAGCTTCCTCACGGCGGAGTGCAGTGCCCGCTCCGTGGTCATGGTGCCGGTGTTCACGCGCGTGATGGCCTCCACTGAGGCCGAGAGGAAGGCCTGCTTGGCGCCCTCCACCATCTGGATGTTGTCGCGTGCCAAGATTCTGGCCACGCCGTCAACGGTCGCGGTGACCTGTTGAGGCCATAGCGGCGTGCCCTTGCCCATCCGCCTGATGTCATCGGCATCGGATGCCTCTATCAGGCGCTCGGCGGTCTCGCGCACCCCGGCCGCGATGACCTCGCGCTCGTCGTTGATGTAGTCGCGAAGCTGTTGGGTGTGGGACTGGGCGAGGAGGTTGAGCTCCGTCATGGTCATCTGGTCAAGTTCCTCCACGTTGATGAGGGCGATGACCAGGTGGTCGAGCATCTTGGCCTCTATGTCGTTGTAGACGGCGGCAACCGCGTCGCCAGCCGTCTCGATCTGCTCAGGGGACAGCATTAGAAGCCCGGATCTATTGCTGCGGCCTGGTCGGGCACGGCGGCCGCTGCATCCTCCTCGTTGAATCCGCAGTAGTCCACGAGGTACTTGCGCTTGAGGGCGGGGATGCCCAGCATGCTGATCTCGGTGAGCGCCATGTTCTTGTCCGTCTGCGTGTCGGTGATGACGCTGTCATCGAAGTCGATGGAGACCGCTGCCTGCGTGTCCACCGCTGTGCCGCAGATGCCCTTGCAAACGCCCGCCACGCCGCGCACCAGCGTGGTGATGGAGCCGCTGAGGGCGTTCTGGTGCTTCCTGAGCGTTCTGGCCAGCATGCTGGAATCGCTCACCACCTCGGTGGCCGTTTTCAGGCCGTCCTTGTGGTCCCATGCCCAGTAGTTGTCCCCAAGCCCGCAGGTGAGGGAGAGCATCTTGAGGCCGGCGTTGATGGCTGCCTCGTTGTCGGCCACGCGCATTTCGGGATGCACCACCTTCATCGGGTCAGTGCCCTCCTCGCCGGGAGGCGTGCGGAACACGGTGTCATCGGCCTCACCGAATGCGGCGTACTCGGTGACCTTGTTGCCGTTCGCGTCCTTCTTGGTCTTCTTCTCGATCATGGTGTCGGTCACGAACATCTTGGGGCGGCCGACTCGCATGTGCACCAGCAGGCTGGTGAGCGCCTCGTCGGTGGCTTTGATGGCGCTGATGCCCTTCTCGAAGATGCTGGCGCCCATTGCGCAATAGCTGAAATGGGGATTCGGGACGGCGGGTTTCACGAGCGCGAAGGTCTGCTCGGTGCTCTTGGTGTCGAGGTCTGCGATAACGCTCTCAGGGAACACCATGCGGTGGCTCTTGATGTCGAACAGCTGCGTGAGGATGTGGTAGGTGCCGTCCAGCAGCACGTGGGCTTGGCATTGGTCATAGTCGCGGCCGTCCAGCTCCACCCGTGTCACGAACGCGCACTGCGTGCAGCTGTCAGCAGACCACGTGAGGGGGAGGCACTGGTGCGCCTCGTAGTCCTCGATCTCCACGCGCGCATCGGGGTGGAGCATGCCATCGTCCGAAACGTCATAGACCCCGCAGGCCCATCCCCCTGTGCCGAGGGCGAAGGAGCGGGTAACGAAGTCGGCCTGGTTCACGCCGAAGCCGCCGAAGTGGGCGGCTATGACTTTCTGCATCCCCTCGTCCTCGGCGGTGATGCCCAGCTTCTCGTTCATCAGCAGGTCGCTCCACGCTTCCGCCGCCAGTGCCGCAGGGTGCAGCGTCTCGCGGTCAACGCGGAAGCGGCGCATATTCCTGCTCACGCTGTAGTGATACCAGTTGTTGTCGGCCGTGTACCAGCCCCAGTATTTCCCGATGATTCCGCTCATGCGGGTGTCGGGATGGTAGCCCATCATCTTGAGCCATTCGATTGCGAAGGCGAAAGTGCCGCGCTCCTCTGCCATGCTATAACCCCTGCCTAATCCATACGGATGCCGCGTAGCCCGCAGCGTCCAGCGTGTCATCGTCTACCTTTGGCAGTGTCTCCGTAATGTCGCCCGACGGGGTTATGACGTACTCAAGGGCGGGAATCTGCTCAGCCGCGAGCGGGCAGGTGTTCGGGTCGATGACGATCTTGGTGAGGCGGTTGAACCACCGCACGCGCTCGCTTGGGGAGTTCACGCCCTGCTTGTAGGCCTTGCGCGCGTGAAGCCCCTGCTGCTGGTAGTACAGGATCATGCCCTTGGCCGCGCTGTCGCACCAGAGGTCTGCATCCTCCTCGTCCCATTCCTCAAGCCTCTCGGCCAGAAGCGGCGCGGTCTTCGTGTCGTGCGCCTCGCTGCCCGTGGCGCTGTCCTCATCGAGGAACCACAGCACGTGCTCGTCCACGTCATAGGCCACGCGCTCGTGAACCCACGGGTGGACGCTGCCGGCATCTACCCCGTGGGCTATGTTGTCCAGCGCCTCGCGCTCCTCGTCAGTGATGGGGCGCACCTCGATGATCTCAGGGTCGATGACGTTGGCTCCCGTGCCCGTGGCCTCGCCGTCGTACTCGTGACGGTACGCCTTGGGGTTGCGCGCCTTGAGTGCTTCGGCCACGGCGATGAACGCCTCGCCCAGCCACGCCCTCGGCGCATCCGTCCAGTGCGATCGGTGCACGGTGCGGCCCTCCTGGGGCTGCTTGCTCTCGCGGTTGACCCATGCGTTGGCTGATATGGGCGGGTTGTAGCTGAGGAAGGTCCACGTGGGCAGGTCGCCGCCGCCGCGCAGCACCGTCTGCTTCACGTTGCGGACGTAGCGGTAGCCGGGGAACTGGCTGGCCTCCTCGAACCACACATATGCGATATAGCCCTCCTCGGGCGCCAGGCCCTTGAGAGGGGAGTCCTCAGGGTTCACGTTGTCCGCCCCGAAGAAGTAGATCACGTTGCCCGTCGGCCTGTGCACGGCCTGCAGGGGCGACTTGCCCCATGTGAACTCGTCGGCCACGCCCATCCTCCGGGCGGCCTTCTTGATCTCCGCATAGACGGAGGTGCGCAGCTTGTTCGTCCGGTTGCGCATGCAGAGGGCATTGCGCCCCTGCACGGTGGTCACGCCGTTCACGATCTCGGTGGCGATGTGGCTGGTCTTGAGCGAGCCGCGCCCGCCTTCCTCCCATATCTCCTCGAACTCGTGGGCGATGATGGAGCGGTGCAGGTCGATGAAGGCGCGCCCGATGAGCAGCCCGAAGTCGTACACCCTCAGGATGCCGTCAGCCTTGCCCGTATCGTCGGGCAGCACGTCCAGCAGCTTGGAGCCTGTGGCCATCATTGCATCGGTGGCCGCCTTGTCGATGAAGCCCTCTCGCGCCCTCTCCACGGCTATCTTGGATGCATGGGCGTTCAGGGCCGCCATTCGGTTGATGACGGCCGCACGCGACGCGACAGCCTGCTCTGCGGCCGCATCCTGCAATTCCTTGACCCTTGCGGAAACCTTGGGCAGCTTCTCAAGGCGGCAAGCCTGCGAGTCCACCGCCGAGTCCTTCCACTTGACAGACTTCGGGTAGGCCTCGCGGTACGCTTGGCGCTGTGAAAGCCCACGGGCGCGGGCCTGGCAGTATTTCTCCTGGGGGGCGGTGAGCACTAGAAGCGTTCCCTGTGCTGTGTGACGCGCTTGCACCAAGGGCACCACATGGTCTTGATGTGGTTGCGCTTGCGCAGGTGGCCGCGCCTGCGGCGCACCGGCATCATGCCCCCGCACTTGCAGCACTTCATCTGGCTGAGCGGCATGGCGGTCCTCCTATCTTGGCGGTGATTCTCTTGGATGTGTCGCAAAACGTAAGGGAGCCGCCCTAGGGAAGGCGGCTCCGGTAGAGGAGGGTCGCGGCGCGACCGGGGAAGAAGGAAAGATTCAAGAAGCCCGATCGGCCGCATTGGCATGTTCCGCCATGTGTCGCCGGTACTCCTCCCGCCTGCGCTTGCGGGTCTGGGCGTGGTGCTCCTTGTCCGCGCGCAGGTGGCAGGGGGCGCACAGGGCGACGAGGTTGGACCTCTCGCAGTTCTCAGGCGTGTGGTCGATGTGGTGCACGGTGAGCGTCCTGCGGTGCGTGTCCAGCGGCTCTCCCGGCCTGCGGCACTGCTTCCCGCACTCCTCGCACTTCCACCCCGCCTCCTCCTTCACCTGGGCTGCTATCTGCTTCCAGTCCTTCGGGTAGCGGTGGCGCTCCATGGGCATCGCGTCCGCCCCCTAGCAGCACGGTGCCAGCAGCGGCTGGGGTGCGGGCGCGTTCGCCATCGTGGCTGCGGGCGCTGCGGGGCTGAGCCATTCCCTCCACGGGCGGCAGGGCATGCCCAGCGCCTCGGCGATGTCGTGCTCGATCTTCGCGCCACGGCTCCGCTCCCATCCGTCCAGCATGGCGATGCCGTCGTACAGCGGGATGGTGCTCTGGCCGTCGTTCGCGAGCATCTGGCGGATGCTGGTGCGCATAGCCTTGCCCCATTCGGTTCCCTGCTCGATGTAGTGGTGCGGGCAGTCGCACTCGTAGCCGTCCTTGCGCAGGATGGCGCGGACTGCCCTGAAGGTCTCCCTGTTGTCGTTCGGCTTACCCGTGACAGGCCCGATGAGGTAGAGGCGGGGGATGTCTCCGTAGGCCACCACCCTCTCGCATCCTCCGCATTCCCTCACGGTGTTGGGGTTGGTGCCGGCTGGCACCTCCCACCCGCATTTGGAGCAGACGATGCGCGTCATGTCCGTGTTGAGCTCAAGCATACACACGCGGTCGCTGGTTCGGCTAGTCATCAGTGAACCCCCCCCCGACGATTATGGCCGCGCGGGTGCACTTGGCTGCGGTTTCCAGCAGTTCGGCTCGAATCTCCCCAAGTTCTTCCTTGGTGTCGAACTTCTCACGTCCCTCGGCTCCCGCCATGAATGCGCGCTTGGCAAGATCGGTCACCACGGCCTGCACGGCTGTGTCGCGGTAGCCTCTCGCCACCTCGTACCGCTCAAGGTACTCATGCGCGCGGTCTTGGTAGCTTTTGTCCTCTCGGTAGCAGAATGCCTCGTCTATGTCGGCTTGAACCCCTACGGGCAGCGTGATCTCTTCCATCAATTTCCTCCTAGAAGATCGAGTCCACCGCTTCGATGCGGCGGCCTATGTGGTTGATTACGGGCACGGCCATGGAGTTGCCGCATGCCTTGTAGCGGGGAGCGTCGGGGGTGCCTCCCAAATCGGTCCATCCGTCGGGGAAGCCTTGCAGGCGCTCGCACTCCACGGGCATGAGTCGGCGCACTATGTAGCCGCTCGGTGTTTCGGCTGTGATGACCTTGCCCTCGTTTACGTATTGCGAGCCGATGCCCTTGTAGTCTCTTGCGCACAGCGTTCCGACTACATCGTCGCCGTTCGACAGGCTCACGATGGGCGGGTCCTTGTACTGCCTCGACGCTTGGCAGGGTGCAAGTTCCTCCTCGATCTCCGCATGTGCCTGACCTGATGCCATGCACACGGCGTGGCGGTCGGCGGTCGTGAGGGTGAACATCGCCCCATCGTCCTCGATGCCCAGGTGGTGGCCGCCATTCTTCTCCTCGCGGCCGATGATGTTGCCGCTTATGGCGTAGGCAACGCTCGGCACCTGGTTCGTTCCCGATTCGGCCGCCCTCAGGGTGGGGGCCACCTCGTCCTGCGCGGCAACGGATCCCGCCGTGGCTGACTGCCCCGCGCTGAATCCGATGCACACCGCAGGGGTGTGCCCCTGGGCGCTCATGGTGTGGCAGGGGTCTCCCCACTGGGGGTTGCTGCCGTTCCTGGGGTCGGTCACCTGGGTGGTGTCGATCGGCAGCACGTTGGACTGGAACAGCACCTGGTCTTGGCTAGTGGCAAGCGTCGCGCTCAGATCGTCCTGAATCAGAGGCCCAGAACCCCCCCCTGGGCAAGGCGATCCGGTATGGCGCAGCTTGAGCGTATAGCTTCCTGCAGGGCGGTCTTGAGCACCGGCGGCAAGGAGCGCCCGCGCCTCTCGGCTCGACGGATTATCCCCTCGCATGCAGTCGGGCTCAAAAAGTACTCCTGCGGCGCATCCGGGCACAGGATGTCCGACAAGAAACACACGGCGCCTTCTCTGGGGTACTCCGAAGAACTGAGCGTCCAGCACTCGCCACGCGAGAGCATACCCGCAGTCTTCCAACTCCCCGAGGAGGGTGCCAAAGGCTCGCCCTTCGTCCTGTGACAGAACTCCGGGGACGTTCTCCCAGATGACCCAGCGGGGCTTAGCTTCTCTAACACAGCGGACGAACTCAAGCATGAGCTGACCTCGCTCGTCCATAAGTCCAAGTCTTCGCCCTGCCATGCTGAACGCTTGGCACGGGCTTCCTCCGATGACAACATCGACGCTCCCTTCGTATTCGGTCCAGTCAACCCCGGCCACGTCTCCCAAGTTGGGCACGTCCGGGAATCGCTTTGCTAGCAGGTCGCAGCAGAACGGCTCGATCTCCGAGAAGGCCACGGGGTTCCAACCGAGGGAAGCCCAGGCCACGGAGGCGGCCTCTATGCCGCTGAAAAGGCTGATGTAGTTCATTCCTCCTCCATTTGCAGGTCTCGCATGAGGTCATAGGCTTGGTCGGCCGCCTCCCAGACCTCCCAATCGGGATCGAAGCTGGCCGCAGCGTCGAAGGCATCGCAGTCATTCCCGACGGTCACGACGCTATCGGGTTCAACGAACTCGCCGATCTCGTCACAGAAGCCATGGGCGCCGCAGGGGCACTCGTGGAAGTGGTTGCAGTCTCCGCAGTGGGCGCGGAACGTGGGCGGTTCGGGCGGGTCGACCCAGTCTCGGTCTCTCATTCCGAAGCTCATAGCGGCCTCCATCCGTCCATCCTGAGGGCGGTGAGGTAGTCGCACGCCTCGTCCAGGCGGATGTACTCCCAATGGCCCGCGCAGGCTATCGCGTCATCATCGACCCAGCGGAAGTAGAGCCGTCGATGGTGGGCGAGGCCGTGGCAGTATTCGCGGCCGTCCGCGTCTTGCAGGTTGTTGCCGAAGCCGCAGAGCGTGATGGTCGGCTTCTCGATCTCGCGCCCCTCCACGAACATCTTGCCGGCGCTTCGGAACACCACATGGTGCTGCTCAAGCGGCCACGTGCGGCCGCACACCGCGCACCGCGCCATCCTCACGGACGGCTTGCCCATCATCGGCTGGTACATGGCCGGCAGAGTAGTGACCTTAGCCATTTAAGCCACCCCCCCCCGCAGATTTCGCGCGGGCGACGCGCTCATTGGCCAGGGCGCAGTATTCCGGGCTGAGTTCGTACCCGATGAAGTGCCGCCCCGTCTCGATGGCCGCCACCGCCGTGGTTCCCGACCCCATGAAGGGATCCAGCACTATCGCGCCCTCGTCGGCGATCTCCATGAGCGCCTTGATGAGGTTCAGCGGCTTCTGGGTGGAGTGGATGCGCCCTTCGCCTGAGGGGGCTGCGAACTTGTACGCGCCGGGCAGGTACTTGGCACCGGCCACGGGCGTGCGGTCTATCGCCCCCTTGGTCGCCCAGACCGCGTACTCGCACTCGTTGCGGAAGCTGTTGGGCTGAGGCCGCGCGGCGGTCTTGCGCCACGGGATGATGCCACGAAAGACGAAGCCCGCAGCCTGAATCGCGTCGGTGACGTTGGCCAGCTGCCTCCAATCCGAGAAGACGATGGCGCTGGCACCGTCGGCCATCGCCCTGTAGCACTCGCCCATCCAGAGCACCGACCACAGCACGAAGCTGCGCTCGTCACGGCTGTCCCCGTAGAACTCCGGCTTCTTGGCCGCATCGTTGGTCTGGTACTTCTCGGACGTTGCGCCCGACCGGTCGCCCCGGAACATGCCGCCGCTCGAATAGGGCGGGTCGGTGAGCAGCATCCCCACCATGCCGTCGGGGATGTCGGAGAGCGCCGGCAGCATGTCGCGGCACTCGATGATGTCAATCTTGGCCATTGAGCCTCCTATCCGGCCCCTCAAGGGGGACCTGCTTGCATGAGGAGGCGAGGCGGGACGCTATGGCCACGCCGACCGCCCCCTCGGTGATGTTCTTGGCTATCTCGCTGAGGCGGTAGTTGGACGTGACGATGGTGGGCAGCATGGCCTTGTCGCGCTTGTCGATGATGGCGAACAGGCGCTCGCAGGCGTAGGCCGTGTTTGAGGCCTCCTTGCCCAGATCGTCCAGGATGAGCACGTCGCAGCCGGCCGCCCGCTCGAAGAGGGCGCGGTCCTCGTCCTTGCGGCTCCGCATCGCGTCCATGAGGTCGTAGGTGGCCACGGCCATGACCCTGCGCCCCGTCTCGATGAGTTGCAGCGCCGCAGCCATGGCCAGCGTGGTCTTGCACGTTCCGTTTGGGCCGAAGATGTAGAAGCCCTGCCCCTCGGAGGCCAGGGCGGCCATCTTCGCGGCGTAAGGGTGCGCGGCATCGCGGTAGCGGAGGGGTATGCCCGCCCTCTCGATGGCGCGCTCTTTCGCCTCGGCCTGCTCCTTGGCGGCCTTGTGCCGCTCGGCCTCGGCGATTGCCTCCCGCTCGGCCACAGCCCCTGGGCAGCCGCAGTCCTCGTGCCCCCAGAAGGCGGGGATGCCGTTGAACTCGACGGGCGTTCCGTCTTCGAGGACCACCTTGCGGGGAGGCCTCATCGCGCCGCAGTGCTCGCAGCGGATGGGCTTCTCGGCCTCGAAGGCCCCGAGCCTAGAACTGGTCGTAAGCGGCATACGCCTCGGCCTCCTTCTCCTCGCCCTTGGCCTCGTGCATGTACTGCTCGAAGTGATCGGGGCTGAACAGCGTGTTGGGCGTGAGCCGCTTGCTGAACTTCGTGCCCTGCCACTCGTCGCGCTTGTAGGCGATCATCGAGCGCACCTGCTCGACGGTGTAGCCGCCTGCGCAGCGTTCCAGCATGTGCCGGCACTTCTCCGGCATCGTGGTGTACGTGGTCCCGAGGAACTCGTTGAGAGCGCCGAGGCATTGGAGCCAGAACGGCGCATCTTGCAGGCTGCTCAGCATTGGGGGGATATAGGGGGGTATCTCTACCTCTATCTCAACCTCATCCTCAGCATCCGAGTTGTTCGATGCCTGTGCATATGCCTGCGCATCTGCTTGTGCATATGCTTGAGCATCCTGCTTGGCACTTGCTTCGGCATCCTGCTTGGCAGGTGCCTGCGCTTGCTTCTTGCCCCATCTGGCCTGCGCCATCTTGCGTCCGCGCTCACTAGCCTCGTCACCCATGTCGATGCGCTGCTTGAGGGCGATGAAGGTGGGCAGCCACGGAGGGCTGCCCTTCGGCTCCTCTTTGGTGAAGCGGTAGTTCGCAAGGGCGTACAGGAACGGGGCGCGCTGCTTCTCAGGCATTGCTTGGCATGCCGCCCAGAAGTCATCGTGTATAACCATTCCCATGCCGCGCCTCCTTAGAACGGGATGTCTTCGGGGGCGTAGTCAGGCTCGGCGCATTCCTCATACTCGGCATCCGCCGCATAGCCGTCCTGCTCGGCCTGTTGTGCCGTGAGTTCCTGGTGGTTGCGGATGTTCACGGCAAGGAAGTCGCTGAGCTTCACGATGTCCTCGGCCGTGTACATGTTGATCGCTTTGGGGCTTCCGTCGGGGTTGAGGATGCTGGCAGCCATCCAGCTGGTGATGCCCTCCTCTTTGGTGCCGAGTTCGATGGCCTGCCGCTTCTGATCTGCAACCTGCTGCCAGAGCGCCTTGCGCGGGTCTTCCTGAGGCTGGGGGGCGGCCTGTTCCTCGACCACGTCTTCAACGATGTACTCCACGGCCTCCTCTTCCTGAGGCTGTGGGGCGGCCTGTTCCTGCTGCCGCACCTGGTCCATTTCCTCAGCGCCGTAGAGGCCGCCGAGGTCTTCGGGGAACGCCTCGCGCAGGGCATGGCAGAGCGCCACCTTGCGAATCATGGTCGCGGGCATCTTGCTCCAGCCGTTCTTGCCGTAGCGGTCGGGCGCGGCGTACTCGGAGAGGGCAACCTCCTCGAAGATGGGGCAGGCGTACCCGTCCAGGTATACCTTCGCCCAGCCGCCTATCAGTTCCTCGCCTTCCAGCAGCATGGAACCCTCGCGGCGCTCGATGATCTTCCTTATGCCGCCGTTTTCCTTGACCCTGCGTATGAAGGTGATGCCGGCCTCGTGGCCTCTGTACTTCTTGTTGCGCGTCGCGCGCTTGACGAACGCATCCTTGCCGGCGATGACCGACGCGGGCTGGTTGCCGTACTTGACGATGTAGGCATCGCGGGTGAACGGGTTGAGGCGCTGGGACTGACAGAGCCGCAGGAACATCTTGACCTCCTGGGAGGTGACGTTCTCCATGGCGTTGCCGTTGGCTGCCATGAGGTCGCGCACGTCCTGCTCGGTAACGCGGATGTCCTGGCCGTTGTCGGCCTTGTACTCCACGATCTCGCTACTCATCGGTGACCACCCCCGCGAACTTGATGGAGGCGCCCGTGATGCCCATTCCCTTCAACGTCGCGGCAACTTGCTGCGCGAACGCCTCGGTGCCCTGGAACTCCATGGCCAGAGACCAGCGGCAGACCGGCGGAGCGGCCGCTGTGGGCTGATCTGGGACGGGTTCAGGCTCCGGTGCGGGTTCGGGTGCCGTGCGCTCGGCCTTGACGGCCTCGGCGGCTTCCTGCGCCGCCTTGAACTCGGCCATCTGGCGGTCGCGCTCGTTCAGCTGGTCTTCCAACTCAAGCGCGCCGATGAGGTCCAGGGTGTCAGCGTAGTGCTTGACCACCTCGTCCTTGTGAGCGAGTTCCTTGGTCTGCAGCGTGTTGTAGCCCTTGAGCGCCTTCTCGACCTTCTCGTAGAGTTCATTGACGGCCTTGACCTCGTTGGTGGAGCGGTTCAGCCACTTGTCCTCCAAGATGGCGGCGAAGGGGATAACGTCTGCGATGGGGCCGGCGCATCCCGCGTACTCCTCGGCCAGCGTTTCCCGACGCTGCGCCTTGAAGTTGGCATCGGCCTCATCAACCTGCTCCTTGATGTTTGCGCGTGCGCTGTCGATCTTTGCGGTGATGGCCTTGACCCTCGCCTCGAACTCCTTGAGCGGAGCCTCGTATATCTTCTTGACGCGCTTGCGCTCCGCCTCGATGGGCGCTTTCAGCTTGTTGAGGTCGGCCATGCAGGTGCTCCCCATCTTGATGGTCTCGTAGTCGTTGGGGTCAAGCTGCGCGCCGATGTACGGCTCGATCTGCTGGTCCACGTAGGCATCCAGCGCGGCGAGGTTGTCGGAGAACACGGCGGGGGTGTAGGTCACCTCCAGCGCGTCGGTCGGCTCGATCACCTCGGCCGTCACCTCGATGGTTCCTTCTTCTGTCATTTGGTTGCCTCCATGCAATCGGTTGCTTTCTGGTAGATGGCCTGCTCGTCCTCATCAGGCTCGTAGCCGTCGGCCTCCATCGCGTCCATAAGGGCGATGTACCGCTCGCACGCCTTTGGGCGCGGCTTGCCGGTGCCGTCGAGGATTCCGCAGCCCGGCGCGTCGTTCATGCTCTCGAACAGCAGGACGATCTCCGAGTGCCCGACGTTGAGGCGCTTGGTGCCGGTCGCTTCGAGGAACGTCTTGACCAGCGGGGCGTGGCGGTTATCGCTCTCGGCCACGAGGCGGGAGAGGTTCGGCAGGAGGCTCTGGGCGGCCAGCTGCTCGGCGAGCCAGGCGCGGCGGTTGCCCGTGCCCTCGGCGTAGAGTTCGGCCATGGCCTCGGCCTCCGCGCGGGCGCTGTCTTCCTCCACCTGCTCAGGCGCGGGCGGCTCCTCCTCAGGGGCAGGGGCCAAGATCATGAAGAATCCGGGAATGCTGTGGCGCATGGCCACGCAGCCATCGGGCAGGTCTTCGGGAAGCTGGGCGATCTTGTTGAGGTTGCACACCATGGCCATGCCCTGCGCGTCATCCACGACGGCGATGCCGCGCGCCGCCAGTTCCGCCGCGAGGTCCGTGGCCGCGCTCTCCTTCTTGCGGCGAGCCTCGAAACGCTTGGCCACCGTCTGGTACTCGCGCTCCGAGCAGTTGGTGAGCGCCTTCACGGCCTCAGGGTCATCGGCGAACTCGCCGATCGCGATGAGGCGCATGAGGCTCATATCGTCGGCGGCATCCTCCACGACCTTGGCCGCGCGGCGCACCTTGGCGGCCTTCTCGACGGTGAGGCCCGACACCTCCGCCACGTACTCATCGGTGCCGAACATGGCCAGCTGGCGGACGAAGCGGCTCTCCTCCACGGCCTCGTACTTCTTCTTGGTGTTCGTGCGCACCACGGTCTCGATGACGGCCTGCAGGGTGCTCTCGTCTTCCACAATGGCGGGGAAGGTCTTGGTGCCCAGCTCCTTCATGGCCATGATGCGGCTGTTGCCGGCCTTGATGCGGTAGATGCCGCCGTCGCGCACGAGGGTGACCATTTCGTCGGGGATGCCCTTGGAGCGCATCGAGCGGGCGAGTTCCTGGACGTAGGCCTGGTTCTCTTTCAGCGTGTAGTCGCGGCGCGCCAGATCGTTGCCGAACTCATCGACCAGCGGGTACACGTCCTCGATGCTGACGGTTTCGATTACGGCGCTCATTAGCGGTCACCCCGCACGATGAAGGCATCCACTACCTCCACGCCGTTGGCCTTGAGGAGTTCGATGACTTCGCGGGCTGCGCTCATCACCTCGGCGGGAGGCTCTGCCTCCAAGGCGAGGAGGCCGTTGTCCAGGTACTTGGGGAACTCGGCTCCGTGCATGTCGCTGCCTTCGGGGCAGGTGAGGTACGAGAGGACGCACGCGGCACCCTCGATGAACTCAGGCTCAAGGTCGTAGTCCTCAAGCGTCCCCACGATCTCGTCGGCGAACTCGCGGGGGATGTAGCGCCCCGCACGGTTGCGCTTCATCTTCTCAAGTTTCATTTTGTTGCTCCTAACTGGCAAAATGCCAAAAGTGTCATTGATTTACTTTTTTGCTGATGCGCTCTTTGCGCTTCTGCGCCGCCTTGATCTCGCGGCGAAGGTTCCCTGCTAGGCACTCCTCGCAGGCAAGGGCATAGGCCTCATCGGCCTTCGCCCTCTCGTAGTAGGAAAGCCCCTCAGTGTTGGGCGCCTTCGGCATCGGGTCGCGGCGCGATTCGGTCTCCGCCTCTGTCTTCTCGTAGGTGTCCCGCTCGTCAAGGGGGAGGCGCGGCAGCAGTTCCGCGATTCCTGCATGGATGTTGGCCAGCTGCTCGCGCCTGCGGCACGGCTCGCAGATGCCGTCGCGGCCTAGGTGGCCTGAGAGGCATCCGCACGAGGGGCACGGCTCAAGCTTTGGGCGGTAGTGCCTGAGGCTCACGGGAATGCCTTGCATCCTCAGCGCCTTGGCCTTCTGCTTGACCGATTCGCTCGACCTTCTGAGGTGCTGGCATATCTCCCGCCTGGGGATGCGGCCGGCGTTCTCGATCAGGTATCGCTCATCGGCGACCTTCCAGTCGTTGCGCCTTCCGCCCTTACGCACCCGGCACCTCGCAATAGGTCACCTCGATCTCAAGCCAGTCGAAGTCCCCGACGCGCGGGGCCTTGAGCGGGATGCTCGTCACGATCTGGCTGTCATCCTTGTAGGCGATGCCGTTGAGGGCATCCTCCACCAGCTTCACGATGTTGGAGGCGTCGGGCTTCATGGTGTCCTGCTCGCCCCTGCGGCGCTTCGGCCATGAGACCGGCACGTGGCGGTGGCTCACCACCGTCATCACCACGGGGCCGTCGAAGCCTGAGCGGATGAGGCCGCGAGCCGCCTTGTAGCGGTCGGCGATGCAGTCCATTGCCTTCTGGTGCTTCCGGGCGTTGTGGATGCGGGGTCGGCCGCCTCTGGTGTCCACGCGGGGGCGCATCCACGCAACCACCTCAGGGAGGTCGGCGCAGTCGCACTTGATGCGGGTGCACACCGTCTCGATCTCCTCAAGGCCGAGGTAGGCGAGGATGGGCTTGCGGGCTTGCGCCAGGTAGGGGTTCATGCCGCCTCCCCTCGGTACAGGCCCACCGCGTCCTGCCAGCACTTGACCGGGAAGAACGTGTTGCGGGCGACGTTGTCGTGCCAGACGTTCTCGAAGTCGATGCCGTGGCGGTCGATTTCCGCAGAGTTCGGGAAGATGACCGTGGCCAGTTCCGGCCTGAACATGAGCAGGTAGCGGCTGAGCACCGACCAGAGGTTGTTGTCGAAGCGGAACTCCATGCACTCGGTGATGGCCATACCCTGTTGCTGGGCGAGGATGAACAGGTCGCCGCGCCGGATGCGGGGCAGCCCGTCGGCCTTGGCCTGCTCGCAGAGGTTCACGAGCCTGAGCCACTTGCGGGGGTAGTCATCGGCTATCCAGCAGCAGGCCTCCTCGACGCGCATGAGGGGGGTGCGTAGCACCCCGTCGTACAGCTGCTTACATACCTCAGCCATGGCGCACCTCCGTGAAGAAGTGCTCGGCGGCCCCGTAGCCGACCTGGTAGGCGCATCCGTAGCCCCAGAGAACCGAGGCGACGCAGAACGCCGTGACGATCACGAGGAAAACGTCCGCGATGCGGTAAGATTTGCGGTGAGCCGCTTTCCTGCGAGTTGGCGGCATCCGGAAGGGGCGGCAGGCATCAAGTCCGTGGCGGGGTTGTTCCTTCGCTCCTTCCATTCCCTGAATCGGCGCTCGTTTTCGGGGTTCTCGTAGAACCTGCCCATGTGCTGCATCAGCACGCTGCACATGGACCGCTGCGCCGGTGTCATCACGCCGCCTCATCTTGGATGTCCTCGTACTCGTAGGCGGCAGGCGGCAGCTGGTAGGAGCCGTCCTCATCCTCGTCATCGTCGGCGAAGGCCTCCTCCTGGCCGTCGATCACCTCGCCGCTGCCCGTGTCCACGAACATGACGGTCTGGTCGCTGGTGAGCTCAAGGGTGACGAACGTGCCGGTCATGATGGCCAGCTGCGGCAGGGCGCCCTTGTGCTCGGGGTCCAACTCGAACTGCATGACAGTCTTGCCGCTCTTGATGTTGCAGCCTGTGAAGCAGGCGCGCACTTTGACGATGTTCTCCATGGTTAGCCCTCCTCGGCCATGACGATGACGGATCCGAACTCGGCCTTGAGGTAGTAGCCGTTGTCGGTGATGGCATCCAGCACGTAGCTGGGCGCGTTCGTGATGCTCAGGCGGTTCTCGCCCGTGAGGCTTCCGATGGTGAGGCTCACCATGTCCCCCTCTTGGCGGCTCTCGCAGATGAGGCCGACCACTTCCTTGATGGCGTTGTCGTTCATGTTGGTCCTCCTCTACAGGCCCTTGATTTCCTCGATCAGCTTGGTGCCGAGGTTCGCGGCGTTCTCCTTGGCCTCTGCCTCCAAGATGGCGGCGTAGGCGGTGCCGAGTTCGGCCACGGCATACATGCCTTCGGGGTTGCTCGCGGCCTTCTCGATCGTGTTGGCCACCGCTTCCTTGACGCGGTAGGTGAGGGACTTGATCTCTTCCATGTCTTTCCTTTCTTGATTGCTAGCTTGCTGCTTTCTGCTCGCGCAGATCGTCCAACGATTTGCCGAACACTTCGGCGATGGCGCAGGCCTGCGGGAAGCTGATGCCCCGCTGCCCGTAAATCCACGCCTTGAGGGTGCCGACGGGCACGCCGATGCGCTCGGCAAGTTCGTCATACGTGATGCCCGAATCGACGCACCAGGCTCGCACGCGGCGGCCGTTGAACGTGAACTGGTCGGCCATATGGTTCCTCCTTCCTGTTGCTCGCAGTGACCTGGGGGATGCAATGCCGTGGCGGGGATTGCATCTGCCAACTCAATGGGGAGGGGTGCCCCGCCTTGTTAACGTCGTGACGGGTAACCTGACGGATGAGTTTTTGGGGTCTGCTCAAGACCCGCTGCCTAGCGGCTGAGGATGACGCGCGCGAGGTCTTCGTGGATGCGCTCATCGGAGACGCCGAACAGGTGGGCGATGAGTTCCTGCTGGGCGCATGCGCACTGCGCGGCGGGTATGACCTCCATCTGCTGGTGCTTCTCGCACAGCGTGCGGTCATCCTTGAAGGACTTGTTGGCCTCGACGGCGCTGAGGAAACGCTCCTCGGCATCTGCGGCGAACTTGATGGCCTCGCGGTACAGCTGCTCGTTCTTCATGGCTGCCCCCCTCTATTCCTGGCCCACGATGCTGAGGCGGTAGTCGTGCACCTCGTAGGTGACGCGGCAGACGGTGAAGCGGCAGTAGTCCCAAGGGTCGGCCGCGCAGTCCTCAGGCGCCACGTTGCCGCGATTGAATCCGAACTCGGTGGCCACGTCGCGGACCCACTGGGCGGCGGCCTCGTCCATGGTTCCCACGAACACGGCCTCAAGAGCCGCGACGATCTGGAGGGCGGCTTCCAGCCCCTCGTCCGTAGCGAGGTCCTGCCCACGGTCGAATGCGTAGACTTCCTGGCCGAACTGATCGCGGACGCACAGCTTGGAGACGTTGCCGCCGTCTTGGAAGCGCGGGGTGGGGATTCCGAACTGGCTGGGGGCCTTGAAGACCTTGGCCTCGTAGGTGTAGCCCTCGTGCTCGCCGTGCACCCAATTGGAGCGGCCAGCATCGAACTTCTTGCGGTTGATTTCCATGGTTGTTCCTTCCTTCTTTATGTACACGCTGTGTATCTGCTCCTCTGAAAACAGATACATAACGCATCGACTGAGAAGAAGAATAGACACTCAGAGTATCTATGTCAACCCTAGAGTGTCTAAAAGTTGAAAAAAGGAGGCGGAGCGTGTACTATTCGGGTTGTCTGAAATATCCCGAAAGGCGCAAAAATGGAACTTAAACTGATGCAGTTGCGCAAGGCTGCGGGATACAAAAGCCGCGATGCTTTTGCCGCAGTTATCGGCGTTAAGCCACTGACCTACAAGACCTGGGAAACGGGTGAGCGCAATATGAACTTCGCGCAGGCGTGCATGGTGGCCGATGCGCTCGGCTGCTCGCTTGACGAGTTGGCAGGGCGCCCCCAGTACGCCGGCAGCTATTCCGATCGGCGGCAGGCCGTCCTGAACGATGACTACGCCCACCTCTCCGATGCGGGCAAGGATGCGGCAGCCGGAGCGGTTCGGGGAATCCGCGCTTCCGAGGGCGTGCGCCGGACTGAGGAAAAAAATGCGGGCGAAGGGGATGCGCCTGATACTGAATCCCAGGTATCGGTAGCGTAGGGAACCCCATGGAGTACAGCCTCTGCAAAAAGCCAAGGCCTGGGCGCCGCGCCGCATCCTACGCGCGCTTCTCCTCCCACAACCAGAGAAGCGAGAGCATCGAGATACAGCACGACAACAACCTGGCGTACTGCGCCATCGAAGACCTCGACGTGGTGGCCATCTACTCGGACGAGGCGAGGTCCGGGCGCAACACCAACCGGGCGGACTTCCAGCGCATGGTCGCCGATGCCAAGGCGGGGCTGTTCGATTACGTGGTCATATATAAGGTCGCCCGAATCATGCGCAACCGCGACGAGATGGCGCTGCTGCGCATCACGCTCAGGAAGCACGGTGTCGAGGTGCTGTATTCAGGCGAGAGCATAGGCACCGGCTCGGATGCCATCCTGCAGCTTGGCTTGAAGGAGGTTCTGGCCGAGTGGGAGAGCGCCCAGCTGGCCGAGCGCATAGTGGACGGCATCCAGAAGAACGCCGAGAGGTGCATGGCCAACGGCCAGCAGCTGTACGGCTGGGATATTGTGGAGGGCTATTATGAGATAAACGAGGCCGAGGCGGGGGTGCTGAGGCGCGCGAAGGGCATGCTTTTCAACGGCAAGACCGTGGCGGAGATTGTGAGAGCGTTGGAAGGCCATACCACCAAGCGCGGAAAGCCCATCACCCACAACGCCCTGACCAAGATGCTCAAGCGGAAGCAGAACGCCGGGGTGTTCAGCTACGCGGGGCACGAGAAGGAGGGCGGCATGCCCGCCCTGTGGTCCATGGAGGAGCAGCGTATGATCTGGAAGATGCTGGGGGACGAGACGCGGCCGCGCAGGAAGGCCGGCAACGCCGACTTCCTTCTCACGGGCAAGCTGTGGTGCGGCAAGTGCGACACGCCCATGACGGGCACCAGCGGCACCGGCAAGTCGGGCAAGGTGTACTACTACTATCAGGACAAGAAGGGCTGCGGGCGCAAGGTGCGCAAGGAGGCCATCGAGGAGAACGTGGCCGAGGCCGTGCGCGCCGCCCTGTCGGTGGAGGCCAACCGCGAGAAGATCGCCGACCTCATGTGCGAGTTCGAGAACGAGCGCGACGATACGCCGCAGAGCGCCATCATCGAGGGCGAACTCAAGGAGATAACGCTGGCATACGACCGCATATGGAAGGCCATCGAGCAGGGCATCGCGCCGCCGGGCGGCAAGGAGCGCGTGGACGAGCTCAAGGCGCGCGAGGAACTGCTGCAGGAGGAACTGGCGACGGCCAAGGCCATCGAGGCGGTGAAGCTGGACCGCGATCGTGTGCTGTTCCTATTGGAGAGCATGGCCGAGATAGATGACCCCAAGGCGCTCATCGACGTGTTCGTGTCGAAGGTGGTGCTCACCGGCGACGATGATTTGCATATATTCCACTACTTCGATGATAATGGCGGGGCACCTTCGCCAGGTGACGATGGAGGGGGCGGTGTTCTCCCAAATGTGAACATGCTCCACCAATAACTTCAGAAGCCGGGTCGCCTGACCCGGCTTCTTGCATGTAAAGCCCGAGGCGCGAATCGGAGATCGTGCCGCCATGACCTCCGATTCGCGGCCGCCCGCACGAGCTGGCCCCGCCCGCGCGCTAGCCTCGGCCCTTGTCTCCTTCCAACGTTGAAACCCGTAGGCAACAGAGGGCGCCTACAATGGGCGAAAACCTCGAGAAGGGAAGGGTATGGCCCGCATCAACGAGAACTACCAGAAACTGCCCGGGAGCTATCTGTTCTCGGAAATCGCCCGGCGCACCGACGCCTTTGCCGCCGAGCATCCCGATGTCGACCTCATCCGCATGGGCATTGGCGATGTGACCCGTCCGCTGGTGCCGGCGGTCACCGAGGCCATGCACCGCGCCGTGGACGACCTGGCGGCGGCCGAGACATTCCACGGCTACGGCCCTGAGCAGGGCTACGCCTTCCTGCGCGAGGCCATCGCTCGGGAGGACTTCGCAGCCCGCGGAGTCGATATCAACGCCGACGAGATATTCATCTCCGACGGCGCGAAGTCGGATTGCGGCAACATCGGCGACATCTTCGCCACCGACAACGTTGTTGCCGTGTGCGATCCGGTGTATCCCGTCTACGTGGACTCCAACGCCATGGCCGGCCGCGCTGGCGACTACGACGAGGCCTCCCAGCGCTGGGAGAACATCGTCTACATGCCCACCACGGCCGAGAACGGCTTTTGCCCGGCGCTGCCCGAGGTGCCGGTGGACATCATCTACCTGTGCAGCCCGAACAACCCCACGGGCACCGTGCTCACGCGCGATCAGCTCCAGGCCTGGGTGGACTACGCCAACGCGTGCGGAGCGGTCATCATGTTCGACGCGGCCTACGAGCGCTTCATCGTGGACGCGGACGTGCCCCACTCCATCTACGAGGTGCCCGGCGCCACAACCTGTGCCATCGAGTTCCGTTCCTTCTCGAAGACGGCCGGCTTCACGGGCGCGCGCTGCGGCTACACCGTGGTGCCCCGAGCCCTCGTGCGCGACGGGCAGAGCCTGCGCGATATGTGGAACCGCCGCCAGTGCACCAAGTTCAACGGCGCCTCCTACGTCATCCAGCGCGGCGCCGAGGCTGTCTACACGCCGGAGGGCGCACGCCAGGTGGACGAGACCATCGCCTACTACCAGGACAACGCCCGTCTCATCAAGGAGGGTCTGGAAGCGGCCGGCTACACCGTGTACGGTGCGGTGAACAGCCCCTACATCTGGTGCAAGACGCCCGACGGCATGGGATCATGGGAGTTCTTCGATTTGCTGCTGAACGAGGCGGGCATCATCACCACGCCCGGTGCCGGCTTCGGGCCGGCTGGCGAGGGCTACGTGCGCCTGACCGCTTTTGGCGAGCGCGCCGATGCCGAGCGCGCCATGGAGCGCATCCGCGCCCTCGGCTAGCGGCGGCGCTTCGGGCTACAGCTCCACTTCGCCGGTGAAGGCCTCGGTGGCCGGGCCGGTCATGATGACGTGGTCGGTCTCGTCCCACAGGATGTGCAGGGTGCCGCCGCGCAGGTGCACGTCGTTCTCGCGATCGGAGCGCCCGGTGAGGGCTGCGGCCACCAGCGTTGCGCAAGCGCCGGTACCGCAGGCCATGGTCTCGCCGCAGCCGCGCTCGAAGACGCGCATGGCGATGCCGTCGTCGCCGACGCAGGCGAATTCGACGTTGGTCTTCTCGGGGAAGGCGGGGTGGCTCTCGAAGTAGGCGCCCACGGCATCCACGTCGAAGGTGTCGAGGGAGGGCGCGCCTCCCTTGAACAGGTGGGCGGGCAGCGCCTCCCAGTCGTCGATGAAGCACACGGCATGGGGGTTGCCCATGGACACGCCCACGAAGGTGAACTCGGGTCCGGTGGGGTAGGCCAGCGTGAGCGCCGTGGCGGAAGAGCGCGCCTGCCCATCGCACGGGCGCACCGCCCGCTCTTCTGCCACCACCGCGCAGGCCTCATCGGCCGCAGCGGTGTTCAGGGGAACCTCGGTCGCCTCCAGAATCGGGGCGCCCATGTCCACCTGGGCCATGGTAAGCTTGCCGTCCTCGTCCACCGTGAAGCGGATGGCACGCGGCCCGGCCAAGGTCTCCACGGTCAGGCTTCCACGCGCGGCGTCCACGATGCCGCGGTCCACCACGTACTTCGCGAAGCAGCGCACGCCGTTGCCGCACATCTGGGCTAAGGTGCCGTCGGCGTTGATGTAGTACATGAGCCCGTCGCAGCCCTCAAGGCGCGCCGGCCGCACGAGGATGACCCCGTCGGCCCCGATGCCGAACCGCCGGTCGCACAAGTGCTTCACCTGGTCAACCGACACGTCCATCGTCTCGTCGCGGTCGTCGAAGAACACGAAGTCGTTGCCGAGCCCGTGCAGCTTCGCGAAGGGGTAGCGACCCGCAACGCCTGCTCCCGTTATCTCCATGGCCATCACCTTTCCCTGAATATCTCGTCGCGCGCGCCTAGGCATAGAAGAGGATCTCATTGTACGACGGCACGGGCCAGTCGGTGTCGGGCACGAGAATCTCCAGGTTGTCCACGGTCTCGCGCAAGCTCTCCATGAGCGGCAGCAGCTCGTGGGCGTTGGCGTTCGCCGCGGCCTGGGCATCGTCGATCTTCACGATCTCCTTGTGCTTGGCGGTCAGGACGTCGAACTTCTCCTGGGCATCGTTCAGGCCGTCCATAATACGCGCGAGCTGGGCTTCCTGGGCAGATGTGTTGGCAGCGGGCATGGCCGTCTTCACCGAGGTGATGTGGTCGGCCACCTTGGCGGCATAGGCGCTGATGGCCGGCAGGTACAGCCGCCGCATCATGCGTCGCATCACGCGGGCCTCGATGTTGATGAGCTTGTTGTACTTCTCCAGCTTCACCTCGTAGCGGCTGCGCACCTCGCTTTCGGAGAGCACGCCGAACTCCTCGAACAGCTCGATGGACTTCGGCGCCACGAAGCAGGGAAGCGCGTCGGCCGTGGTCTTGTGGTTGGCCAGGCCGCGGCGGGCGGCCTCCTCTTCCCATTCGGCGGAGTATCCGTTGCCGTTGAAGATGATGCGCTCGTGGTCGCGCAAGGTCTGCTTCACGTAGTCCCACGCCGCCTGCACGAACTCGTCGCCGGTCTTGCCCTCCAACGCGTCGGCGAAGTCCTTCAGCGATTTCGCCATGGCCGTGTTCAGCACCATGTTCGCATCCGACAGGTTCACCGACGAGCCGGGCATGCGGAACTCGAACTTGTTGCCGGTGAAGGCGAAGGGGCTCGTGCGGTTGCGGTCGGTGTTGTCCTTCTGGAAGTTGGGCAGCACGCTTACGCCGAGGTCCATGGACACGCGGTCGGTCTCGCTGTAGTCGCCGTCGGCGATGAGCGCGTTCACGACCGCTCCCAGCTCGTCGCCGAGGAACATCGAGATGATGGCCGGGGGCGCCTCGTTGGCTCCCAGGCGATGGTCGTTGCCGGCGCTGGCCACGGTCATGCGCAGAAGCTCCTGGTAGTCGTCGACGGCCTGCACCACGCCGGCGAGAAACACCAAAAAGCGCAGGTTGTCCATGGGATGCTCACCCGGATCGAGCAGGTTCTTGCTGCCGGCCGAGATGGACCAGTTGTTGTGCTTGCCCGAACCGTTCACGCCCTCGAAGGGTTTCTCGTGCTGCAGGCACACGAGGCCGTAGCGGCTGGCCAAAAGGCGCATCTTCTCCATGGTGAGCAGGTTCTCGTCGATGCCGCGGTTGGCTTCGGAATAGATGGGCGCCAGCTCGTGCTGGGCCGGGGCCACCTCGTTGTGCTTGGTCTTGGCGGGCACGCCGAGCATCCACAGCTCGTCGTCGAGCTCCTTCATGTAGGCGCTCACCGTGGGGCGGATGGCGCCGAAGTAGTGCTCCTCCAGCTCCTGGCCCTTGCAGGGGGAATAGCCGAACAGCGTGCGCCCGGTGAGCATGAGGTCCATGCGGCGCTCGTAGTCCTTCTCGGAGATGAGGAAGTACTCCTGCTCGGCGCCGACGTTGGTCACCACGCGGCCCGCATCCTCCTCGCCGAAGAGCTCCAGCACGCGGCGGGCCTGGGTCTCGATGGCCTTCATCGAGCGCAGAAGCGGCGTCTTCTTGTCCAGGGCCTCGCCGGTGTAGCTGCAGAAGGCGGTGGGAATGCAGAGCACGTCGTCTTTAATGAAGGCGAACGAGGTGGGGTCCCAGGCGGTGTAGCCGCGGGCCTCGAAGGTGGCGCGCAGGCCGCCGGAGGGGAAGCTGGAGGCGTCGGGCTCGCCCTGGATGAGCTCCTTGCCCGAGAAGGTCATGATGGCGTGGCCGTCGGAGGTGGGGTCCACGAAGGCGTCGTGTTTCTCGGAGGTGATGCCGGAAAGCGGCTGGAACCAGTGGGTGTAGTGGGTGGCGCCCTTCTCGATGGCCCACTCCTTCATGGCGTGGGCCACCACGTTGGCCACCTCGGGCTCGAGCGGCGCGCCCTCCTTGATGGTGCGCATGAGCTGCTTGTAGGTGGTCTTGGGCAGGCGCTCGCGCATGGTGGACTCGTTGAACACGAGGGAGCCGTAGATCTCGGGAACGTTCGTCATGGGAATCTCCTTTTCTGGGGCGGTGCTCAGGGCGAATGCAGTTTGAATACAGGTGCAACGACAGGTAAAGCGACGGGTGGAACGACAGGTGCGGCGGCGGATCGGCCTAGTGGGCGTACAGGCCGCCGTAGGGGCGGGCGCTGGCCGGGCGCAGGCGGTGCCAGCTGCTCAGATCGCCGCCGAGGGGCGGGCTTTCCCCGGCGAAGGCCTCGTCGTAGGCGGCAATCAGCGCCGTCAGGGTGGGAACATCCTCCTCTCCGACAGGTTCCTGGATAAGGCCGTCCATGATGCGGTCGGGGTCAAGGGGACGCCGCAGGTAGATGACGCCGCCGTGCATGCCGGTGCCCAGGTAGTCGCCCGGCGCGCCGGCCAGCACGATGACGCCGCCGGCCATGTACTCGCCGAGGAAGGCGCCGGCATCGCCGCCGATGACGATGGCGGGGCGCTTGGCCTCGTACTCCTTCATGTGGATGCCCGCCCGCCAGCCGCAGTCGTCGCGCACGAGGATGGTGCCCCCGCGCATGGCGTAGCCGGCGGCGTCGCCCACGCGCCCGTGGACGGTGATGGCGCCGTCGTTCATGGTGTTGCCCACCTGGTCCTGGCCGTTGCCGCATACGGTGATGCGGCCGCCGTCCAGGTAACATCCCAGATCGTTGCCGGGCGTGCCGAAGATCTCGAGCGACTTGCCCGCAGGAAGGGCGCAGCCCAGGTAGCGCTGGGCGTTCGCGTCGCGGATGGTGACCACATCGGCGCGGGCGAGGGCGCCGCGCACCTGCTCGTTGGCCTCCTTGAAGTGGGCGAGGCCCAAGGCCACCTCAGCTGCGGGCGCCTTGGCGGCAGTCGCAGATACCTCGGCGGCGGCCTCCTCGGCGCTTACGGTAACGGTCGCATCGGTCATGGCTTCCTCCCGTCCTACTCGCCGGCGTATTTCACGCCGAGGATGTCCAGTTCCTTCTCGTTTAAGCCCACGCCGCGCAGCATGAGGCGGTTGCCCCGCAGGCTGTCCACGGCGTTGATGCCCATGCCGCCCATCATCTCCTGAATCTCGGCGGTCCACGCCCGCACGAGGTTCACCACGCGCTCGGCCGCCGCCTCGGGGCGCAGCCGCTCGGTGAGTGCCGCACGCTGGGTGGCGATGCCCCAGTTGCATCGGCCGCTCGAGCAATCGCGGCACTGGTGGCAGCCCATGGCGATGAGGGCCGCCGACCCGATGGAGCACGCATCGGCTCCCAGCGCGATGGCGCGCACCACGTCGGCGGAGTTGCGGATGGAGCCGCTCGCCACCAGGCTCACCGTGGAGCGGATGCCCTCGTCGCGCAGACGCTGGTCGATGGCGGCTAAGGCCAGCTCAACGGGGATGCCCACCGCGTCGCGGATGCGCTTGGGGGCCGCGCCCGTGCCGCCGCGGAAGCCGTCCACCACGATGATGTCGGCACCGGTGCGGGCCATGCCGCTCGCGATGGCGGCGGCGTTGTGCACGGCGGCGATCTTCACCGCCACGGGCTTGCGGTAGCCGGTGGCCTCCTTGATGGAGAAGATGAGCTGGCGCAAATCCTCGATGGAGTAGATGTCGTGGTGCGGCGCGGGGGAAATGGCGTCGCTGCCCTCGGGAATCATGCGGGTGCGCGACACCTCGTCGCTGATCTTCTCGCCGGGCAGGTGGCCGCCGATGCCGGGCTTGGCGCCCTGGCCGATCTTGATCTCGATGGCCGCCGCCGTGTTCAGGTAGTGCGGGTCCACACCGAAGCGCCCCGACGCCACCTGGGCGAAGGCGTGGTCGGCGAAGGGCTCCAGGTCGCGGTGCATGCCGCCCTCGCCCACGTTGAAGAACGTGCCCAGCTCGGTGGCGGCCAGGGCCAGGGCCTTCTGGGCGTTCAGCGAGATGGAGCCGAAGGACATGGCCGAGAACATGAGCGGCACATCCAGCTTCAGCTGCGGCGGCAGGGGCTCCACCACCTGGCCGGCCCGCTCGTTCACCTTGAGGATCTCAGGCCGGCTGCCCAGAAACACCCGGGTCTCCATGGGCTCGCGCAGAGGATCGATGGAGGGATTGGTCACCTGGCTCGCGTTCAGCAGCAGATGGTCCCAGTAGATGGGGTAGGGCGCCGGCGTGCCCATGGACGACAGCAGCACCCCGCCGGTTTGGGCCTGCTTGGCGATGTCGTCCATGGCCTCGGACGTCCAGGTGGCCGAGCCGGTGCCCACCTGGGGCCACGGCCGGATGGTCAGGGCCAGCTCGGGGCAGAACACCACGCAGCGCTGGCAGTTCACGCAGGCGCGGGAGTTGATGACGATGCGGTCGGGGTCTTTCCGCAGGCGGTGCACGCCGTTGGCGCAGGAGCGAACGCACTGGGCGCAGCCGGTGCAGGCCGCCTCGTCGCGCACCACCTGATAGCGGGGGAGCACGCAGTTAGTCG
This sequence comes from uncultured Adlercreutzia sp., assembly GCF_958431955.1. Taxonomy (GTDB): domain Bacteria; phylum Actinomycetota; class Coriobacteriia; order Coriobacteriales; family Eggerthellaceae; genus Adlercreutzia. The sequence continues at coordinate 53,180 of NZ_CAUASN010000002.1, read as the reverse complement.
TAACGTCCATGGTGCTTACGCCTCCCTTCTCTTGCGGGGCAGCACGCCCACCTCGTGTTCCAGCGGCCAGTCGCGCACCGCCCGGTTCTCGGCCGTCTCGCGGGCCTTGGCGGCCGCCACGTCGTCGCGCTGCACCACGAAGGGCACGCCGCCCTCGATGGAGCGCACGTTCTCGGCGTGAGGGCACACCACCTGGATGGCCGCCTGCTCGCTGGCCAGATACACCATCGGCCCCTTCTCGGCCACCATGAGCGCGCGCAGCTTCAGGCGGTCGTTCAGGGCCAAAAGCCCCTCTTCCGATCCCAAGATGATCGAGAAAGGCCCGTTCACGAGCGCGCTGGCGTACACCGTGCGCAGCGCCGTCTCGAAGGCGGCCCGATCGGGCTCCATGGCGTCGATCTCGCGCCAGGAGGGCGCCGCCATGATATGGGCGGCCATCTCCTGGGACAGGCCGTGGCGGCGGGCCAGAAGGTCGAACAGGTAGGTGATCACCTCGGTGTCGGTCTGCAGCTCGCAGTCGTAGCCGAACTGCTCCACGTAGCGGCGGTTGGCGTCGTAGCTCGAAATCTCGCCGTTATGGACGATAGACCAGTTCAGCAGCGTGAAGGGGTGCGCCCCGCCCCACCAGCCGGGGGTGTTGGTGGGAAAGCGCCCGTGGGCCGTCCAGGCCCAGGCGTCGTAGTCGCCGATGCGGTAGAACTCGCCGATGTCCTCGGGGTAGCCCACGCCCTTGAACACGCCCATGTCCTTGCCCGACGACGCCACGAAGGCGCCCTCGATCTTCCCGTTGATATGGAAGACGTGCTGCATGGTGTACTCCGCCTCGTCCAGGCCGCTCGCGGCCAGGCGCATGGGGTGGGGCGCCATGAAGTAGCGCCAGATGTCCGGCGGGTTCTTAATGGCAGGGTGCTCCTCGGTGGGCACGCGCTCCTGCTTCTCGGAGAGGTAGTAGTGCTCCAGGTAGGCCTCGGTGGCCGCCCGCGCCTCGCGGCTCTCATACATAATATGGAAGGCATACAGCTCGGCGTAGTCGGGGTAGATGCCGTAGGCGGCGAACCCTCCGCCCAGCCCGTTGCTCCGGTCGTGCATGAGCGCGATGGAGCGCAAGATGTCGCCGCCGTCGTGGCGCGCGCCGCTGCGATCCATGATGCCCGCGATGGCGCATCCCGAGGGGATGCGGACCTCGCCTTCGCGGGGGATGTTCCTGCATGTCATAGCTGCGACTCCTCGTTCGTGTTTTCCAGCTTCTCCATGCTACGGATGAAACGTTACGCGGAAAGGTCGGGTTTGTTTCCACCTCGTGCAAGTCTCGTTTCCAGCAGATTTCCTCTGCGCCTCGCGCGCCCCTGCGCGCGTACCGGTTGGCTACCATGGGAAACCGCAGAACAGGCTGGCAGCGAGAGGTCGTCGAAGGAGCGATGCGAATCATGGAAACCGTTGTGCGCGAGATGCCCGATGCCCTAGAGGAGGAGTGCGGTGTGTTCGGGGTGTACGCCCCGGGGGAGGATGTGGCCCGTCTGACGGGCTACGGCCTGCAGGCGCTGCAGCACCGCGGCCAGGAAAGCGCCGGCATTGCCGTGGGCGACGGAGCGCATCTGAGCTGCTATAAGAATGTGGGGCTCGTGACCCAGGTGTTCGACGACGCGGTGATGGACGCCCTTATCGGCGAATTGGCCGTGGGACATGTGCGCTACTCCACGAGCGGGGCCGCCGCCTCGCGCGAGGCGGCCCAGCCGCACCTGTCGTCCATTGACGAGGTGGAAATCGCCCTCGTCCACAACGGCACGCTGCTGAACACCGAATTGCTGCGCGCCTCGCTCGAGCGGGAGGGCGCCGCCTTCGCCTCGGGCACCGATACCGAGGTGGCGACGCACATCATCGCCGAGGCTACCCGGCGCACCGGCTCGGTGCGCGAGGGCATCCGCTGCGCCATGGAGGTGCTCGAGGGAGCCTACGCGATGATTCTCGCCACGCCCGAGGCCCTCTACGCCTTCCGCGACCCCCATGGCATCCGCCCCCTGTGCATCGGGCGCCTGCCCCAGGGCGGCTGGGTGGTATCGTCGGAAACCTGCGGACTCGATATCGCCGGAGCCGCCTATGTGCGCGATGTGGAACCGGCCGAGGTGGTGCGTCTCGGGCGCGACGGGCTCGATGCCGAGCGCGGCCCCGCCGCCCCGTGCCGCGCCTCCTGCATTTTCGAGTACGTGTACTTCGCTCGCCCCGACAGCGTCATCGACGGGCAGAGCGTGTACCAGGCCCGCCGCGCCATGGGGGCCATCCTGTCGCAAGAGGCGCCTGTCGAGGCCGATCTGGTGCTCGGCGTACCCGACTCGGGAACGCCGGCCGCGGTGGGCTACGCCGAGGCCAGCGGCATTCCCTACGCCTTCGGCATCGTGAAGAACCACTACGTGGGGCGCACGTTCATCCAGCCCACCCAGGCCATGCGCGAGCGCGGCATCACCTTGAAGCTGAACCCGCTGCCGAGCGTCATTGCGGGCAAGCGCCTCGTGGTCATCGACGACAGCATCGTGCGCGGCACGACGAGCCGTCAGCTGGTGGCCATGCTCTACGCGGCCGGGGCAGCCGAGGTGCACCTGCGCATCGTGAGCCCCGAGGTGCGCTGGCCTTGCTTCTACGGCATCGACACGGCCACGCGCGAGCAACTGCTGGCCGCCGACCGCTCGGTGGAGGAGATGAACCGCTGGATCGGCAGCGACTCGCTGGCGTTCATCTCGCTTGAAGGGTTGCACCGGGCCGTGGCGGGCGCCGACCACCAGGGATGGTGCCAGGCGTGCTTCACGGGAGACTACCCCTTGGGGATGCCCGCCTAACCGCTCTTTCCTGAAAGGAGTTTTCCCAGGTAAAGAATGGCATCGCCCTTCGGTTTTCAGGTAGCTTTCAGGTGTGTGTGCGTTTCGTTCGGGGGGTGTGCGGTCTTCGTGATTCACTTTCTCCCTGTCAATAGGATTGGAATAATAACAGGCTGACCACAGTGGAAAATGCTATCCATCTGCCCTCGCGGGCAGGGCACAGGGCCCGGTTGGGAGGGCCGCGCGCTGTGGAAGCTGAAGGGCCGCGCGCATTCTGCGGGATGCACGGGGCGCAAGATGCGCGGGCATGGGGCCCGGGCAGCGAATGAAAGGTTGAGGGATTCATGAAATTCACCTCGTTTGTGAAGGGCTCTGCCCTGAAGGGCGCCGGGGCCATGGCGCTGACCGTGGCGCTGGGCGCGGGTCTGGTCGGCTGCGGTGGCGGCGGCATCGGCGGTGACGTGGCCGCGACGGTGAACGGCCAGGACATCATGGAGCAGACGGTGACCGACTACGTCGCCGACTTCCGTGCCTCCTCCGGCCTCGACACCGATGAGGCGTGGGGCGAGTGGATGGTGGCCAACGGCTACACCCCTGAGACGGTGCGCGAAGAGGTCATCGACTACTACATCAACCAGGATCTGTACGATCAGGCCGCCGCTGAGTACAACGTGACCGTGGAGCAGGCCGACATCGACGAGGCCCTGAGCCAGACCAAGAGCATGTTCGAGAGCGACGAGGCCTTCCAGGAGGCCCTCGAGGCGAGCCAGATGACCGAGGAAGATTACATCAACGATGTGATCCGCCCGAACCTGCTGCAGACCAAGCTGGCCGAGGCCGTGGCCGCCGCCGAGGACGACGGAAGCGGCGAGGATGCCACGCTGGCCCAGGCCCAGGCCATGGCCGAGCAGCTGAACGGCGCGAAGCGCTCCAGCCACATCCTGCTGACGGCTGAGGGCGACGAGACCGACGAGGAGCTGGCCGCCCGCGCCCAGGAGCTGCTCGACCAGATCAACGCCGGCGAGATCTCCTTCGAGGACGCCGCTACCCAGTACTCCCAGGATTCCGGCAGCGCTGCCTCCGGTGGCGATGTGAACTGGGATAAGCTCGGCACCGGCTTCGTGACCGAGTACCAGGAGGCCCTCGACGGCCTGAACAAGGACGAGATCGTGGCTGCTCCCGTGAAGACCGAGTACGGCTACCACATCATCAAGTGCACCGATGTGTTCGAGCTGCCCGAGGGCGGCATCACCTCCACCGACCAGCTGCCGGCCGAGTTCCTGGAGACGCTGACCTACATGGAGCAGTCCAGCGCCAGCCAGAACTTCGCCACCTGGTTCGAGGAGTACCGCAACAACGCGCAGATCGACATCAAGCCGATGCCCGAGAACCTGCCCTACGCCATCGACCTGACTCCCTACGAGGAGGCCGCGGCCGCCCAGGGCACCACTGACGGCACCGTCGACGAGGCGGCTGGCGATCAGGCTGCCGCTGACGACCAGGCTGCCGCTGATGCCGATGCCGCCGCCGCTGCCGACGAGGGCGCCGATGCCGCCGCCGATGAGGCCGCGGGCGATACGGCCGCTGCCGACGAGGCTGCCGGCGCTGCTGCCGACGACCAGGCTGCCGCCGATGCGGCCGCCGATGACGCGGCTGCTGCCGACGGTGCTGACGCCGCTGGTGCCGACACCGCTGGCGCCGACGGCGCCGACGCCACTCCGGCCGAGTAGCGCCCGGCCATCTGCCATCACTCCAAGGACCTGCTTCGGCGGGTCCTTTTTCATGTCACGCCTCCGGGGCCCGTTTCGACGGGCCCTTCTTGTGCACGCGCATCAGCGAAATGTAAAGTGATTGCATCAACATATAACCAGTTAAACGGGCAAAAGTAACAAATTGGCAACACGCATGTCATCGACCCGTTACCTCTTTGATTTCATTTTGAGAAGAACTACAATCAAACATTGGCATAACTCTGCTCAAATTCTGCCCTCATTGTTTTCGACGAAGGTATGAGCAGGGAAAACGCCGAGAAAACTTAACCGAATAGCTAAGTATTTGAGAGGGGCCTGCTACAGCGGGCGGCACGAGAGCATGACGGAGTTCAGACGGAGCATGGGCATGGGAACGCATACGCAGCATACACACGCAGCAAATCACACCACGATGGGGGGGGGGGTTCTCGGTGCGTCGCATAGATATTCCGATGGGTCACGCCCCGCGGCAGACGCGCATGCCGGCGGCCGCCGCGGAGGGTGCGGCTGCCATGGAGGCTCATCCGCTGACTAACCCGTTCGCCCGGAAGCTGTGGGTGCGCGTGCTCTCCGTGTTCATGGCGTTTCTGCTGGCCTTCACGATGATCGACGTCACGCCGCTGGCCTCCTACGCCGACGAGACTCCCGCCGAGAGCTCCGCGCAGGCCGATGACGCGGCAGCGCCCGCGGCCGACGATGAGGAGGCGGTTGCCGACGAGGACGCCGACGAGGCCGAGGAAGACCCGCTCGCGTGGACGCAGACGGCCCAGGCCCATGCGCTCGATGCCGCCGTGCTCGCGGGCCTTCTGCCCGAAGGGCGCGTGGTGGCGGCCGAGGTGGCGCCCATTGTGACGGCCCGCACCATGGCGGCCGAGGATTCCGAGGCGGTCGTCGATGCCGACATCGCGGCGCGCCTGGTTCCGAACGTGCTCGCGTGGGGCGCCCCCTACCATACCCAGTCGGGCTTCTACGTGAAGGCGAAGCGCGCCCAGGCCGTCTACGATCTGGGCAACCTGTCGGCGCTCTTGGAGGGCGGCTACCTCGGCGGCTCCCGCGAGGGCGACCGCGTGGCGCTGAGCCTGGACGTTCCCTATCTGTACCTGAACGATGCGGGCGAGCTGTCCAACACCTTCTCTGAGGAGGAATGGCGCCTGCGCACCGCCCTGGCGGCCGAGGTGGCCGCTGCCGAGGGCGAGGGCGGCGCGGCAAGCTACGAGGAGGCACTCTCCCGCGCCGCCGAGGCGGCTGCCGACGCGCAGCAGGCCCCGGCGGCCCCGCGCGCGGCCATCTTCGCCGACGCGGTGCCGCAGGGTTGGTCGCTGTGGCAGGATCACGGCGGCGACTACACGCGCATCACCGACGATCAGATGGCCGCCGGCGTCTCGGGGCGGCTACTGTTCGTCTACGAGGGCAACGACGGCAAGCTCGCGGCCGCCGCCGCTCTTCCCGCTTTCGAGCTGGGCTTTGCCGGCGACGTGCCCGAGGGCGCCGTGGCCACCGTGCACTTCGGCTACGAGGCCCACTCCTTCACGGCCCTGCCCGAGGAGGGCGCCGATGCCGTCACGGTGTACGGCGACGCCAAGCGCGCCTCGGTGGCTTCCTACAGCCTCGTGAACAAGGCGGAGCCCCTGGGCGGCTCGCTTACGGCGGAGGTGTACCGCGCCCCCTCCGTGGCAGAGGACGGCTCCGCGCCGGGCTACCTGTCCCTCATGGCCCGCTTCGCCATGGGCTCGGCCGCCGCGCGCGGCTGGGCGCTCGACGTTGCCCTGCGCGCCGACTGGAACGGTGTCGGGGGCCTCACCTTGGAGCAGCTCGCGGCCAACGTGGTGGACGACGAGGGCAATGCCGCGCCGAACCGCGACGACGCGGGCGCGGTGCGGGTGGACGACGACTTCCTGGAGGAGGCCACCTTCGTGGGCGTGCCCGGCCAGGGCGGCCTGATCGCCCTGGATGTGACGGGGCTCACCGATGAGGAGGTCGCCTCCATCGATCCCGCCGATGCGGAAACCATCGAGGCGCTCGGCCTGACGGAGGTGCCCTACACGCTCACCCCCGACGGCACTGTGCGCGTGGCCTCGGAGGGGGCGAGTGGGGCCATCGGGTCGGACGAGGAGCGCCTCGTCATGCTGTGCGTTCCCTACGATGTCTCGTCGATGGCCGAGAGCCCTGAGGGCGGCTACGAGCCGGTGGAGGTGCGCCTCGACATGCAGGCCGCGGTCGTCTCCCATGGCGAGTCCTTCATCCAGGCGCAGCTGACGACGCTGACCTCCGCGGTCGAGCGGGTGGAAGGCGAGGGGCCCTCCGATGAGGGCGAGGGCGACGGCGCCGCTTCCGAGGAGCCGTCCGAGCCGGCCGACGAGGCGCCTGATGCGCCGCCGGCCGACGAGCCCGCCTCCGACGAGGGCGCTGCCGACAACGCGGCCCCCGAGGAGCCGGCCGACGAAGGTGCCGACGAGCCCGCTGCGGATGACGCCTCCTCCGACGACGCCGACCGCAGCCAGGTGTGGGTCGATCGCATGAACGAGACGGGTCTCGGGCCCATCATGTTCGGCAACGCCCTCAGCCGCCCCAACGATCCGCTCTACCGCACCGCCACGACCTTCTCCGCCCGCGCGGCCGGCGGCACCGAGACCATCTTGGTGGGCGGCCTGCCGGGCGGCTATGTGGACCCCAACCTGAAGGTCACCCCCGGCGGCGGCACCGCCATGGGCAACAACACCTATATGATCAAGTCCACCGACAGCCCCTTCTTGGACCTCACGGCCGACATCGGCTACGACGCCGGCTTCATGGGCCTGCCTGCCAGCGGCTACGCCGACGGCGAGCGCGAGGACGCGGCCCCCGTGTTCGAGCTGCAGATTCCCTACTTCGTGCCCTCCGGCTCCGGCGGTCTTACCGAGGAGTACAGCTACACCAACTGGGCCGCTGCCGGCAATGCGATCGGCTCCGACAACTCCACCCGCGGCCCGCGTTTGGCCCTTGTGCTGAACTCCGACTGCTTCAACGGCAAGTGGAAGATCTACGACATGGACCGCTCGGGCTCCACCAAGGGCACCGAGCTGACCGAGGCGCGCTACAAGCAGTGGTACAACTCCGAGGGCATCACGGGCACCTTCCGCCTGAAGTACATGGGCAACGCCTCCAACAAATGGCAGCTCATCAAGGACTTCAGCCGCCTCTCCCTCGGTGTCACCTTCATCGGCACCATCCCCGAGAACACCGGCGGCACCATCCGCTGGGGCGTGACCTACAACTCCTACACCGACGCCAACGGCAACGTGCTGCGCGGCAACATCGATACGGTCATCAGCCCCGGCGCGCAGTCGGACAGCTCCACCCAGCGCAACGCCACCTTCATCAAGACCAACCTCGACTGGCACACCAACGTGGAGGTGCTCAGCAAGCAGCCCGTGCTGTGGGACCGCTACAACTATATGGTGTACCGCATCACCACGCGCAACATTTCGCCCGAGGTTGACTCCCAGGTCGACTACTTGTCCTACTTCTTCAAGTTCCCCTCGGCCGAGCTGACCAACACGGGCATCCGCGACGCCGACCTCGTTACCTGGCAGGTGACCAATCCCCGCACCGAGAACGAGACCATCACGAAGAACCCCGACCCCCGGGCCACGGTCTCGGGCAAGGAGTACGTGGGCGTGCCCGGCCAGGGCGGCGCCCTCATCTACGACATCACCAACAACCCGGGCGTGGCGAACCAGCTCGACCTGCAGTCCTTCGAGAACGCCGAGGAGCTGGGGCTCCACGAGCTGCCCTACACCACGGCGGGCATGAACGGGCAGATCTCCTTCACGGTGCCCGAGGTGCAGAAGAGCGAGATCATCAGCCCGGACGACGGCCCCGACGCCTACAACAAGCTCATGGGCGGCTCGATGTACTACGGCCCCTTGAAGAAGTCGGAGGACCAGAAGACCGACCGCAAGGTGTTCCTGCTGGCGCTGCCCTACACGACCAATATGAGCGCCGACGAGTACGTGACGCTCGACACCGAGTCCACGGTGCACTTCGGCGGCCGCGGCGTGGACGACTACATGTGGACGAAGACCTACACGAACACCTCCCAGTTCACCGCCCCCAGCGCCGGCGCGAAGATCGAGAAGACGGCGCTGAACATCGACACCCGCGCCGAGGGCAAGAACCAGGAGGCCCCCCTGGGCCAGTCGGTCACCTACCGCCTGAAGAACCTGAGCATCACGGGCAACCAGCCGCTGTTCGGCACCTCGCTCTCCGATGACTTCGGCGCCCAGATCGTCGATACGCTGCCGAGCGGCCTGAACCTGCAGCAGGTGAGCATCAAGGTGGACAAGTCGGTGGCCTCCCGCGAAGACAGCGCCAGCACGACCGAGGGCAAGCAGCCCCTCCAGCTGACCGCCGGCGAGTTTTTGAACGGCATCAACATCGTGCCCAGCGCCGACTACGTGGTCGGCGCCACCCGCACGGCGAAAGAGGGCGATGTGCTCGGCGGCGTGACGGTGAGTGCCACCTCCACCCCGGCGGTGGGCGATGCGGTGACCCTCGCGAAGGGCGATGTCATCGACGGCTACGCGGTGGTGGACTCCACCGCCTTCGTGGGGCCGGTCACCGTGGCCAACGCCGCCGACATCTCCGACTGGTTCGCCGCGGAGCGCGGCAACCACGGCACCTCGGGCGTCCTGGAGTTCGAGTACCGCGACCGGCTCGGCAAGCTGCAGTGGAAGACCATCGACAACCTGCCCATCACGCGCAGCTACACCACCTCGGGCACGGGTTCCATCACCTACACCATCGGCAAGGCCTCCGATGCCTCCCAGCACCTCTCCACCATCCTCGAGGCCAACGGCATCGGCGCCATCCCCCGCGCGAGCGGCGGCGTGGCCACGGGAACCAACGGCACGTTCACCGGGCGCGTGCGCTTCCTGCTGAAGGAGCGCGTGCCCCGCTACAACGGCCTGTCGGTCATCCCCGTCACCTTCGAGGTGACCGGTGCCCTCATCAACCCGAGCTCGAACGGCACGGGCGGCCTGTACACCAACAAGGTGGACATCTCCTTCGGCCAGAAGCAGTGGATCACCTCCTCTTCCGAGGGCGGCCAGTACTACACGCTCCTCTCACAGACGAGCAGCCCCGATTCGGCCTCCTTCAAGGCCACGCCCACCAACCCCGTCATCACCGGCGGCGCCTTCTCGGGCAACAACGGCGGCGTGAACAGCCTGGCCGACCTGAAGGAGACGCTCGTGAACGAGCCGAACGCCGGCTGGCGCTTCTTCGTCTCCAACGACTCGGCCGCCCCCATGGAGCCGGCCTACCTGCTCGTCGGCGCCGACCAGACGCCGGCCGGCGCGGTGACCGGCATGACCTACCAGGGCATGTTCTACGAGGGCGTGCGCGGCGTGCGCCGCGGCTTCGAGGCCGAGAAGGTCACGCTCGGCGGCAACCTGTTCGACTACGGCACCATCGAGAGCGTCGAGATCAACTACTACTCCAAGAACGCCAACGACATGCTCATGCGCACCACGACGCTGTCCGCCGCGCAGCTTGAGGCCTACCGCGCCAACGACATGGACGGCGACGGCTTCAACGACGCGGTGCTGCCCTCGTCGCTGTGGGGCGACCAGTACCTCATGAACGTGAAGGTGAACTTCTCCTCCTTCAAGCCGCGCTACCGCTACGCCGGCACTTCCACCTGGGCACGCGGCATGGTGGAGATCATCGGCACGCCCAACCAGGTGCTCACCATGCCCCTGGTGGCGAAGTTCAGCACCGACTACGACGACGCGAGCTACAACAAGTCCGCCTCCAAGACGGCCACGCTGAAGAGCGCCTACGTGCCCATCAAGCCGGCCGTGGGCGTGAGCACGAGCTGGGGCGGCAACGGTCTGGCCACCTCCGCGAACGCCGCCGTGCCCTACCGCTGGGGCGACGGCGAGGGCGAGCAGGCCGCCTTCAACTACTCCTTCACCAACGACTCGTTCTTCGTGGCCCGTCGCCTCGATCTGGACCTGCAGATCAACGACAACGCCGCCAGCTCCATGGTCATCACCACCGACGAGGACGGCAGCCCGCTGCAGCGCGGCTTCGTCGGCGAGGAGCTCGTGCTGCCCGGCTTCCAGTGGAACAGCTACACCACCTCGGTGGAGCGCGAGATGCCGGAGCGGCAGGGCACCACGCCCGACGGCACGAAGGTGACCCTCAACAAGCGGGACGCCGCGGGCAACATCGCCTTCAACATCGACATCGACGGCGACGGCGTGGCCGACTTCCTCATCGACGCCGACAACGACGGCGTGGTGGACGACCCCGACGACGTGTACCAGTACAGCCCCATCTACGACGAGGTAGAGCACACCGGCTGGCTGCCCAAGAACGCGGCCATCTCCTCTATCGACTTCTTCTCCGCCAACATCAACGGCGAGCTGGCGAAGACCAACGCGGCCCAGGCGGCCGCCGAGGAGGCCGCGCGCCAGATGAGCTACGACGCGGTGCAGCTGCAGAACTTCATCTACCTGGACACCCAGGACGGCTCCGGCAAGGGCGACGGCCCCCAGGTTGCCTCCGACCAGGTGACGAGCAGCGTCGCGAAGACCGACACGCTCATCTCCACGTCCGCCTCGGGCGCGAACACCGTGGAAGTGTGGGAGCACGTGACCGAGGAGACCTACACCTACACGGGCGCCGCCCTCTCCCAAGGCGGCTTCGCGCTCAACCCGGGCGATGTCCTCGGCGTGCGCACCACCACGGTGCGGGAGACCAAGACCCTGCGCGCCGACGGCACCACCGACTCCTCCGAGGAGACGAAGGTGGCCTATACCGGCCGCACCGCCACCCTGCGCGTGCCGCTGACCTCCAAGTTCGACTTCTCGGGCGCAACTCCCGCCGAGACCGCCATCGATCCCGACGACACCATCGTGGCGCTGCGCGTCCACTTCGACCGCCTCGACGGCAAGGTCAGCTACGCCGGCGGCACCATCGCGCCGACGTGGCCCACCTTCAGCGTGTACGGCCGCGCCGACACCCTGGCCAACACCACGGCCCGGGCCAACGTGTACGCCACCACCGACGAGTACGGCTCCGACCTGCGCGCCACGGCCAACCGCACCATGAGCGTGTTCACGGCCACCTCGGCCATGAGCGCCAAGTCGTTCAAGCCGGCGAAAGCCCGCAAGGAGACGACGGCCAACAACGGCCCCGATGAGACCCAGTTCGGCAACGGCACCGGTGATGCCGATGCCAACGAGCTGGCGAACTATACCGACGAGGTGGGCTACCGCTTCTGGGTGAACAGCACGAGCTACGCCCGCATGGACAACGCCTCGGTCACCGTCTCGGTGCGCAGCCTGTCCGACAAGCTGCCGACGCCCATCGACGATGTGCAGGGCTTCCTCACCAAGAAGGTGGCGCTCTCCCGCGCGGTGCTGGACATGGGCTCCGACTACCGCAGCGGCAAGAAGGCGCCGGCCAAGGACGAGACGGCCCTGAAGCAGGTCACGTTCTACTTCCGCAACGCCGACGCGCCCAACCTGCCCCTGTACAACGACCAGCTCTCCAACCCCTCCCTCACCGTGGAGCTCAGTGCCGAGGATGTGCTGCAGCGGTTCGCCGACGCCGATGCGGAAGCCGGCGCGCCGGTCGACGAGATCGCGCTCGACTTCGCGAACGACGCGGCCTTTGCGGCGGTTGCGAGCTGCTACCTGGAGAAGATTGTCATCGGCTGTGCCGAGATCGACCCCCAAAACGGCGCCCAGCAGCTCGCCGAGGTGGAGGACAAGCAGCTCTACGTGGAGCTCACGGGTCAAGCGAACTGGTGGTACTCGCGGCTTTCCACCCCGAGCTTCAACCACCTGCCCGCCCAGATGGTCTTCGCCCAGCAGAACCGCACCATCGGCGGCACCCCGCAGCTGTCCGCCGGCAACGGAGCCAACCGCAACCTGTACTCGTACCTCACGGTGAACCCGCCGGCCCTGGCGGTGAACACCTACGGCCAGTACGGCAACTACGCCGACCAGTACATGAACCAGAACTCGCCGGGCGAGAGCGGGGATGTGACCGCGGTGCCCTACGACCGCGACTTCAAGATGTGGGTGAACCTGTACAACGAGCGGGGCATCTCCACCCTGGACGACGTGGACGTGGATGTGAACATTCCCCTGAAGTGGGAAAGCTCCGTGCAGCTGGACGGCAGCACCGAGAGCGGCTGGGTGGGCTTCCACACCACCCAGGTGCGCTTCCGCCACGCCTGGTTCGACACCTTCTACCACGGCGGCACCGTGGGTGCCATCCGCTTCAGCGGCTACGACGAGTCCGGCAGCAAGGACGTGAAGACCTGGACCCTCAAGCCCGACGCCGCCTACCAGGGCGGATCGGAGGAGGCCACGGCGGCCAACCCGCTCACCGCCTTCGTGGACGACTGCGCGGAGGGTGGCGCGGGTACCGACGGTGACGGGGAAGGCGATGCGGAAGGCGACGCAGACGCCAGTGCCGACGCCGGCGCGGACGATGCCGCCTCCGACCGCCTGCACGCGGGCCTTGCCCTCACGGCCGAGGGCGACCTGGTGGTCGGCGAGGAGGTGCTGCGCGCCCACGGCATCGACAACCTCATCAAGGTGGAGCTCATCTCCTGGAAGGACATGCAGGAGGATTCCTCCGGTGCGGGCCGTGCCAACCAGAACATCGAGTTCATCGGCTTCCACGACGTGAACCTGGGCGAGTGGTACCGCCACTTCGGCGCCGAGGCGCGCAACTACCTGCTCGGCATCCGCCCGGCCAACGGCGATGTGCCGGGCACCGTGGACGATGCCACGTGGAAGACCCTCAGCGCGAAGATGTACACGCCGGTCACCCGCAGCGACTCCTCGCAGGTGTACAGCTCGAAGATGTATTTCGACACGGTGAGCCGCGCGGGCCTCTACGACAACACCGCCTCTTACGCCAACATCGCCGATAACCTCATCGCCGACCAGCATTCCGCCAACCCCACCAAGACGCTCATCGCCAACAGCGATGGCAACGCGCTCGGCAACCGCTTCACCAAGTACACCGCCGGCAGTTGGGACGGGCACCACTGGGGCCACTCCAACGGCTCGGGCGGCGAGAGCAACGCCATGCTGGAAGTGGGCTACAAGAGCCAGATCTCGCTGCTGTCCGACTTCCGCCAGGTGAACAGCCAGTACAACGTGCGCTACCCCGAGTACTCCGGCTGCACCTACAACGGCGGCATCTTGAACGAGCAGTCGGCCTACAGCTACGTGGGCCCCGAGACCTACAACACCGGCATGACGGTGCACGTCACCCAGCAGCTGCCCTCCACGGTGTTCGACGCCTACTACGTGAAGATCCGCTCGGTGGCGCTGCCGTACATGCAGGGCATCGACGTGCTGTACCAGGACGGCTCGGTGGTATCGCTGACCGAGGACGATCTGCGGGCCGCCTACGACACCACCGACACGGCAGGCTCGCCGGCCGCCTCCCAGGAGCGCGAGACCTCCACCTACAAGGAGCGCAACAACACCGGCAAGGGCAACGGCTCGCAAAGCGACGCCGCGGCCACCGATGCCAGCCTGGCCCAGAACCGCTACTTCCGCCTGAACCTGCTGAAGACCGATGACGCGGGCAAGCCGGTGGCCTCGCTGGGCTCGGCCGCCAACGACTACAACAGCGCCAACGACACCGGGGTCTCCGAGGCCGACGGCTACAAGGATCCCGTCTCGGGCTACGAGCTGAAGGACGGCACCACGGTGCAGAACCCCGTGGTGTCCATCACCTACCACCTGAAGGTGAACCAGAACCAGTTCCAGGGCGATCAGGAAAACGCCTTCACCGGCCAGAACGCCGGCACCGACGCCGCCTTCGAGGCGAACCCGCTCGCGTCTGACGCCAAGCTGAACACGCCCGACTACGGCACCTGGTACGCCCTTTCCGAGACGAACGCCGGCGAGTGGGTGAAGAAGATGGCCTTCGAGGTGAACGGGCGCGTGTACCGCACGGTGCAGAACATGTCCACCGCCCAGGGCACCGCCCAGCCGCTCGACTTCGTCTCCAATTTGAGCGACAACTTCGCCAACATGCGCTCGGCCGAGATGGACACCATCACCGAGTCGGAGATCGGCGGCGACTACTCCGGCAACGAGCGCCCCGGCCACAAGGCCTTGAAGCGCGCCAACAGCCCCTATATGAAGAACGGCAACACCGACCAGACCGTTTACGGCGTGAACGGCGCCCTTTCCAAGACCTCCGACGGCGACCGCGTGGCCTTCATCGCCCCCGGCGTGCAGAGCCGCCGCAACGCCCCCGCCCGGCGCACCTACTATCCCGCCGGCGCCGGCAGCCTCGCCCAGGGCGACCTGAACGTCGACTTCCGCAGCGGCTGGGCCTTCCAGGACTGGCATTCGGAGCACTGCTGCTACTGGTGCGGCCACAGCCACGGGCGCAACAACATGCGCCACATGGTGTCGCGCGCCTTCTTCACCTCCACCGACGATGGCGTGTACACCCGCAAGGGCGTGGACACGGGGCTCGTGCTGGGCAACGACCACAACGACAACGCCACCTTCGGCGGCACCCACAACTTCAATGTGGCGCTGTACCGCACCAATATCCGCAAGTACTACTACACGAGCGCCGACTACCGCTACGGCGACGACTGGTACGACCGCTACATCTCCCATGCCGACTCGGTGGTGCTCACCGACACGCTGCCCGAGGCCTTTAAGGATGAGCAGCTGAACTACTACGGCTACCTGGCCAAGGGCCTCTCCTTCCAGGTGCCCAACGCCGCCGGCACCGCCTACAGCCTGCCGGTGGGCAACGACAGCCTGTACGCGCACTTGAAGAACTACGACGGCGCCCGCATCACCCTGTACACCCGTAAGACCCCCAAGTCCGTTGGCACCAAGGTGCAATTCCGCAAGATCGTCATCGATCACGAGGCCATTACCGTCTACGAGAAGGACGGCTCGGGGGTGTGGCAGGTGAACGCCGATGCCACCGCCCGCTTCGACGCGCGCACGGCCACCGTGGACGGCGCCACCGTGTCCATTCCGAAGAAGAACCTCACCTACCTGCTCGACGCCTCCCAGGGCAAGGGCGACCTGTGGTTCCGCACCTACGCCTCGAGCGGGGATGCGCTCGCGGCCGCCGTGGCCGTGTCGGCGGGCAACGACGAGCTGGACACTATCGACGCCCGCACCGCGGCGCCCGAGGCCATCGCCAAGCGCTTCGCCGCCGCCTCCGGCGGCATCGAGGCCTCGGTGTATCTGGACTTCGCCGCCAACGAGTACCTGGACTACTACGAGATCGACTGCGGCCCCTACTACGGCAGCGGCGACATCACCTCCGAGTACATCGGCCACTACGCCGAGAAGGACAACACCGTCGACACCAAGGACTTCCAGCTCATCGGCAGTCCCTACGTGTACAAGAAGCAGGTGAACCCGCTGACCGGCAAGGTGACCGACGTGCAGGACGCCACCAACCGCATGGAGGTGTTCTTCAGCCACGACTACGCGCCGCTGGGCACCGCCACGGTGGGCACCGGCACCGATACCGACGCCAACCACGGCACGGGCCGCTTGCGCTCGCCCGGCTGGCGCAGCGGCTGGAACGACACGGGCGACGTGGTGAACAACGGCAGCCACCGCTGGTACGACGAGGCCTACTACCTGGGCTTCCTCATTCCCTACGGCTACAAGTACAGCCTCCAGGCGGTGACCACCGACGCCCGCGGCAACACCGACGCGAAGGACGGCAAGCCCTCCGAGAACTCGTCGGTGCTCTACGACTACTACCTGGACGACGACTCCCTCACCCCCGAGGCCGCCGACGGCATCCTGCCCAACACGGCGAAGTTCTACGCCTACTTCCAGAACATCTCGGACGGCGGCAGCGCGCCCACCCAGGCCTCCCACATCAGCCGCGTGAAACTGGAGAACACGCTCGATCCGGCCTTCCGCCTGCAGACCATCTACGTGCCCCAGCAGTTCGTGGAGGTGGCTACGAACACCAACCGCTACGCCAACTGGTTCCGCGGCGAGGAGTTCACCTTCAAGGTGTTCGACACGGCGGCCAACGCCGAGAAGGCCATCACGCTCACCTGGAACGAGATGCTCGTGCTCGGGCTGCTGAACGCGCCGGCGGCGGGCACCGACGACTACACCATCGACATCGAGAAGTACCTGCGCCTGTGTGTCCGCAAGGACCAGCTCATGGCCCAGGGCCAAAGCGAGCTGCAGGTGGCCCAGACCCTCGGTCTGCCCACCACGATGGAGGAGTACAAGAAGGTCACGGGCCTCACGGGCGCCACGGCCGATGAGAACGCCCAGCTGGCGGCCTTCGATTCCGCCAGGCTTGTGGCCGCCATGCCGCGTCTGCGCACCTACAGCGCCACGGCCAACGGCTCCAACAACACCGACGGCTCCATCGTGCTCACGAACACCATCGACGGCTACGCGGGCGACGCGAACGTGGACCACACCTACGTGGACGCCTACGTGAGCTACTTCTCCTTCGTGTTCAACTCCCCGAACGCCACGCGCACCGAGGCCTACACCATGCTCGACTCGGCCGAGTTCCTGGGCCGCATCGTGGACAACGACCACCTGCTCGCCCTGAACAAGAACGCGAGCAAGTTCAACGTGCCCAACGTGGTGACCATGACCCGCGAGGAAGCGCTCAAGGAGCTCACCCGCGAGCGTCCCGGCACCAACTTCCCCCAGGGCTACTACACCGAGGAGAACATCCGCGTCATCGAGACGGTGATCGAAGACGGCGAGGAGGGCTCGAACATCCCCATCGGCAGCGTGGTGTCCCAAAGCCCCCTGCCGACCGACTCCTCGGGCGAGCCCATCCAGTCGGTGGCGGGTGCCATGATCACCATCACCGTGCGCGTGGAGGCGCCTAAGGCCGAGCGGTTCGACGTGCAGACGCTGCTCGGCAAGCCGCTCGCCCAGGCCACCCAGGAGGCCAACGACGCCGGATTCAGCGTGCAGACCCAGCTCACCAACGACGAGATGCTGGCCGACGGCACCCAGGTGGAAGAGGGCTCGGTGCAGCGGGTGGAGGACATCACCGGCACCCCGGGCACCGAGGGCGACACCGTGCTTCTGTACGTGCACGCCAAGTACGGTACCGTGCCCAACGTGGCGCCCGTCGTGCCCGAGGGCGGCTCGCTCGCCGACGCGACGCGCACCACGCTTGCCGACGCCCTGGCGGCCATGCAGGCCGCGGGCATGAACGCGCACGTGACCTACGTGGTGCCGACGGCGGAGGATTTGGGCGCGACGGCCGACCCGGAGAACCCCGTGGACCTCTCGCCGCTCTACGACACCGTGCGCAGCCAGTCCATCCCCGGCGGCGAGACCCAGCTCAAGGGCACCGAGGTGGAGCTCGTGGTGTTCGCCGAGCCCACCGTCGTCACCGACGTGGTGAACCACACCGAGGCCGACGGAGTGGCCCTGCTCACCCAGCAGGGGCTCTCCGCATCGGTGAACACCGTGCCCATCCCCAAGCCCACCGAGCCCGATGAGAACGGCGAGGGCGCCAGCGACATGACCTCGCTCATCGGCACCATCTTCGCCCAGGAGCCCGCGGCAGGCTCAAGCGTGCTTCCCGGCGCCACCGTCACCATCTCGGTGTACGGCCCGCCCGAGGAGGAGACGCCCGAGCAGCCCACGGGCACGCTGGAGTACGTGCTGTACATGCCCGAGGCCGCCGGCTTCAACGCCGACACCTCCACGCCGCTTTTGGCCAAGGTGACCGGCACCGACTACGAGGGCAACGCCGTCACCAACTTCTACCGGCTTGTGCCCGGCACCCCGCTTCCCGTGGTGCTCAACTACCCGCAGCGCGATACGAGCTACACGGTGGACTACTTCACGCCCATGAACGCCGACGGCAGCACCTACGAGGTGCCCGCCTCCCACGAGCTGGAGCGCAAGGCCGACTTCGACGCGGAATCGTGTGACCGCTCGCTGAAGCCGCTCGCCGCCGACACGCTCACCCGCGCCGAGGTGAACAAGAAGATCCTGCGCCTCGAGCAGATCCGCGACGCCGAGGACCGCCTGCTGGCGGGCGCGCTCTCGGTGGACGTGCTGAACACCGCCATCGCCCAGCTCGACGAGTACTACACCAACTCCCTCGAGCGGAAGGACTACGCCTTCACGGTGCAGTTCCCCGAGATGGACCTGGCCAACACCACGGCCATGGCCGCGCGCATCCAGGGCTCCGACTACCGCGGCAACCCCGTGGACTTCACCGTGGCCTTCAACCTTAAGGCGGGCACGTCGGGCGAGGGGAGCAACGCCCAGCCCGTGTGCACCCAGACGGTGACGCTGAACCTGGTGAAGGGCAACTACGCCGCGAGCTTCCTCATGCCGGTGTCCAAGCCCACCCAGAAGACCCAGGAGATCGTGAACGCCGACGGCAGCGTGACGGTGCAGCCGGTGGTGGACGATAACGGCAATCCGGTCATGAACCTGGCCGGCATGTACGGCCCCGCTTTCGCCGTGCGCACCTACTTCGACGACGCCGGCAACCCGCTCTCCACTCCCGCCGTGCCCGGCACCGACGGCAACGAGGGCACGCCCGAGCTGAATTACGTGGAGGCCGCCGACCAGTCGCAGCTGCCGCTGAAGGAGAAGCGCGCCGACGGCAAGGACGTGAACATGGCGCTCGTGGTGGCCATGGACGAGTCGGGCAAGAGCCAGGAGGTGATCGACGGGTATTTCGACACCCTCACCCAGTGGATCGAGAAGGCCGACACGACCGCGTACACGACGCCCGCCGGCAGCCCGCTCGTGGACTTCGACCGCAGCATCGTGGACCAGTCGAGCCAGTATTTGCCGGACAGCCCGGTGGAGTACTCGCTGTACGTGGACTGCGAGGGCTGGTGGTACCAGCAGAACGACGCCACCAACTCCACCCAGGTCATCGCGCACATCACCGGCAAGGACCTGCGCGGTAACGTGGTGGATCGCTACGTGGCCTTCGAGGCCAACAACCAGGTGTTCCTGGACCTGTACAAGGGCGACTACACCGTAAGCTACATCACCCCGGTGAACTCGGACGGCAGCCTGTACATCATGCCGGCCGACCATAAGCTGCTGCTGTCCTCCGATGCGGCCGCCAAGACGGCCAAGAGCGCCACCATGGTGCTGTTCGAGGATCTGGAGCGCGGCGAGAACGTGGTGCTGCTGCCCAACTTCTACGACGCCATCGATGCCATTCCCGCCGGGGCGCTCACCGACCTGACGGGCCTGGGCCTTAATCCGGCCGACTTCCGCGCCACCGCCCAGAAGCACATGGCGGACGCCCTGAAGCGCCTGAACGACTCGAAGGTGTCCATCGGCAACAGCTCCAACCCCTACGCCTTCGCCTACACCGGCACCTACGTGGACCGCACCCTGGACGACTTCTCTGGCGCGACGGCCACCACCAACGGCACCGACAAGGCGGCGCTCACCGACGACACCGTGGGAGACGCGGTGGACAACGGCAACTGGAACGACGCCTCCACGCCCGCCTTCGACAAGAAGGGCAACGGCTACTACCAGGTGCTGCACAACAACAAGCTGGCCGTGGTTGAGAAGGAGATGGAGACCAAGGACCCCAACCACGACACCCTGCGCTGCAACTACTCGCACCCTGAGGCGGGCTACACCCTGCGCCACCGCCTGGGCATGATGGAGACCTCCTATCTGCGCGGCACCAAGCTGGAGACGCCCTACACCGACGCCGACGGCGCGAGCCACCGCTGGATCTTCGCCTACGACCAGGACGACCGCGGGGCGAACTATCCCGCCAGCTTCCGCCAGAACGGCAACGCCACCGACATTCCCAATGGCCAGCTGTACGCCGGCGACTACGTGGAGTACACGCTGAAGATCAAGGCCGGTGCGCGCGACCAGTACGACGGGCTCGCGCTGCCGCTGCAGGCCATCGACGGCCGCTTCGAGACGGCCACGGGCCAGCGCATCGTGGGCTGGGAAGTGGTGCAGTGGACCGACGGCGCCGGCAAGGCGGTGCCGGGAAGCCAGGCCTCCAACACCGCCAACGGCCTGGCCGTGACGGCTCAGCTGGTGGCCGACGATGGCGCCGGCAACGCCGTGCACGTGCGCGACGCGGCCGCCCGCACCGACCTTTCCAAGTACAGCTACACCGACGCCTCCGGCGCCACCGCTGACGACGACGGCGCCTTCAACCACATGCTGCTGTTCAAGCTGCGGGGCGCCGACGCCCACGAGCTTGAGCAGGGCGAGTCGGTGACCATCCGCGTCATCACCCAGATGACCGAGGAGAAGGAGACCGCCCCGGCGAACCTGGACGACCCCAACGGCGCCTGGCGCGACGACGACCCCTCCTACTCCGAGGGGGCTGCGCGCGACGTGACCGCCCGCTTCTACGCGGTGGCCGCCCCGCGCCACGGCTTCGCCCAGTACAAGGCCGCCTACAACGGTACCGACGTGACGGGCCGCACCTCGGGCAGCTCCATCATGAACGCCAACACCTCGCCGGACAGCCCCAACGTGTTCGGCACGGTGCAGACCTTCACCGAGCGCGCCGACGGAAGCGCCATCGGCTCCATCGGCGCGGCCGAGTGCCCCATCTCCTACAGCTTCTCGAACACCGACGTGACCCTGGCGGGCCTGGACGGTGATGCGGTGAAGAAGCAGCTGGCGGCGCACAACTACGCCAACGTGCGCTTCCACACCCATCCCCAGAACAACATCACGGTGTCCACGGCCTTCATCGACAAGCTGCCCACCAACCCCAGCAAAGTGGCCGAGACCGACGGCAACCGCATGCAGGCCACCGTGGGCGGTATCGCGAACACCACGGCGCATACCGCCGACATGACGGTGACCGTGTCGTTCATGCAGGACGTGGCCGGCGCCACGGGCGCCGTGACGGGCTACAAGAAGATGTTCGAGCTCACCTCGGCGCCGCACGTGGCCGCCACCGACACCCTGCTGGTGGACGGCGGCTACGCGGGCCTGCCGAACTCGAACCTGAAGAACATGTTCCCGGCTGCCGGGGCCGCCGCCGGCGACGACAGCAGCGCCATCGGCGCCGACAAGATGCCCTACGACGCCAGCGGGCGCCCGCGCATCAAGGTGGAGTACTTCGTGCCCCAGACCAAGCTGACGGTGCTCGGCTCCGCCTCCTCCGGCACGGCGGCCGATCCCGCGGCCGGCGCGGCCAACCAGGGCCAGGGCGTGCAGGGCACCATCACCAACGACTACCTCGACTACCGTCCCACCGCGGGCGGCACGGCCACGGGCAGCGCCCCCTCCGGCAGCGCCGATGCCACCACCGACGAGGCCCTGCGCGGCAACTGGTACTCCGAGGAGGAGCTGGAGAAGATCTTCAACGCCGCGAGCCAGGAGGCCACCGACGAGGGCCATACCGCCAACGGCAACAAGTTCCGCGACGTGACCGCGGTGCGCTGGACCTACTACGACGTGCCCGGCTACTCCACCTACAACGGCAGCGGCATCGGCACGGCCGTGGGCTACGCGCTGCCCAACGTGGTGCTCGACGGCGTCGCCCGCTACCAGGACATCCGCCTGGACAACACCGGCGCGGCCATCTCCACCGGCACCGAGCAGGCCAACAAGTGGACGGGCACCCTGAAGACCGATCTGGCCTTCACCCACTTCCACAACGAGAACACCGTGCTCTCCTTCCTCGGCGACGGCGGCACGCGCCCCGATCCGGCGGCCACCACCTACGCGGACGACCCGCTGAACAAGCCGGCCGACCTCGACCACGTGAGCGCGCCTCTGGGCACCTCCGATGCCGCCGTGACCCACGGCACCCTGCTCACCAAGCAGGACGAGAACAAGGACACCACCCGCGTGGTGTACCGCCGCACGCCCATCATGCGCTTCCAGAACCAGGCCTTCCAGACCGAGGCCCAGGTGAACGAGGCCTCCGGCAGCAAGTACCTGCCGTGGAAGACGGTGGGCTCGACGGCCTCCAACTCCACCTACTACCCGGACGCCGAGCAGAAGACCGGTTATGTGCCCGGCGAGACCTTCTGGTACAAGGACACGCTCGTCAACGTGCCCATGGGCACCAACTCCGGCGTGACCGAGCTGGAAGGCGAGTTGTACAACCCGGTCATCTACGAGCGCATCCCGGTGGACTACCTGAAGCAGGCCGCCGTGGAGGCGGGCGTGGCCGGCGACGAGATTGACGCCGACTACCTGGCCGCCCTGCTGGAGAACCGCATCAAGTGGACCAACCGCGACGATGAGGACGTGTACGCCAGCCGCACCCGCGGCATGAAGCTGCAGGTGACCGCCATCGACGAGGGCCAGCAGAAGGACGTGGGCGGCAACATGGTGTACCGCCAGAACGCGAGCGCGCCCTACCGTTACTTCAGCGATATGGATCCGCGCAACTCCAGCTACGACACCCACTTCGTCACCTTCAAGATTCAGTGGGTGGCCGATGGGGACGTGGACGCGGGCACCGGCTCCGAGGTGTCCGATGTGGATCAGGCCTCCCGTCCGGTGGATCAGATCCAGCCCGGCTCCACCCGCATGGAGGTGGGCGATGTCATCGAGCTGTGGTTCCCCGTGCAGGCGGCCGTCGACGGGCTGCCCCAGGTGTACATGGGCCGCGGGCTGACCAATGTGAACGACCTGCTGACCGGCGCGTCCTACACCGGCCTCGAGCCGTCGTACTTCCCGCGCATCGGCGAGTACTATTACTACCCCTACCAGAACAACAACAGCGCTTCCGGGCGCATCAACCCGCTGAACACTGCCAGCAACGGCTCCGACTCCGGCGATGGCTACTTCGGCATCGGCGCCTTCCGCGACTGGTGGGGCGCGGTGCGGGTGGCCAACGAGAACATCGTCATGGACATGAGCTACCTCATGCACGAGGCCGCCTTCAGCGGCGACAAGGCCGAGCAGACCGACCTGTGGGAGATGTTCGACGGCTCGCTCGTGTACATCCCCGGCGTGGAGACCAACTACTACCCGCGCGGCGGCTCCGGCGACTGGAACGTGAACAACTGGGGCGTCAACGGCGGCGGCAACAGCTCCAACGGTGCCGAGGGCGGCGTGTTCTTGGACGAAGACGTGAAGGTGACTCGCAACAAGCAGATCGTGCGCTACAGCCCGGTGGCTCCGGGCGGCACCACGGTGGCCGATGCCACCGGCGTGGCCCCCGGCACCACCACGGTGGCGGGCCCCGGCGTGCTGCCGGGCACGCCCCGCTACGAGAACTGGTATGCCGCCAACAGCAACGGAAACGTCGGCAGCTACGGCAACGGCATCAACTACGGCAACGGCATGTCCGGCACCGGCGGCAGCCTGTTCGGCCTCGTGAGCGACAACGGCAGCTCCTTCACGGTGCGTCGCGTGCGCGACTGGTACCAGTACGTGCTGCGTGACCGCATCGTGGGCGACACCATCGAGACCGCCGATGGCGAGAAGGTGCGCAAGGAGGTGGCCTACGCCGGCGAGGGCAACACCGCCACGCCGCTCGTGTGGAGCCAGACCCGCGTGCATCTGCAGAAGGCGTGGCTCGCCACCTCGTCCCAGATGGTGTCCAACGAGAGCAACTACAAGGCCAAGACCCGTTATACCTCCGGGGAAGACCCGCATATCGGCTGGTACATCAACGACAGCCATTACTCTTGGAATGATGTGGAATCGGATACCCGTGGCATGAACCGCAACCAGGCTGTCACGGCCTTGGAGTACAACCAGGACTTCACGAGCCGCCTGACCGCCTACAACTACGGCGACCGCAACCTGGACGGTGTGGAGTTCACCTACATCATGCCCCGCGGCATCGAGCCGAAGATCGAGGTGGCCGACGACCATGCCGACTTGTCCGATCTGACCGTGGCCACCGAATTGGTGAAGAAGCAGGTGAAAGCCCAGCTGCTCTCCGCCACCACCGGCGTGGGTGGCAGCTGGACCGGCGGCACAGCCGAGCAGAGCGGCATTGTGGCCAGCGGCACCTTCGTGGCGGTGCCGGACGACTTCGTGACGGTGGAGGTGCTGCAGACCCCCTACAGCGCCTACGCCGGCTACGACGCCCCCGCCACCATGCAGGATCCCTATCTGAGCGGCGCTGGCAGCGCGAACACCGGCAACTCCGAGGCGGGCACCTACACCAACGTGGCCGCCGAGACCGGCGACTACGTGACCCGCCAGTACGTGGCCGGCACCGACGAGAACGGCGCCGACCCCCGCGGCTTGTACGAGCTGGTGGAAACCGAGGCGGGCAACACGAGCCACCAGAGCGCGTCGTACCGCGACTCCTCGCAGCCCTGGGTCATCCGCGTGACGGTGAACCAGGCGCTCGGCAAGTGGTTCGGCCGCAGCAACGACGGCACCGCTCGCAACGCCGCCGACCCGGATACCGTGAACGTGAACGGCCTTGGCGACGCCTACGCCACCGGCGGCTACCAGCTGCGGGTGAACATCGGCTCCCACGTGTTCGGCAACAACGAATCCGAGATGTGGTACGACCGCGTGCTCGTGCGCCCCGTGGACACCGCGCCGGTGAGCACCGAGGCCGCCTTGAAGACGGGGGAGGAGCCGAGCAAGTCGTCGGCCTACTACAGCATCTTCGACTACGATCATTTCGAGGGCAAGAACGCCGCGGGCGCCGCCCATATGCAAGATGCCGGCATGGATTGGAAGTTCACCATTACCAACTGGTATCACACCGACGACAACCGCCAGCAGCTGGTGGGCTCTCCCAACATGCCCGCCGTTGATGGCTATACCATCCAGAACAACACGGTGCGCATCACCAACGACGACGGCACCCTGCCGGCCGACGACAGCCGCAACATGGGCATGGTCGCCGGCAACGGCGCAGCCGTGGGCGGCATGTGGAGCTACGCCTACAAGATGCCCGAGGAGGCCTACGGCGCCGCGGGCAACGGCGACAGCCCCGTGCTCTACGCCCAGACCGGCACCCGCGCCCAGCAGCGCAAGCCGGTGGTTCGCGTGTGGAACTCCATCGGCGAGGACGGCGTGGGCGCCGACGTGGACAAGTACTACATGGCCAGCGAGTCCGAGACCCGTCAGCTGAACGTGCACGTGGAGAACCGCCACTGGTGGGATCATGTGGCCGGCCAGGTGACCAACTGGTCGTACTACTGGCACAAGGACTACGCGCGCACCCATAACTACTCCATGGACGGCGGCCAGATGGGCAGCCTCATCCTGCCCACGGTGACCATCGTGCTGCCCGAGGGCATGGTGCCCATGCACCGCAACAAGACCGGCGCCCGCCAGCCCTATGGCCTCTGGCCCGGCGTGGTGCAGGAGTTCAAACTGGACGACTGGGAGGTGGCCAACACCCAGGGCGCCACCGCCCTGAACCAGGGCGACCGCGGCAATGCCAACACGCGCATCGACGACGCGGGCAACGAGGACGAGGACTACAAGAAGAGCAACTTCAACGCCACGGTCACCTACGAGCCGGTGGCCGGCGACGACCTCACCGTGAGCTACCGCTTCGTGGTGCGCTTCGAGTCGAAGGCCGACGACCTGAACTGGACGAGCCAGAACATCGGCGGCACCGACGTGGTGGAGCACCGTCTGAAGGCCTATGAGATGGACACCTTCAAGTTCGACATCGCCACCACCGGCGAGCCGCGCTGGGACGAGCAGCCCAACAACATCGAGATGGGCCGCGCCACCGAATCCATCCGCACCTACGTCACCTCCAAGATGACCGGGTATAAGTTCCTCACCGACGAGACGCTCGGCAGCCCCTTCACCGTGGGCTCGCCGGCCGATTGGCAGGGCTTCACCCATGGCGGCAACGGCACCACCTACCTTTCCGACAACCCCTCGTGGGTGGCCGATGCCCGCTTGGACGGCACCAAGGCCAGCTATCCCACCCACTGGAACGGCAACCGCAACGAGGGCACCAACAACATCGCCGACTTCCGCGGCGCCTCCTGGTATTATTGGAGCTACGCCACCCGCCTTGCCTACGAGTTCGACTACGAGAAGAACCTCGCCTGGGACGGCGACCATCTGCGGGACACCTACGAGAATATGTCCTATGGTTCGTTCGCCAACATGCGCAACTTCCGCAACAGCTCGGGCGGCAACTACAACGACGTGATGAACCTGGGCGCGCTGCCCCAGAACTACTACTTCAGCGGCAGCGCCGCCGCCGGCAGCGAGACCGTGGACGGCGTGATGCGCAACCGCTTCATCGGCTACATGGGCAGCTACACCGAAACCGCCGGCACCTCCGTGAACTACCACGAGCTGTACGGCGAGCAGACGCTGTCCACCAGCAAGACGCCGCTCGTGACCTACGTGGCCGACGCCGACAGCCTCACGCCCACGGCCGCGGGCATCAACGTGTCGGAGTACAAGAACCGCACCCAGTACGCCCTGTCCCAGGCCACCACCCAGGGCCTGAACGGCAACGGCGTCGCCACGGTGACCGAGAAGTTCGCCACCAAGGTTCGCAAGACCGTCGACGGCGTTGCCACGGTGGAGGAGAGCCAGGCCACCCACACCGACGCCGGCGTGTTCGCCGCCATGCGCGTGCGCCTGAAGACCCCCACCCTGAGCAGCGCCTTCGAGGTGGAGACCACGCCCGCCGACATGCCCAGCGACGACGCGTCCGATCCCGACAACACCACGGCCAGCACCACCACCGGCAAGGGCGCCACCGACGGCCAGACCCTGGACAACGCCGGCCGCGTGACCGCCACCGGCAGCGAGAACGCCAACGCGCCCTTCTCCTACGACGACGAGCTGTGGTTCGCCTCCACCTTGAAGGTGGGCCCCGAGACCGTCACCGATGTGGGCGGCACGGGCGACATCAACCATGCCAAGCTGGTGTTCACGGTGAACCTGCCGAGCCAGGTGACCTTCTACGACAAGCAGAAGCTGCTCAACATCCTGGACAGCTACGAGTCGGTGACCGAGCAGGACGACGGCGCCCTGCCGGGCAACACCGTCACCACGGCCCAGGGACCGCTGACACTGCCGAGCCTGGCGAGCGCCCGCTACAAGGCCACCCAGCCGACG
The DNA here is from genome assembly GCF_958431955.1 of uncultured Adlercreutzia sp. Lineage (GTDB taxonomy): Bacteria > Actinomycetota > Coriobacteriia > Coriobacteriales > Eggerthellaceae > Adlercreutzia. The sequence goes on along the minus strand of NZ_CAUASN010000002.1, from coordinate 25,595 downwards.
GCCGCCCAGCAGGCCGCCGCCTTCGAGCGCCTGCTCACCAGCTACGAGGGCGACAACTATCCCTTCTACGTGGAATACGCCCACGTGAAGTACAACTACGTGGACGAGATTGACGAGGAGGGCAACGCCACCGGCCGCATCCTGCGCGAGCCGGCCGGCACCACCTACGAGAAGCTCACCCCCAAGCAGCTGATCGAGAAGGGCTGGACGGTGAACATCCGCACCCAGCCCGACTACGACGCCAACAACTACTCGGCGAGCGACTACGCCAAGCCCGACGTGGACGATCCCACCGACGTGGTGAAGCCGGCCACCAAGGTGGAGAACGCCGACGGCAGCTGGACCATCACCGATCAGGGCTCCACCTCCAAGCCGCGCTCCCATGCGGGCGAGGTGCTCGTGTTCGAGCTCGCGCCGCCCGATGACGCCCGCGACAGCGAGTTCGCGCGCCACCATTCCCAGATGGAGGCGTACTGGGACGGCGTGAAGGCCGACGGCTGCCTGGCCAACGGCGACTCCATCACCCTGAAGCTGCGCACCCGCATCGACAACCTGGGCAGCGAGGACACGGCCATGGAGGGCCTCGTGACCGACGGCAAGGTGGCCAACTACCACGCCCAGGTGAACGCCATCCGCTCCTGGGTGTCCGACAAGTCCACGGCCTACATCACCACCGAGAACCGGGACCTGAGCTTCCTCGACCGCCTCATGGGCTGGACCCACACCTTCGAGGCCGACACGCCCAACCCGTTCGCGGGCGCGGGCGCCCAGGCGAAGGCCGACCCCATCTACGAGCTGACGAAGACCGGCGACGGCACGTGGCGCTACACCGAGTTCACCGGTGCCACCTTCCAGGCCGGGCACACCTACGCCCGTCCCATCGTGGCCTCCGACAGCGGCTATCGTTACGGCGTGGGCGACTTCAACAACCAGAACCCCTACTTCTACAAGTACGGCCGCAACACGAAGCTCTCCTACGACGCGGCCGCCTACGACGACGCCATGACCGGCGACCACATCGAGATGGTCGATCTGGACCACGATAACTGGTACGAGGACAGCGGCATCATCGAGCGCCACCTCACCAACAGCGCCGGCCTGTTCCGCATCCGCAAGCCCTCCGCGAGCGTGCGTGGGGATACCGCCGTGCTCCGCACCGAGGTGACGAGCTCCGACTTCGCGGGCGTGTCGTTCGCCGACGACGGCCACGACGGCGGCGACAACCAGTTCTACCTCACCCAGGCCATCAACACCGGCGCGCCGGTGAACAGCTTCATCGTGGACTGGCAGGTGCCCTGGTGGTCCACCGGCTCCTCCACCGTCACCGACGCCCCCTTCGGCAACAGCGTGGAGGGCGCCAAGAAGCTCGCCATTGGGCGTTTGACCCCCTCCATCCACAGCGTGCAGTCGGGCGTGTGGGAAGTGCCCGGCGCCAACAAGTACGTGCTCACCGACTCCGACGGCACCGAGCACGAGGTGACCGCCAACTACGTGGAGTACCAGGATCTCACTGGCGCCACGGTGGACGGCAACAACGTGTCGGAGTGCTACTACATCGACATCGCCGCCGCTACGGGCACCGTGCGGGTGTACCTGGGCTTCGATGCCAACGGTACCCCCAACCGCTTCTTCTTCCTGAAGACCCACGCCAATACCGGCGTGATGAGCGAGGTGTCCACCCTGGCCTCCTCGAGCGGCAAGAACATGACCGACGTGTACGGCAAGGATCCGGCTTTCGGGGACTTCTTCTATCCTAGCTCGGCTGGCAGCCTCACCATGCGCGCCCGCACCATCGTCGGCATGACCGAGAACGCCGACGGCACCGCCACCGTTACCCTGGAAGACAACGCCGGCACCAAGAGCACCGTCACGCTGCAGCACGGCTACATCTACGGCGAGGAGATTCCCTTCAATCCCAAGGAGGAGATCTTCTACCTGCGCTATCCCACCAAGGCCGGCGCCACCCGCTCGGCACGCCTGAACCTGTCGGAGGACGAGCAGTACATCTACACCTCCAACGACATGATCCTGGACGACGACAACGGCGCCAACAAGTACCAGGCCCGCGTGCGCATTGTTCCCACCATGCACACGGAAGACGACGGCATGGGCGGCACCGTGGTCACCACGGTGTACACCTATGAGCTGCTCTCGGTGAAGCTGGTGTCCGGCGAGGGCGAGGACGTGAACCTCGACGACTACGACATCGACACCAACCTGACCGACGACGTCACCGGCCTCGACCCAGCGCCGCTGTTCTACATCAACCACACGACCGACTTCGCCAACCCGCCCTCCGACCCGCAGATGACCTACAAGGAGGTCCGCGCCAACGAGAGCCACGAGTACACGCCTGCGCCCGGCAGCGCCGAGGCGGCCGAGATGGCCGAGAAGAAGGCGCTCGAGCAGAAGCTGCGCGTGTTCGTGTACGTGCGCGTGGCGAGCGCCGACATCAGCGAGTTCAAGAACGGCTACGAGGAGCAGAACGGCCCGGACTGCATCGCGCACGAGAACTACGCGCTGCCCGGCACCGACGCCGACCGCGACTACTGGTACGGCGAGGACGAGAAGGTGACCGGCGACCACAACACCGCCGACGAGAACGAGGGTACCTGGGTGCTCGTGGGCAGCAAGACCGGATATTCGGTGGCCGACAAGACCAACCACGTGATCGACTTGTACGAGGAGCCGGCGCTGGCCAAGTACGGCCTCGTGTCGGGCAGCTACGACGTGCGCCAGGTGCGCTGGGTCATCAAGGCAGCCGACGGCAAGACCGTGGGCGCCGGCGACGACCTGCCCGCCTACGAGACGCCGGTGCCCCACGGGTTCCGCCTGGCCGTGGACGCCATGCCCTATGACAACTCGAGCCCGCTGACGAAGGAGGCCACGGCGGGCATCCAGGAGGCCGACGACATCGACCCGAACCGCATGAACACCGGCTGGGAGTGGCGCAAGAACGCCGACGGCACCTACCAGACCCGCGAGGGCATGGCCTGGGTTGAGAAGGCCGACGGCACGTGGTCCTACGAGATGTCGAGCGACATCAAGGTCACCAAGGCCAAGACCTTCCTGCCCGTGTCCATCACCCAGAACGCCGCCGGCGTGTCCGGCAGCGCGTTCGTGGTGGACGACCCCTCCACCGACACCGACCAGGGCACCTACAGCGAGCATGTCGGCAACCCGAACCACGCCCACACGCTGCGCGCGGCCTCCGTCACCGGCGCGAGCGCGCTGGGAGTGGGCGCCTCCCGCATGCAGGTGATGGTGGACGACGACGTGCCGGCCGAGGTGGCCGACCAGATCGCCCAGAGCCTGAGCAGCGCCGGCACCCCGGAGGTGGTCACGGTGGCGGCCGATGCCATCGATCCCGATGACGAGGGCATCTCGCTGCTTGACGAGGGCAGCGGCGGCGCCACCATCCATGAGTGCGAGCACGAGAAGGACGCCAACGGCTACTGCGTGTACCACCACGAGTCCGACGGCGATCCGAACAATCCGGAGAGCTACTGCGCCAAGTACCATAACGTGCATCTGGAAACCTCAACCAACAAGCTCGTGTGCGACGAAGACAAGTGCGATCACGACACCGACCCCGAACGCGACTGCTGCAAGGCGCGCCCCACGGTGAGCGACCCCAACGGCGGCTCGAGCGTGTGGTCCACCGCCGCCCATATCAACCACTTCGTGTCCGCCGTGCCGCGCTACGACGACACCAAGTTCGTGGAGACCGAGCGCGACCGCGTGGGCTTCTACCGCGATCCCGAGTACCCCTACCTGCGCGTGTTCGCCACCCAGGCTTACTACAACGGCACCGGCGAGTCCAGCTACAGCTGGAACTCCGGCAAGCCCGCCATCGAGGTGGACAACTCCCGCATGATGCGCTTCACCATCACGCTGAACAACCTGTCGAAGGCCCAGCTGAAGTACTTGGGCGTGGGCGGCAGCCCCTCGGTGGACTACTGCACCAACCCCCAGATCTCCATGCTGCTGCCCTTCATCGAGGGCTTCGGCGCCGCCGCCGGCATGGATGTGAACAGCTTCCAGTACATTCCCAACTCGGTGGTGGACGCCAAGACCGCCGCCGACGCCCTGAACGGCTCGGGAAGCCTGTCGGCCAACTGGCTCATGGGCACGGGCGTGGCCCCCGACACCGCTAACAAGTACCAGTTCGTGGATGCGGTGGGCACCCCCGGCATGGCCGGCTACGTGCCCGGCGCCATCAAGGCGGTACCCTACAACACCCCCGGCGCCTACGAGAAGTGGGTGTTCGGCAACACCGAGGCCACCCGCACCGAGGTGTATGTCGATCGCGGCACCGACGCGAACGGCAAGCCCTACACCGATCTCATCATGGGCTCCTACATCAACCGCGACGGCAAGCTCATCCGCGGCTCCGTGTCGCGGCTCATGGATCCCAACGCGCTCGAGGACATCAAGGCCAAGGTGGATGCCGGCTACGTGCTGGACAAGGACAACAACCCCACCCAGGCCACCGACGACAACGGCCGCCCGCTGTACTACACCAACTCCGAGGGCGACTACACCGATGAGAACGGCAACCTGCTCGGGCCCGACGACGCGCCGGTGCCCATCCTCGCCACGCGCGTGTACTGCCCGCTGAACGCGAGGTTCAGCTCGGAGTCCATCCGCGTGAACACCTACGAGATGGACGACGAGGGCAACATCGCCTACGACGAGGGCGCCGAGCTCGTGGCCGGCCTCGAGGGCCAGCTCGACATGAACGGCAACCCCATCGACTTCAGCGCCTACGACGTGGACGCCGACGGCTACCTCATCGACAAGGCCACCAAGGAGCGCGTGCTGGGCATGAAGCCCATCACCAAGTCGGTGACGCTGAAGTCGGCCGAGGCCATCAACGACGCGGTGCCCGTGTGGACCTACCGCGTGGCCACTTTCGACGACCAGCTGAACATGAAGAGCACCCTGCCGGTGTCCTCCACCACCCCGCAGCTGAACGACCCGAGCCTCTACCACGCCGTGCGCAACACCGACGGCGGCATGCGCGTCGAGGACAAGATCGGCAACGTGGTGGCCGTGAAGGACGAGGACGGCAACGTCATCAAGGAAGTGAACTACAACCGCAAGTTCATCAACTGGCGCTTCACCGGCGAGACCCGCCAGGGCACCAACGGCTCCTACACGGCCCGCGGCCGTCTGGGCATGGGCCAGGGCATCGTCATCGAGATGCTGATGCCCGTGCGCCCCGACGCCGACGCCTCCATTCCCCAGGAGCTCCTCACCACCACCGGCTTCGGCTACAAGGAAGGCAACTTCAACGGGTACGTTCCCTCCACCCAGGACACCACCGACCGTGTCTCGCTCATCCGCGACGACCGCGACGTGAACCTGGACGGCCAGACCGACCAGAAGCAGATCGCCCACCAGCTGACCGCCGTAGGCTTCAAGAGCAATGAGAACATCGCCCAGAAGCACACCTCGAGCACCATCCTCGACTCGCTCAAGACCAAGGACGGCGACGGCCCGGCCGCGGTTCCCGAGGGCACCGGCTACACCTACACCATGAGCGCGGTGAACACCGGCACGAGCGAGGAGTCGGCCACGGGCAACATCTGGACCACTTTCCTGAACGTGCTGCCCTACGAGAACGACACGCTGAACATCCGCAAGCAGAACCGCAACAGCACCTGGTCGGGTTGGGTGACCAGCCTCGACTCCATCCAGCTGATGCGCTTCGACCCGAAGGACCTCGCCAACCCCGAGGGACGCCTCATCCCCATCGACGACGAGAGCGCGAGCGTGTGGGTGGGCCCCTTCGCCATCAGCCGCGACGGCAGCAGCATCACCCGCCTGTCCCAGGGCGCCCTCACCTACAAGACCGATGAGAACGGCGTCGTGACGCTGAAGACCGGCCTGAACGACGAGGAGCACCCGACTGTCATCGGCATCGCGCACCCGACCTACCCGTTGGGGCAGAACACCGCCAACCAGCTCATCCAGACCTGGATGAACCAGAAGAGCGCCAGCGACGAGGAGATGGAGACCATCGGCATGGTCAACCTCAACGACCTGCGCGCCTACATCGAGAACAACCCCGAGCAGGAGGCCGAGCTTCTGAAGGGCATCCAGTTCATCTGGGCCAAGCTGCTCGACACCAAGCTGTACCTCTCGGCGCTCGGCTGGATCCGCATGACGGTGGACATGCGCGCGCCGCTGAACCTTCCCAAGTACAACGGCGACATCACCGGCAAGCCCGAGTTCGACATGAACCTGGACGAGGACGCCGACAACGCCGACGCGGCGGCGCGCCTGGCCGAGGTCACCCAGTGGAACTCGTTCGCCCAGCGCATCACCCGCGACGGCATCCGCGACACGAACCGCTCGTTCATCGAGACCCACCTGGCGGGCACCTTCATCGACGCGCCCGACAAGAAGGGCTACATCGGCGACTACGTGTGGATCGATCCGGACTGGAACACCGACCAGGACGACACCGAGGGCAAGCTCGTGGGCATCGACGGCTACGGACGCGTGGTGACCCTCGACCGCAAGGGAGAGCCGGTCTACGACTCCGACGTGCAGCTCGACGCCTTCGGCGAGCCGGTGGACCCGCTGGCCCGCGTCCAGCGCCGGACCACCTACCACAAGGCGCCCAACGGCCGCTACCTGCCGGCGACGGAGAAGGGCTTCACCGTGGTCGACCAGGACAGCGAGCCCTCCCGCGACGAGTTCAACTCCATGAAGCTGTACTACAGCTACCGCGACGACGCCAACGCCGCCTGCTCGGTGTCCGACATCTACACCGACGTGGACTTCGATGGCGAGCCGGAGGATCCGGGCGTGAACGGCGTGCTCGTGGAGCTGCTCAACGAGTACGGCAACCCGGTCAACCGCGACGGCGTGGTGTCGGTGCAGGTGTGCGACGACAAGACCAACAACGAGAGCCGCTGGGTGGAGGGCGACCCGGTGACGGGCCTTCCGGTGCTCAACGAGACGGAGAGCTACACGGCGGCCACCTCCGGCGCCCCCTACACCTTCACCACCGAGAGCGACTACTACGACAACGACGGCTACTATATCTTCTCCTGCCTGGAGCCGGGCAAGTACCGCCTGCGCTTCACCTTCCCCGACGCCTACAAGACCTACGCGCTGACCACCAAGCGCATCGGCCCCGATGCCGACGGCGACGGCGAGCCCGACGTGGCGATGACCGTGGACCGCAGCAACGGCAAGCTCGTGGCCACCTCCGACGCCTTCGAGGTGGAGGGCGTGGACTACGACCCCGAGAAGTTCAAGAAGGGCGAATGGGATGCGCTGCACGCCGCCTACGACGCCGCGGCCACGAGCTACGACGTGGGCATCGCGCGCCCGGTCACCTACACCGGCGTGGTGTTCCGCGACGACATGGAGGAGAACCCGGACAACCCCGAGGTTCCCTACGTGGAGGAGGATCCCGCCGACATCAACGGCGTGCTGGACACCTCGGGGGTCGACCTGGATCTGGCCGACCCGGTGGACGCCATGAACTCCGGCAAGCCCAACAAGGAGCTGCGCCTGGCCAACATGAAGGTGACCCTGTTCGAGTACGAGCAGGTGATCAACCCCACCACCGGCAAGGTGGAGGACCGCTACGGCTGGGGCATGGACCCGGAGGACGGCGTGCTGAAGAACGGCGTGGTGCCGGCGACCGACGCCGACGGCAACCCGACCACCACGGTGACCGGCGCCAACGGCTACTTCGAGTGGACGCTCGTGCCCGACAAGCGCTACGTCATCGTGGCGGAGGACACCCGCCAGCGCCTGCTGAAGCCGAGCGTGTACACCTGGGACGACAGCGCGCTCACCTATCCCACGATCACCTGGAACGGCGGCGCGAAGCGCTGGCAGACCGGGGTGTGGGACAACGATTTGCGCCTGGAGAGCGGCATCGCCCGCACCAAGCCCTTCACCTCCAAGGTGCCGGTGGACGATAACGGCGTCATGCTGCTGGAGGTTCCCGGCAACCCAGACGAGGGCTACCAGGTGCAGCACAAGTTCGCCCTCGGCTGGGTGGACGGCACCAAGGGGTACCTGGGCAACTACATCTGGAACGACGCCGACTACGACGGCCTGCAGGGCATGAGCGAAGAGGGCATCGGCGGTATGAAGGTGTGCCTCGAGCAGTACTGGTGGAAGCCGAGCAACTACGACGAGCTGCGCGCCAACCCCGACAAGGAACCGAGCATGCAGGGCACGTGGGTGCAGGTGCCCGCCGCCAAGCAGCCCAAGACCACGGTGGAGACCACCACGCCCTCCGGCCAGTACGTGTTCAAGGGCGTGTCCACCTACGTGGCCGACCCCGAGGACGACACCCCCGGCAAGACCGAGGACGAGAAGCTGAAGTTCCTGGCCGGCTACCGCCTGCGCCTCGACCGCGCCACCCTGGCGAGCCACGGGCGCGACTGGGCCACGACGCTGCACAGCCCGTTCACCTCGTCGCTCACGGGCGCGTCCACCCAGCTCGACGAGGAGCTCGACTCCGATGCGAGCAACGTGGCGACCAACAGCTTCTTCCCCGGCAACTTCGACATGAACAGCGGCAACGAGTACATTCGCTACGACTCCACCAACGCCGTGTGGGCCACCTTCGACCCGGCCAACCTGAAGATCCAGGTGGCGGCCGGCAGGGCGAGCGGCACCGAGGGCGTGGCCTTCGACCGCGCCGGCGGCGCGTGGTGGTTCGTGGACCGCGACGGCAACCGCATCGCGCAGACCACCCGCCTCGGCTCGCTGCTCGATCTGCACCTGTCCTCCGACGGCACCCAGTGGGAATGGGTGGACGAGGACGGCAACGCGCACAGCAAGGCCGCCCACGCGGGCAGCTACTATCTGAACGAGGACGGCCTGACGGTGGACACCGACACGTCGCTGAACTCCATGATCGTGGTGGCCAAGGAGATCGAGGCCTTCGGGGATCTGCCCGAGGGCGTGTCGGCCGAGACGGTGCGCACCGTGGCCGGCCCCACGGCCGACGGCCGCGGCACGGTGATGCGCTATGACCTGGCCGACGCCAACCCCATCGAGCACTGGGATGCGGGCCTGGTGGAGGTGCCGCGCTCCAGCGTGGCCGGCCGCATCTGGAACGACGCGAACTACGACGGCGTGCAGGCGAAGACCGGCGACGGCAGCTACAGCCTGGCCGAGGAGCGGCCGGAGACGGCCGATCCGGAGGACGCGGCCTACGACCCCGACGCCGCCGACAAGCTCGCCGGCGCCGACGGCAGCTACTCGCCCTGCGAGCCGGGGCTGGAGGGCCAGACGGTGCTCTTGAGCCAGTGGTACTGGGTGCCCGGCGCCGACGGCGTTTCGGGCCGCTGGGAGCAGAACACCGCCTTCGGGCAGGATCTGCGCACCGCGGCGGTGCCCGGTGCCTCGTCCGTGGAGGGATCCGACGGTGCGGCCCACGGGGCGACCGTCCTGGGCGGCGGCCTCATCTCCCAGGTGACGGGCACCGACGGCAGCTACCAGTTCAACGAGCTGCCCACGGCCTACACCGCCCCCGACGGCACCCACTACCTGGCCGCCTACCGCGTGGCCCTGAAGGAGACCCTCGTCGACGACAACGGCACGCCCGATGACGCCGCCGACGACATCCACTGGCTGCTGACGCGCTACCATGCCGACGACGACGTGCTCGCCGACGCCGACATCGAGAACGCCGAGGGCAACCGGGAGGCGCGGGGCATCGCCATCCAGGGCCGCGAGCTCTTCCGCGGCTCCGACAACAGCGAGCAGTACCTCGTGCGCGCCAACGAGGGCCAGATCATCCTGGCCGACACCATCGACGAGGCCCACCTGAGCTACAACACCGTGACCAAGCGGGAGCTGAGGAAGGACTCGCAGGTGATCGTGGCCGCCGAGGACGTGGCCTGCGGCCTGTCCGAGGTGTCCGGCTTCGAGAACGGCGTCCAGTACGACTGGCTGCGCGCGCGGCCGGGGAACGTGGGCGAGGTCGACGAGGACGGCAACCGCACCGGGCGCGTCATCGACGGCGGCGACGCCGGCATGCTCGAGCCCCCGGTGCAGTCCATCGTGGGCGTGGTGTGGACCGACACCAACAACGACGGCATCCAGAACGAGGTGCCGGTGCTCGACGAGAACGGCGATGAGGTGCTCGACGCCACGGGCGAGCCGGTCATGGAGATGGAGAAGGGCAAGAACGACATCCGTGTGACGCTCGAGCGCTACATTCCGAATATCACCTACGCCGACGACGGCTCCGGCGAGATCGTGGCCATCGACGGCTGGAAGAAGGATCCGGCCTGGGCCGATGCCGACCACACCTGGGAGGACTACGAGGCCGACAACACCGGCGGCATGTCGCTCATCGAGGGCCGCAGCCAGATGACGGCCAACGGCATCGACTCGGAGGGCGAGCAGACCGACGGCGTCTACCGCTTCGACAACCTGCTCACCCAGACCCGGGACGAGTACGACAACGTCATCGTGTACGCCTACCGCGTGCGCGCCACCGACCCGGCCTTCAAGCGCAACGCCTACATGATCGCCAAGTACCTGCGCGGCGACGACTTCACGCTCGACTCCAACTTCCGGCTGAAGGACGCGCTGCTCATGAAGAACGCCGAGACCAACGAGGAGGGCATCGACGAGTACGACGTGCTGCTGAACACCTACCAGCCCGGCATCTCCAACATGGAGAACGTGGTGACCGCCGCGCCCTCCCACAACGACAACCAGGACATCGGCCTCGGCATGAAGGGCCAGCTGGCCGGCGCCGCCGCAGCCCGGGCCCTCGCCCTCGACACGATGCCTCTGCGCGCGGCGCGCGTGGCGGCCCTGGACGCGGTTGCCACCGAGGACCAGTTCGACCCGGCCGACGGATCGGACCGCGCCTACAACGACGCCGGCGTGCTGGACGTGCCCATGCAGACGATCTCGGGCACGTTGTGGCACGACGCGAACTACAACGGCCTGCTCGATACGGGCGAGGAGCCGCTTTCCGGCATCGAGGTGTACCTGAAGGTGTGGCTGTGGAGCGGCGAGGAGAACCGCTGGGTGCGCTACATTCCCAACGTGGGCCCGGTCGATCCGGACGACATCGTGAACGACAAGCCCGGCAACGAGGTGGCGGTGACCGACGAGAACGGCCGCTACGAGTTCACCAACCTGCCGGTGTCGGCCCCGTTCGACTTGGACAACCCGGAGGATCGCAACCTCTACGGCTACACCGTCGAGGTGAACAACAAGAAGTCCGACGACGGCGACTACAGCACCTCCACCAACAGCCTGCCGGTCACGCGCCTTTTGGTGGATTCCTCCGACGGCCTGGCGCCCAACTCCAAGGGCCGCCGCAGCGCCATGAACGACGAGGGCGCCGCGCTCCAGGAGAAGGACGCGGGCCTGGGCGGCGCGGATGTGCGCGACATCTACGACACGGACACCATCCCGGTGGCCTTCGGCGAGTTCAACCGCATCGAGACCTTCGATGACGTGGAAATGGCCGTCGACACGGTATCGGTGGTGGACGGCCGCATCGTGCTGGCCCGCCCCGCCACCGACGACACCGAGGACGTCTACCGCGAGGGACTTATCACCTCCGAGGGCACAGCGCTCGAGTTCGACCTGTCCGAGGGCCACGACCAGGGCGACATGAACGCCGGCTTCGGGCCCTTCAACACCTCGGTCATCCGCGGCATCGTGTGGAACGACGAGAACTACGACGGCCTGCGCAACATGAGCACGCGCCTGGACGGGGAGGACTACCCGGTTGATCTGACCTCTCTGGAGAAGCCGGTGCCGGGCATCGAGGTGTACCTCACCCAGTACTACCAGGATCCCGAGACGGGCGCGTGGGTGCTCAACCGGGAGTTCGGCAACGCCGAATCCTACCTGGGCAACCTGAAGGCCACCGACGCGACGGTGTCGCTCGTGCAGCCCATGGAGGGCATGGAGTACGCCATCCGCAAGTCCTCCGATGCGGCCGATCCGGACTGGAGCTTCGACAAGCTGCAGTGGTTCGCCCTGGCCGGGGCCGATGACGAGGACGGCGATGCCTCCAACGATCCCGTGCAGTGGGCCGAGGAGGCCGCCGGGACCTTCGCCGTGGCGGCCCGCGCCGACGGCGTGACCGAGCCCATCGAGCCGGCCTGCGAGTACGAGGTCATCGGCCGCCGCGTGGTGGGGCATGACGCCTACTGCGCGGAGACGGTGAAGATCCTCACCCGCGGCGCGGCCGTGAAGGCATGGGCGATCGACTACGAGGACGAGGTGGAAGGCGAGGATCCCGCCGATCCCGACCAGACGATCACCACCACGGTGCCCCGCACGCTTGCCGGAACGATTTCCTACCACGACACCACGGCCGAGGTGTCGGTGAGACCCGAGGACATGCTGCCCGAGTCGGCGCCGCTCGGCTGGGAGCTGGGCCTGGCGCCGAAGGGCGAGGAGCCCGCGACGTGGCAGACGCTCGCGTTGCCCGAGGGCGACGCGCCGGCGGACGCGCTCACGCTGAGCTTCGAGGATTTGGCGCCCATGACTGACTACGAGATCCAGGTGCGCAAGGTGGCCGATCCGAACGCGACGGAGCCCGAGGAGCCGGAGGGGCCGGAGAATCCCGAGAACCCCGAGGGCTCGGAGAACCCCGACGAGGGCGACTCCGAGGGCGGCTCCGAAGGCGAGAACCCCGACGAGGGCGCTGTCGTGGCCGCGGCGGACGGGGAGGCCGGCGAGCCCGGTACGGCCGCCATGCCCGTGGTGGGCGCCATCGCCTTCAGGACCTTGAGCGATGTCATCGGCTCCTCGGTGAACTACCTGCCCGAGGGCGCCACCGAGCGCCAGGTCTCCCGGGTGGCGACGCCGGTGGGCGCCCAGGTGGCCCGTACCGATGCGGAGGGCATCTACTCCTTCGGCGACAACGGGCTGCGGGTGCCGAGCTACCTGCAGCTGGACGAGAACGGCAAGCCGGTGGCCTGGGGCGAGCGCGGCGTGAGCGACGAGGTAGTGCTGGTGAGCTACCGCCTCGTGGTGGGCGAGCTGGGCGCCTTCGCGCCGACGCGCCTGCAGGTGGAGCCCTCCCTCGTGCGCGAGGACTCCGACCTCGAGCGCGACGAGAACGGCGTGCTCAACCTGTGCGAGCAATTCGTCGAGCACAGCGCGGTGCGCCGCGACGGCTACGTGCTGGTCTCGGTGCCGGCGGCGGGCACCGACGGCACCCAGCAGTACAACGACGTCTACAACGCCGTGGACTACGACACGCCCCATGCGCTGAACGCCCAGCGCGGCGGCGACGCGGGCCTGAAGGCCATCACCCGCGCCTCCATCTCCGGTTGCGTGTGGCGCGACGGCAACCATGACGGCATCCGCGCCGAGGGCGAGCCGGGTATCGCCGGCGTGCCCGTGGAGCTGACGCGCTACTGGTACGACGCCGAAGCCGACCGCTGGATCTACGACGCGGCCTTCAACGACGCCGAGGGCGATCTGGCCTACGAGCGTCGCCAGCTCTCCGCCGAGGACGGCTCCTGGAAGTTCGAGGAGCTGGAGGCCACGGGCACTAAGATGCGCGACGAGGAGGAGATCAACGTCGTGTACGGCTACCGGGTGCACGTGCTCTCGGTGCCCGGCGGCTACGGCATCTCCCCGATGAAGCGCGGGGGAGACGCGACGGTCAACTCCGACCTCGACGAGAACACCACCCGCCTCATTCCCGATGAGCCGGTGGACGGCCTGATCGTGCTCTCGATGAACCGCCAGGTCGGCGAGCCTGCCGAGCGCGTCATCGCCGACGGCCCGGACGGGCTGGAGTGGTCCATGGCCGCCGTGCACGACTCCGAGTTCAACGACACTGGCCTCATCCCCCATGCCGGCACCACCATCAGCGGCGTGGTGTTCGACGACGCGGCCGAGGACGGCATCCTGGACGACGATGACGAGCGTCTGGAGGATCGCGAGGTGTGGCTGGAGCGCACCATCGTGAGTGCCGACGACGCCATGGACGCTGGCTGGCTGTCGCGGGTCGGCGACGGTGTGGCCGGTTGCGACCTCAACGCCGCCGGCGAGCCGCTGGAGCTGTCGGAGCGCTACTACGACGCGCTGCCGGCGGGCATCGCCAAGCAGCTCGCGCGCGACCACAACGCCCGCGACTTCGACACGCGCGACAAGAACGACCCGGCTCCCGAGGTTCCCGATACGCCGGCCGATCCCGAGGTTCCCGATACGCCGGCTGACCCCGATGTGCCTGCGGATCCCGAGGAGCCCACAGGACCCGAGAGCCCGACCGATCCCGATGAGTCCGAGGGCACGGAGGAACCGACCGATCCCGAGGGTCCGGAGTCTCCCGAGCCCCCCGAGCCCGAGGGGCCGGAGGCCGGCGACGAGACGCCCGCCTCCCGCATCGCGGCGGCGCTGGCGGTTCTGCTCGAGGTCGCCGACGATGCCGGTACCGATGCCGGCGAGCCTCCCGCGTTCGGCGGGGACGCGGATACCGAGGAGCCTGCGGGCCCCGAGGGCGATGCGGGCGATTCCGAGGGCGACCCGACCGATGACCCGACCGATGACCCGACCGCGCCCGAGGGCGACCCCTCCGTTCCCGACGACGCGGCGTCGTATATGGTGTACGCCGATCCCGATGCGGCCCAGGCGGCCCTGCTGCCGCCGGGCGAGCGGTTGGAGGAGGACGGCATCCTGCACACGGGCGAGTGGGAGCGCGTGGCTGCCACCACGACCGACGAGGAAGGTGCCTACGCCTTCGCCGGCGTGCCCGTGGCCGACCAGTACGGTCGCCCCTACAGCTACCGCGTGCGCATGGTGAAGCCCGATGACGCCCGCTACGTGCCGCTCAACGTCGGCAGCGACCGCAACGTCGACAACGACTACGCGCACCTGAACGTGCTGGGCTCGCTGACCGAGGAGGCCGAGGGCACGACCGGGGTGCTGCCGACGACGACGGTGCGCTCCCAGGGCGTGAACGCCTACGGCCACGCCTACGCGGTGCTTGCCGGCTACAGCTGGACCCGCGATGCGGGCACCTCGGTGGATCTGGGCATCCACGTCCCCATCGAGGAGGAGCCCGACCCGGAGGTTCCCGTCGTCGACGATCCGACCATCGACGATCCGGCGCCTGTGCCTGGCGAGGACGACGACTGGTTGACGAAGATCACGCGACTGGCGCTGCCCCAGACCGGCGACCCGCTGTCGTTCGTGCGGTTCCTGCTGTTGCTCGTGGCCGGGGCGTCCCTCATCGCGCTCCTTGCCGCGCTGGTGCGGCGCCGGCGGGAGGAGCAGGAGGATGATGCCGTCGCTCCCGCCTAACGGGAAGCGCGCGGGAGCGCCCCGGGGCGCCTTCCGCGCCGCGGCGAAAGGGGATTAAGCGAAGAGGGAGCGGGCGTGATGCCCGCTCCCTTGCGTTATGGGGTATCCTTGGCCCTGATAGTTCCCCGTGTTGTTTCGCACCCCAGAAGGAGGCCGCATGACCGAGCAGCTTCTCCCCGATGACCCGCATCGCGCCGAGCAGGAGGTTCCCCCGCGCACCGAGGGCACCCCGGCCGCCCCGGACGGCGGAGCCCCTTCCCCCGCGCCGGAGCCGGCAGAAGAGGGCGCCGCGGGCGAGGACGAGAAGGGCCCGAACCCCGTGGGCCTCGCTGCGGGCGTGGTGGGCCTCGTGGTGGTGATCGCGGCAGTGGTGGCCGTGCCGATGCTCATGGGCCGCTTCTCCTCCGCCCCCGCCGAGGTGCCCGCGGCCGATGCTGCCATCGAGGCGCCCGCGGCTTCTGACGAGCAGGAAGCTCCCGCCGAGGGCGATGGCGCCGAGGCCGCCGCGCCGTCAGATGACGCCGTCGAGACCAACGGCATGCTCGGCCCCGACGGCGCCCCCATGCCCTCCG
The DNA here is from genome assembly GCF_958431955.1 of uncultured Adlercreutzia sp. GTDB lineage: Bacteria > Actinomycetota > Coriobacteriia > Coriobacteriales > Eggerthellaceae > Adlercreutzia. Next base: position 9,738 of record NZ_CAUASN010000002.1, on the reverse strand, counting down.
AGCCCATCATGGCGGAGGGGGCGGGCTACGCCTTCGCCGGTGATGTGCTGGCGGCCATGGTACCCGGCCTGGCCCCGGCCGTCGCCGCACCCGACGACGCGGCCGTCATGGACGCCTGGGCGGCGAGCGCGCTCACGCTCATGCCCGCCGACTACGTGGCCGCCTGGGCCGCCGAGGTGGGCGCCGATTCCGCCGACGCCCTGGCCGCGCGCCTGCACGACGACGAGGTGGGCGCCTTGGCGGCGGCCATCCCCTCGGGGTCTTTCGCCCTCGAGCAGGGCGATGCGCTGAGCGCCGACGAGCGGCACGCCATCGAGGAGCGCTTCGCGGCCCTCGGCCTCGAGCGCTTCCTGCAGGCGGCCTACCATGCGACCGCCGTGCCCGTCGACGCCGCCGCCGATGGTGCGGCCGATGCCGCTGACGATGCGGCCGCCGTCCCGCCCGTGGACACCCCCTACTGCGTCGTGAAGATCAGCGACGCGTGGTATCTGTTCCCCACCACCTTCGCCGTGCAGTCCTAGCCTCCGCGAGAAAGGCCCCGCCATGCTCTTCGCCGATATCGATATCCTAGACGAGAACCTCGCCGTGCGCCCCCACCAGTGGGTGGGCGTGCGCGACGGGCGCATTGCCTATGTGGGCGCCGAGCCGCCCGCACCCGAGGCGGCGGCCTCCTTCGGCGAGGTGTACGACGGTGTGGGCAGGCTGCTCATGCCGGCGCTCTACAACGCTCACGCCCACGCTCCCATGACGCTGCTGCGCGGGTTCGCCGAGAACCTGCCGCTCCAGCGCTGGCTCGAGGAGCGCTGTTTCCCCTTCGAGGCCAAGATGACCGCCGAGGACTGCTACTGGGGTACGGTGCTCGCCTGCGCCGAGATGGCGCGCTTTGGCGTCGTCAGCTTCTCGGACATGTACTACGCCTCCGAGGAGCGTTCGCGCGCGGTGCTCGAGGCGGGCATGAAGGCCAACATGTGCGAGGGCCTGGTGGCCTTCGAGGAGAAGCCCTACGCGGAATACCCCATCTGCGCCCAGATGGAGGCGCTCGTGCGCGACTGGCACGGGGCGGGGGAGGGCCGCATCCGCATCGACTACAACATCCATTCCGAGTACCTGTCCACCGAGACGGTGTGCCGCGACATCCTGGACATCGTGCGCGGAACCGACTTGCGGCTGCACATCCACCTGTCCGAGACCGAGAAGGAGGTGCGCGAGTGCCGCGAGCGCCACGGGGGCCTCTCTCCGGTGGCGTACTTCGACAGCCTCGGCCTGTTCGATGTGCCGGTGACGGCGGCCCATTGCGTGTGGGTCGATGACGCCGATCTGGACATTCTGGCCGCCCGCGGCGTGTTCGTGGCCAACAACCCCGCCTCCAACATGAAGCTCGGCAGCGGGTTCGCCCCCATTCCCGAGATGCTGCGCCGGAATATTCCCGTGTGCCTAGGGTCGGACGGCATGGCGTCGAACAACAACCACAACCTCTTCCACGACATGTACCTGCAGGCGCTCATCTACAAGGGGGCCACCCTGGACCCGACGGCAGTGACGCCCCAGCAGGCCCTGGCGGCGGCCACGCGCGTGGGGGCGCTCTCCCAGGGCCGTGACGACTGCGGGACTATCGCCGAGGGCATGCGCGCCGATCTGTGCGTGCTGGACACGTCGGGCCCCTCGTGGTGCCCGGCGACCGATGTGGTGTACAACATCGTGTACGCCGGCGACGGGGCCGATGTGGTGCTCACGATGTGCGATGGCGAGGTCGTCTACCGCGACGGCGCGTGGCCCACCATCGATGTGGAGCGCGCCAAGGCCGAATGCGCTGCTCGCGCCGCCCGCATCATCGGGGAGTTGTAAGGCCGTCCCTTTTCCCGTTCAAAATAACTGGGCGCTGCACTCTGCGAGGCGGCGCCCTTTTGCTAAGATGAACCCATGACGAAAATGCCGTTCGCCGGCTCAAAGCGACCGCTCGCTGTCACTGCGTCAACAAGCGACCGGACGCCCGGCACGACGGCACCGCTTTGCCGTGCGGCCCGCGCGGGCCGTGCGATCAGGGAAAGCCCGCGCAAGGGGTGCGGGCGCCCTCGACAAGGAAGGCAGGTGGTCGCCCATGGCAGCTCCAGCTCCCGAACACGTCAGAAACATCGTCCTGGTAGGGCAGGACGGCGCGGGCAAAACGTCGCTGGCCGAGGCCATGCTGTACGTTTCCGGCAAGACCCCGCGCATGGGCACGACCCACGACGGCAAGTCGTATCTCGACTACGACCCCGAGGAGATCAAGCGCAAGTTCACCATCTCCACCTCCATCGCGCCCATTCCCTACAAGGACTACAAGATCAACGTGCTCGATACCTCGGGGCATCCCGACTTCATCGGCGACACGTTGGCCACCATGCAGGCCGCGGAGATGGCGCTGTTCGTGGTGGACGCCGCCGACGGCCCGGGCGTGATGACCACGAAGTTGTGGCGCGAGGCCGAGGACATGCGCCTGTCGCGCGCCGTCTACATCAACCACATCGACCGTGAGGGCGCGAACTTCGACGCGGCCATGGCGCTTCTGCACGCGCGCTTCGGCGGCCGTCTGGGCGCGGTGACTATTCCCATCGGTCAGGGCGCCGACTTCGCGGGCGTCATCGACATCATCCGCATGAAGGCCCGCTACTTCGAGCCCGGCGGCACCGCCGAGCGCGTGGAGGACGTGGACACGCTGCCGGAGAAGTACCAGGAGGAGGCCCGCATCGCCCGCGACAAGCTGTGCGATCTGGTGGCCGAGGCCGACGACGAGCTCATGATGAAGTACCTCGACGGCGAAGAGCAGCTCACCCAGGAGGAACTGGAGAGCCTGCTCGACAAAGCCATCGCCCAGGAGCTCGTCATCCCCGTGTTCGTGGGGAGCACCATCATCATGCAGGGCGTGCAGGGGCTCATGGAGGACATCTGCACCTACTTCCCGCACCCGCGCAGCCACGGCCGCTTCCAGATGGCCGACGACGTGACCGTGCGCATCGACGAGACGAAGCCCCCCTGCGCCTTCGCCTTCAAGACCGTCTCCGACCCGTTCGTGGGGCGCCTCACCTTCCTGAAGGTCATCTCCGGCTATCTGGAGCCCGGCCTGGAACTCGTGTGCGGCCGCACGGGCAAGAAGGAGCGCCTCGGCAAGATCCAGGTCATGATGGGCAAAGAGGCCATGGACGTGAAGAGCGCGAAGGCCGGCGACATCGTGGTGGTGCCGAAGCTCTCCGACGTGCGCGCCGGCGACACGCTCTCCTGCGAGGGCACTATCGCCATCGAGCCTTTGCCTCTGCCCGAGCCGCTGTACCCCGTGGCCATCGAGGCCGTGTCGAAGAAGGAAGAGGACAAGCTCGGCACCTTCCTCGCCCGCGCCGCCGAGGCCGACCCCACCATCCGCATCACCCGCGATGAGGACACGCACCAGACCATCATCCATGCCATGGGCGAGGCCCAGGTGGAGATGCTGCTCGCGCGCCTGAAGGAGCAGTCCGGGGTTGAGGCGAAGCTCGTGCCCGTGCGCATTCCCTACCGCGAGACCATCACGAAGACCGCCGAGGCCCAGGGCCGTCACAAGAAGCAGACCGGCGGCGCCGGCCAGTTCGGCGACTGCTGGCTGAGAATCGCCCCCATCCCCGGCGAGGGCTACGAGTTCGTGGACGAGATCAAGGGCGGCGCCATCCCGAACGGCCTCATCCCGGCTGTGGACAAGGGTGTGCGCGAGGCCATGGAAGAGGGCTTTTTGGCCGGGTATCCCATGGTGGATGTCAAGTGCACGGTGTTCGACGGGTCGTACCATTCCGTGGACTCCAACGAGATGGCCTTCAAGACGGCTGCCCGCATCGGCTTCCGCGCCTGCTGCGAGCAGGCCGGTTCCATCATCCTGGAGCCGTGGGCGAGCCTGGAGGTGACGGTGGGTGAGGAGTACGCCGGCACTATCATGGGCGACATCTCCACCCGTCGCGGCCGCATCGTGGGCACCGACGCCGGTTTTGCTGCCGGCGAGACAGTCATCAAGATGCGCGCGCCCTACGCCGAGGTGATCAACTACACGAAGGACCTGCGGTCCATGACGCGCGGCAGCGGTTCCTACACCCTGGTGCTGGAAGGCTACGAGGCCGCCCCGGCCGACGTGACGAAGAAGCTCGTCGCCGAATACGAAGCCGCCCGCGCCGCCGGCAACTAAGCGCCACCGCACAAACTCGCAGCAAGGCTCAAAGCCGGGAAGGAAACCCTTCCCGGCTTTTTCTTTTGCCATTATAGTGATCTACCAGGTCTTTCTCTGTCTCATGTTCTGGACATGATATGTCCTGCGGGCCTCAATTTGCAGTTCTCGGCGGGATGCGCGGCCCTGCGGCACGACCCACAATGGCGCTGCACCCATCGGCGTCTGCGCGACGCAGATGGGCAACCGTAGAGAAGGGGCGCATCGCCGGGAGGTGGCGCTGCGCCGCCGCAAGAGGGAGAAAGGGATCTTATGACCACCACACGTTCATCGGGAATTTCACGTCGAAACTTCCTTCTCGGCAGCGGTCTGGCCGCAGCGGCCGCCGCCGGGGCCGGCCTCGTCGGCTGCGCGCCCACGCCGCAGGCCTCGGTTCCCGCCGACGACCTGGCTACTACGGGCGCAGGCACGTCCGCCGAGGGGAATGTCTACGTTTCCATCGCCGAGCAGTTGAACCCGCAGGACTACGACTACCGTCAGAACTCGGGGGATCTCTCCCACGTGCTCTCTCCGTGGAGGCTTGGCGATATGGAGTTCTCCAACCGCATCGTGAAGTCCGCCGCCGGATCGAACTACGAAAACGGCGGCTGGGACGCCTTCGTGGAGTACTATCGCCGCTTGGCGGCCGGCGGCACCGAGATGATTTGGGTGGAGAACTTCGCCCACATCTTCCTGCCCTATAAGAATATCATCAACGCCAACATCGACGAGTTCACCGACGAGCAGGTCCGCCAGCTCACCGACGCCATCCATGCGGAGGGCGCGAAGTGCGGCACGCAGACCGACATCATGGGCTCGGCCTTCTACAGCGAGGTCTCGGCGCGGGGCGGCCATGATGCCCAGTACTTCACGCTGGAGGAGATCGACTACATGGTGGACTCCTATGTGGCTGCCGCCAAGAAGTTCAAGGCCTGGGGCTTCGATGCCTGGGAGCTGAACTGCGCCGGCAACAACCAGACCCAGTGGTTCTTCTCGAAGTCGCGCAACCATCGCGACGACGAGTACGGCGCCCAGAGCTTCGAGAACCGTGTGCGGTTCATCAGCCGCGTCATCGATGCGGTTCATGCCGAGGTGGGGGAGGACTTCCCGATTCAAGTGCTCATGGACGCCATTAACGAGTCCGACCAGCTCATTGGCGAGAACGCTGAGTTCAACACGGTGGAGGACAATATCGAAATCGCGAAGCTTCTGGAAAAGGCCGGCGTGGCGAGCCTGCATATGCGCCTCGGGCCCCAGGAGCAGCACGCCACCCAGTTCCTCGGCGATCTCTATTTCGATACGCGGGGCGGCATCGGCTCGACGAGCTTCGGCGGCCAGTTCGACTTCTCCCGCCACTTCCAGGGCAAGCTCGTGGCAAACCACGACGGCTGCGGCCTCATGCTGAACCTCTCGAAGATGTTCAAGGATGCCGTGTCCATTCCCGTGGGAACGGTGACCTACCTCGACCCCGCCCACGCCCCCGACTTCTTCGATGCCGCCATCGCCGATGGCATGTGCGACTTCATGATGATGAACCGTCCGCTGACCGTCGATCCCCAGTACGTGAATAAGTTGAAGGAGGGCAAGATCGACGAGATCCGCCCCTGCACGCGTTGCTGCCACTGCTGGAACGATACCGTGAAGGGCGACCCCTACTCCACCGAGGGCTTTGGCGGCTCGTGCTACTGCTGTCGCCTGGACCCCATTCGCGACAACGTGGGCCAGGAGGAAAAGGGCATGCCGGGTTGGTTCGATCCGCCGGCGGGCGAAGGCGAGAAGAACGTCATGGTCGTCGGCGCCGGCCCGGCGGGCATGGAGGCCGCCCGCATCGCTGCCGAACGCGGCTACACCGTGACCCTGTACGACAAGAAGAGCTCCACGGGCGGCATGCTCGGATTCGCGGCGGCCATCAAGGGCCCGCATCAGAACCTGGAGGACTACAGCACTTGGAGCCGCGCTGATCTGGAGCGCAAGGGCGTTTCCATCGTCACCGATACCGAAGTGGACGCGACCTTCATCAAGGAGCAGGCGCCCGATGTGGCCATTCTCGCCCTCGGCGGCGCGCGCGAGAGCCTGGGCATCGAGGGCGATGAGGCGACCCGCGTCATCTCCATCGACGATATCGTGAATGCCGCCGACCAGATCGGCCAGAACGTCACCATCGTGGGCGGAAACCTGCAGGCCACTGATGTGGCGGCCTACCTCATGGAGCAGGGCAAAAACGTCACCATCGTCACGCCCGAGAACGCCAACATGCTGGCAAAGGGCCAGTCCATCTGGTGCAAGCGCTTCGCCCTGCCCATCCTGTACGCCCACGGCATGAAGGTGTGGCAGGAAGCCGAGCTGGTGAGCGCCGCCGGCGGCGTTGCCACGGTGAAGACGGCGACGGGCACCGAGACGCCCTATGCGTGCGACACGGTGATCGAGGCCATGGACATGGTGCCGAACAAGGCCATGCTCGACGAGCTGGAGGGCATCGAGGCGTACGCGGTGGGCGACTGCGACGATCCCTACAACATCGAGTACGCCATCCGCGCCGGCAACTTCTGCGCCCGCGCCATCTAGCCGGACGCCGACGTCGGAGCTGAAGCGAGTTTACTGCAGCCGATCTGCGGCGCGACTCCCCTCCCTGCGCCGCTTCGGATAGAGGACGGCCCCCGAGCATCCCCGGGGGCCGTCCTCGTTTTCGGCTCTCAGGGTCGCCCCTGGCTGCTGAATTCCTCGAACTGGTCGATGAGGTCTTGCTGGGCGTGCACATCGCACTTGCGGTAGATGTTGGCGATGTGGGTGCCCGCCGTGCCCTTCGAGATGGTGAGCCGCTCGGCGACAACCTTCAGCGTGCGTCCGCGAACCAGCAGATCGAGCACTTCGGTCTCGCGTTCCGTCAGGCCGTGGGCGTTGGCGAAGACGAGACAGCGCGCCCAGCGGGCATCTCCTGCCGCCTTCTCCTCTTCGGAGAGCCGCAGCGATTCCTCGAACAGGATGACTTGGTCCTCGGGGAGAATCACTAGGGCCACAACGACAAGGGCCACGATGCAGATGAGGCCGAGAAAGGCAGTGTGAGCGGCGGCATAGGGCAGGATCGCCAGGTTCACGAGGCGGCCGGCCAGCATGGCGAGATAGGTGATGAGCGCATACAGGCCGAAATAGCGGCTCGGCCTCGCCGATATCTGGGCGGCAAACGAGGTGAGCACCCACGCAACCAGGTTGATGACCTCGAAGCCCGCGCCGATGAGGAACACGGCTCCGAGCGAGGTGGCGAGCACGGCGGTTCCTGGGAATGCCAGGATAATGAAGCCCGCTCCCGCGCAGGGGAGGGCGAAACGGTAGAGAAGCGCTAGGCCGTCTCTCCTGCGCATGAGGTGCGGGAGCACGATGAGGAGGCCGGCGGCAACGATATGACCTGCGAACATGGCGATGCTTGATGCGGCAAGGCCGGTGAAGCGCGCTGTGGAGAACACGTCGCAGGTTCGGCAGACGATGCCGAAGAGCAGTACGGCCAGCAGCAGCCGTGCAAAGCGCGTCTCCAGGCGCTCGGGCCTCTCGTTCAGCTGGCGCTGCGGGACGTTTTCGCGAGAAGCGGGGGCAGAGGGGGTGCTCTTGAGGATAAACGCGGCCGAGAGCGGTAGGGCGGCGAGGGCCACGGCTTGCCCGATGGTTGACTCGCTCTTCGCGATGACCGAGGCTCCGATGGCAATGAGAGATGCGACGACAGTGGCCAGAGCGATGATACGCGCGAATTCCCGTTTGGGGAACGCGAGGGATGCGAGGCCGTACAAGCAGTGGAGCATTCCGCACAGCAGACCGCACGTCAGGCAACAGGCAAGCGCGATGGTCGGCGAGGGCGCGAGGTGGACGGTGAACACGAGGCAGACGGCTAGCACGAGGAGCCAGTCCCCGGCATGGCGAAGGAGCGCAAGCCTCGGCGGGGTTGCGACGATAAAGGCGAGCGCGCTGGCCATGCCGCCGCCAAGCACGAAGAGCGTGGAGGGGAGGGGTCCGCCCCCGCCCAGGGGCGGCGCGGCCGTATAGGTGATGAGCGTGATGAGCCAGCCGTGAAACAGGCCGAAGCCAAGGACGAAGCGAGCCTCTTGCCAAGACATAGGATGCCCTCCCTGCGATTCCAACATTGCCAAGCATCCCCGAGGCGGTATGTTGGCGCCCGCGCGCCTTTGCCGCCCGTCCTGCAGTCCGGGCTCCCCTTCCCGGCTAACAGGATTCCATTATACCCCGACAGGTTGCTCGTCGCGCAAGATGACCGCCGATGCGCGCCGGGCTGCGTTGCGGCGAAGGGCGGGTGTCTCGGGACTCTGGCAGGATGCCGGCGAGATAGCAGCGAGGCTCTGGCGGGACGCGGGGCGGGCGGCCGGCGAGAGCAAGATGCGACTCTCGAGCGACATAGATGCGGTTTGCGCTGGGTATCATAGGCCTTTCGGTGTGAGGCTTGAGAGGGGAGGGGCATGGCGAGAATCGTGCTATGGGGTGATACGGCGGTGCAGTGGTACGCCCATGCAGCCCGGCTTCCTCGGGCCGAGGCCCAGCCTGACGATGCGCCGTCCTCCGCGTTGCGTCCGACGGCCCGAACGACGGACTATCTCGCCCAATGCCTTCCCTTTCTCGCGCGACCCTATCATGTTGCGGTGGGCCGGCTGGAGGATCGGCGTGCGCTGCGCGACGCCCGCTGCCATATTGCGCCGCCTTCGGCCCTCGCGGCGCCGCACTTCCTCATCGCGTCGGGAGTGCTCGTGCCCTCGCCCGAACTGGCGCTTCTCGAGCAGTGCCGAGGACGCACGGTGCCGCAGGCTGCCGCAGCCGCCTCGGCGCTCTGCTCAAGCTATGCCCTTCACGTCGATGGGCCGGGAATATGCGAACGGCCTTCTCTGGCATCGCCGGCGAGCATCCGGGCGGCTTGCAGCGCCCATGGCGATCTGCCGGGTTGCGGCACCGTGCGGCGCGCTCTCCCTTGGATTGCGGCCGCGGCGGCCTCGCCCCGCGAGTCGGCGCTGGCCCTCGTGCTCTCGCTGCCGGGGCGCTACGGCGGCTATGGTTTGCCCCTGCCGTGGCTCAACGTCCCGATCAAGATGGCGAGTCGTGCGCGCGGCGTTGCTGATTTTGCCCGGTACGTCGCTGACCTGCATTGGCCCTCGACGCGCCTGATAGTTGAGTACGACAGTGACGAGCACCACCTCACGTCGGGGCAGCAGCACCATGATGCGGTTCGGCGTATGGCCCTCGAGGAGATGGGCTACCGCGTCCTCTCGGTGACGAGGCTCCAGCTCAACGAGCCGCGCGAGATGGACAAGGTCGCGAAGGTCATCGCCCTGGCCCTGGGGCGCCAGCTCAGGATCCGCGGCAAGAACTTCCGCCGCAGGCAATACGAGCTATGGGTAGCCGCGGGGCTCTCCCGCCCGTCACGCCCCTAACCCCGCCCTCTGTCGGCGAGCACCGCCTCGGTCGGGAAGCGGAGCTCTCACGCGCCGCGCGCCGAGCCGCGCCCCTTCAGCTGCGCCTCCCGCCCGCTCCGGCCGTGTACCCCC
>NZ_CAUASN010000001.1 GCF_958431955.1 uncultured Adlercreutzia sp. | reverse complement strand
CTCCTCCTCGATGAGGTTCGCGATGAGCGTGGTGGACGACACGCACTCGATGCCCACCTCGCGGAAGATGCGCAGGTTCTTCGGGTTGTTCACGCGGGCGATGCAGCGCGGCACGTGGAACACGCGCTGGGCGATCTCGCAGGACACGAGGTTCGAGTCGTCCTGGCCGGTGGTGGACACGAACACGTCGGCGCCGCGGATGCCGGCGTCCTCCTGGTAGCGCGAGTCGCAGCCGTCGCCCTGGATGACCAGGTAGCGCCCCTCCAACGACATCGACAGGCGGTCGGCCGTGGCCAGCTTCTGCTCGATGACGGCCACCTCGTTGCCGCTTTTCAGCAGAGTGGAGGCCAGGTAGGAGCCGATTTTTCCGCCGCCGGCGATAACAACGTACATGGTGCTTCCTTAATCGAGGATGTAACGCGAGAACTGCGTGATGACGTCGTGGCGCACGCAGGCGAGCAGCGAGTCGCCGGCGTAGAGCAGCGAGTCGGGCGTGGGAATGGAGGAGGCCGAGCCGTCGGCCCGCTCGAAGGCGATGATGCGCACCTCGTGGTCGCGCTCCAGCTCGGAGGCGCGGATGGTGCGGGCGTTGTCGCGGCTGGAGAGGTCCAGGGTGAAGCGCAGCACCTCGAACTCGCCGAAGGTGTCGATATGCGAGCCGTGGCCCGACACGATCTTCGAGAACACGTCCTCGGCCACGAGCGACGTGCCGCACACGTAGTCGATGCCGAGCTGCATGTAGGCGCGCTCGTGGTCGGGGTTGTACAGGCGCGAGATGACATGGGGCACGCCGAACAGGTGGTTGGCCACCTCGGCGCACATGAGGTTCGCGTTGTCGAACTGGGTGACGGCGGCCAGCACGTCGCATTCCTCCACGCCGGCCCGCAAGAGCACGTCCTCGTCGAAGCCGACGCCCTGGACGGTGCTGCCGTTGAAGTTGCGGCCCAGATTCGCGAAGGCGTCGGCGTTCTTGTCGATGACGCAGACGTTGCTGCCGTTGTCGGAGAGCATGTTCGCCAGCTGCGAGCCCACGCGCCCGCATCCCACGACGATGACGTTGCTCATAATTCGCGCTTCCTCCCTCTATATAAAAGAAAATGCCCGAGGGCATTTTCCCATATTCCTAGATGAGCGACATCTGGTTGAGCGTATCTCTGTACCAGTTGTCATAATTGGGCGGGCAGTAGCGCATCGCGTAGGAGTAGCTGATGGTGAAGCCGTAGCCGCGCGCCAGGCCGGCCACGTGGGCGCGGATGGCGGTGTCCCAATCGGGCCAGTTCGTCTGATCCCAGCCCCAGGCGTTGTGGGACTTGAAGCACACGCGGCCCTTGGTGGACTCGGTGTTGGAGATGGCCGGCGACCAGCGCGGGTCGATGCCCGCCTCCCAGGCGGCCTCGGCGAAGGTGGAGCCGTGGCCCGCGAGGGGGCTGCCGAACAGGTAGTTGTCGATGCGCTCGGTCCACTCGGCGATGAACGCGTCGCGGCCCACGGAGAAGTCGACGTCGCCGGCGGGCAGCGAGCCGAAGGCGGTGTAGTAGCGGGAGCGGGTGGCGTCGGCGCGGGCGATGGCCTCGGCCTCGGCAGCGCGGGCCGCTTCCTCGGCGGCGATGCGGGCGGCCTCTTCCTCGGCGGCGATCTCGTCGACGCCGGCGCTCACGTCGCGCGACGAGGCGGTCTGCAGGGAGGCGGCCTCGGCCACATCCTCCACGGCCAGCATCTCGGCGGCCGACTTGTCCTGCACGGTATCGGGGGAGACCTCGCCCTCGGGGCGGTTCTCCGAGCTGAGGCGATCGAGGCCGAAGGTGGTGGCGTTCGCGTCCTGGGAACCGGCGGACGCCCAATCGAAGCCCAGGAAGCCCACGGCGGCCATCGACAGCACGCAGGCGGCGACCATCGTCAGAACGACGGCGCCCCGATGGCTATGCTTACGGCGAGTAACCACTTGCTTCCTTTCATGACAGCACGAATCCGACCGCGGGAGCGGCAGCAGCGTGTTGTATTAGGGTGGGTGGTTTGCTGCAAGATGTCTGCGCTATGCTGTTTTCGACTCGGCTATTTTACCTTAGTTGGCACCGAGGGCAAAAACGGCAACGGCCGATGTTCACGTTTTGTTCGCTTGACAAACGCCGCCGGAAACATTCCTGCAGGTGGTATTGGAAGCCTGCCGATGTATTGACGATCAGTTAGTTGAGGAGGCCTCTCCACAACTCGCTTCCTCATCGGAAAGCTTGCGCACGCGGATGACCGAGATGCGGCTGCGGCGCATCTTCTCCACCTTGAAGGAGAAGCCGTCCACCACGAACTCGTCGCCCACCTTCGGCACGAAATCGAAGGTGTGGATAAGCCAGCCGGCCACGGTCTCGTAGTCGTCGGACTCCTCCAAAGGCCAACCGAGCTCCATGGCGTCCTCCACGGGGAAGCGCCCGTCGCAGCGCCACTGATCGGGGCCGACGGCGCTTACGAGCTCGCGGTCGCGGTCGGTCTCGTCGGCGATCTCGCCCACGATCTCCTCTACGATGTCCTCCATGGTGATGAGCCCGTCGGTGCCGCCGTACTCGTCCACCACGATGGCCATCTGCATGCGCGCGGCCTGAAGCTCCGAGAGCAGCGCCAGCACGTTCTTGGTCTCGGGCACGTAGAGCGGCTCGAACATGAAGTCGGACACAGGGCCCTCGATGCGGCCGTCCATGAGCGGGCCGATGAGGTCCTTGTAGTTCACGATGCCGATGACGTCGTCCACTTCCTCGTGGTACACGGGCAGGCGGGAGTAGCCCGTGCCGCGCATGCGGTCCAGCGCCGTGCGCGCCGGCTCCACGTCCTCGGCCATGATCATGTCCACACGGGGCTTCATGATCTCGCGCACCGTCATGTCGGCCAGATCGAGGATGTCGTTGATCATGCGCTTCTCGTCGTCGAGCAGCTCTTTGTTGTCGGCGACCATGTCCTTGATCTCATCCTCGGACACGCTCTCGCGGCGACCCGGCTTCAGAAACTCCAGGAAGCCGGCTTTGGGGGTGGTGTCATCTGTCTTCGTCATGGCGGGTACTTTACCATACTTCCCTCGGGAAAGAGAGAGGGCGGCTCAAAGCCGCCCCCGATGATCATCGATTGCCGCCGGGCTTCATCCAGTCGAGCCAGGCTGCGGCATCTTCCACGCCCACGTCGATGAGCGAGGTGGTGGTGCCGCCCGTGCCAGCGGCCGTGGTGGCCAGAAGCGTGCGCGTGCCCGCACGGCGCTGGAGCGGGTTGCTGCGCGCGCAGGCGAACTGGATCTTCTGGCGCGGGAAGCTGACCGTGGTGCGCGAGAGGCCGCCGTTGCTCACCTGCATGAAGCGGCGGTTGTAGGCGAAGCTCGACTCGCGGGCCCACAGCACCGCCCCCACCGCGTCGATGACGAGGAGCACGGCGGCCAGGGCGATCAGGGCCACGAGCACGCCGCGCCCGTAGGTGTAGGCGAGGCCCAGCATGACCGCGTCGTCGTAGTCGTCGAAGACGAGGGTGCCCGCGTCGGCTGCGCCCACCAGGCCGTTTATGAGGACGATGCCGGCCGCGGCCAGCAGCGCCAGCCAGAAGCCGCCGCCCTGGATGATGCAGCGGCGCACGAGCGCACGGCGCAGCGCCACCTTCGCCACCGGCTTGGACTCGCACGGCAAGTCGGCGAACTCGGGGATGAGGCCGGCCAGGATCTCGGGCACACGGCTCATCTTCACGAAGGGATGCACGATGACGCCCTGTTGGGCCAGCGTGCTCTGCTGCTTTTGGGCCTCCTCGCCCTGGACGGCATCGATCTTACCGAGGGACAGCTCGCAGTAGCCGAAGAGGCGCCGGATGAAGCTCTGCTTGACGACGACCGACTGCACGCGGTCCACGTCGATACCCTGGAAGGTATGCTGAAGCAGGCCGTACTCCACCTCAATACGCCCGGCGCGGCGGCGCGCCTTGAAGCCGCCGTAGCTGATGCAGGTGCCCACGGCCGACAACAGCCACAGCACGAGCACGACGACGATGACCGCAACGGCCACAATGCCGGCGACGTAACCGGTGGCCTCGGAGGCCACATAGCTCACCGCGCCTTCCACCACCGTATTGGCGGCGTTCCCGAACAGGTCGAAGGCGGTGCCCACGAGTTGCAGCACGCCGACGATGAGACCGGCCAAGATAAGGCCGGCCGAGGTGGTACCCGACAGCCCCGTGAGGAAGAGCTCCTTGTTGGTGAGTCCGTACTCGAAGGTGACGCGACCGGTATCCACCGCGCCCCCCGCGAACACGCCGCCCACCTCGTCCCAAGCCGCAGCTCCGATGTCGAGCACGTTGCCGGGAGCCGTGGCGGGTGCGGCGACGGGAACGCCGGGAGCCGGCGCGGCGGCCGCGGCGGAGATGCCGGGAGCAGCCGGCACGTCAGATGCGCCCGCAGTCGCTGGCGGGAAGGGCCGCCCCTCGGCCTTCGCGGCGGCCTCGGCGGCATGGAAGGCATCCAGGCGCGCGAGGGAGGCCTTGCGCTCGTACAGCTCGGTGCGCAGCCATTCCGCCTGCTGCTTGGTCAGGTAGGGCACGATCACCGCGCTGTTCGCGGCGCCGCCGGCCGTATCGATGGACACCGTGCACACGCCGAAGATGCGCTGGAGCAGCGTGGCGCGCTGATCCACCGACTGCACGCGCTGGTAGGGCACGTGGGCCTGCTTCTTGTTGAAGATACCCGAGTACAGCGTGAACTCGTAGGGCCCCACGGTGAAGTAGAGGTGCTTGTAGCCGACAACCCGCGTGACCGCCACGATGCCGAACACCACGAGGATGAGCACGAGCGTGCCGCCGGCCACGAGCGCAAGGGCAATTCCCGCAGGAAAGCCGCCCAGGCCGCCATCGGCTACAACGCCGGCAATCGTGGAGAAGTTCCCCACGACGAGGACGAGCCCCACGATCACGAGGGTGCGCAGGCTTTCCAGCCAAATGTAGCTGTGGTGCACGTGATGCCGTACGGGATCGGGCGGGGGCACGGCTGGGCCGGACGGGGGCACAGGCTGCGCCGCGGGCTGCACGGGCGCCGGCGGCTGCTGGGATGCGGGCGGCACGCCCGGCTGCTGCGGGGCACCCATTACACGTCCTCTCGGGCCAGACGGGCAAGCTCGGCCGCACGGTCGCGCAGCACGTCGGCCTCCTCGTTGGCCAGCCCGGGAATCTCGTGCTCGCCGGCCGCCGTGGCCACGGTCACGCTGGAGAGCCCGAAGGCGCGCAGCACCGGCCCCTGGCGCGTATCGGTGTTCTGCACGCGGATGAACGGGATGATGAAACGCTTGCGCCAGAAGATGCCCCGGGCGATGTCCAGGTAGTCGGGCGTCAGCTCGTAGCGCCAGCGGGCGTAGCGGATGGGCGGCAGCGCAATAACGCACACGATGAACAGCACCGCGAACACCACCGCTACTACGAGGGCCACAAAACTCGCCCACTCCTCTTCAGGCGCGACGGCGCCGATGATGGCGAAGGGGGCGAAGCAGCACGCGAAGGCGATGATGATCCAGATGGCGTCGCTGATGCGCCACACGTTCTTGATGCGCGGATTCAGCTGGTTTGCGGGCATGTCTCTCATGGTCGTCCTTTCACCCCAAAACATACGGTGACCATACTACCCCACTTCCGCAAGCCCCAGGCAAATGCTCGGCAATTCTTAAGGTTTGAAGCCGAGGTGACGCGACCGCGCCACCAGCCTCGGCATGCGCGATGCGCATCGGCCTGCCGGATGGCGCCCGGAAAAGCGAGGGCCGCCCCGGGCAGGGGCGGCCGAAGAGGAGCCGCAGGGAGGGAGCGCGGCTTCCGGGAAATGCAAGGCGAGGCGCATCGCCGAGGAATCTGTGCAGAACCCTCGGCGACCGCGCCGTTGAGCGCGAAGGAAGCCTTAAGCGGTGGCGTTACCGGCCACGAAGGCGTCGTAGTCGTCCTGGTTGGCGAACACCGGCAGGTCGGTGGCGTTGTTCCACTCGGCATCGCCGAACCAGTCGTCGGCCACGGTGCCGCCCAGGCACTGCTCCACGAGGCTGCGGGCGGCCTTGCTGCCGCTCCAGATGGACACGCACTGGCAGTTGCCGGTCTCGTACACATCGGACACGAAGCCCGACACCGTGAGGCCCGCGGCGTAGAGGCCCTCGATGGGGTTGTAGTCCTGATCGACCACGCGGCAGTCGTGATCGACGCGCACGCCGCCGTTGGTGTTCACGATGAGCGAACTCAGCTTGAAGCCGTAGTAGGGGGCATCGCCGATAGCCACGAGGTACTCCGCGTCCTTAGCGAAGGCGCTGTCGGCACCGGCCGCCGCATCGGCGTCGTAGGTGGTCACCGTCTCCACGAGGGCATCGGCCGGCACGCCCATGGCCTCGGCCAGCTCCTCCAGGGTGTCGCCCTTGAACACGGTGTCCAGATCGGCGTACTCCTCCAAATCGGCGTCCAGATCGTAGGGGCGCTCGTCCTGACCGTCGCCGTAGAAGCTCATGGTCATGCCCGGCAGCTTGTTCTCCTTGTAGTAGTCGAGCAGGTTGGAGCCGAGAATGGAGTACACGGCACCCTGCCCCTCGACGAGCTTGCTGCGGTTGATGTTGTCGAGGTCGGGCTGGTCGGTGATGCGGTAGAGGTTCTCGTCGGCGAAGCGCGTGCCCTCCTGGTTCACGAACAGGGCCGTGGGGGTCTGGCCCACCGCCAGATTCAGCCACGATTGATAGTGCATGCCGTTCACCGCGCCCTGCATGCTGGACAACGCGATGGTCTTGCAGCGGCCGTGAGCCGTCTGCTCGGCCATGAGGAAGCCATCGCCGAAGTGGTTCTGCTCGACGGAGTAGCAGTGCGTAAGCTCCTGGTTGCTGTAGTTCTGCAGAAGCTCAAGGTTGTTCGACATGCCGCCGCAGGCGAGCACCACGGCCTTGGCGTTCAGGTTCACGTAATCGCCGCCCTCGTCAATGACCTGCACGCCCACGACCTTCGTCTCGTCGTCGCCGTCGAGCAGCAGGGCCGAGCCGCGGGTGTTCAGGCGAATCTCGACGTTCTGGTACGTCGGATCGGAGTCGATCTCTCCCGTGAGGCGCTGGATGGTGAGCGAGCCGTTGCCGCCCTCGTAGCCGGCCAGGCCGTTCCAGCGGGTGATGGGCTCGCCGGCCTCGAAGGAGGCGAGGGTCTGCTGCAGGCGCGCCATGTTCTTGATGGTCAGCGGCACGGCGTGCTTCTTGAACATCCAGGCGCTGTTGCGGCCGATGTCGTAGGCGCGCTCGGCGATGAGGCGGGCGTCCTTCACGAAGTGGGACGTGGCTGCCTCGGCGTCGGCGGCCTGCATGGCGGTGATCCAGTCGCTGCCCTGGGCCGGCATGTCGGGCTGCTCGGCGAAGTTCGTGCCGCCGCCGCAGATGCCCTGGGCCTCCGTCAGGAGGATCTTGGCATCCGGGGCCTGCTCGGCGGCCACCATGGCGCATACGACGCCGGCCATGCCCGCGCCCACCACGACGACGTCGAAGTCCTCCTCGCTTGCGGCATCGTGCACGATGCCGATCTCGTCGCTGTTGTCGGCCTTGGTGTAGCGCGTGCCGGCGGTCGTGGCGGCCGCGGCGTTCCCGGAAGCGGCCTCAGCCTCGGCGGGGGTCTTCGGCGCGCAGCCGGCAAGGCCCGCCACGGCAGCGGCGGCCACGGCCCCGGCGCCCATCTTCAGTGCGTTGCGTCGCGAGATGCTCTCCATCATGTTGTCCCTCCATTAGGTCGAAGTTACTCGGCGGCATCCCTTGCGCCGCCACGACGCACCATAGGGCACCGCCGCGCCTCGGAAGGACTACTTTGCGGCCTATTTCCCGTCTGCATGCGCCTATTTTTCTCCGCTGAGAGGAAGTCTAGTTTTCTAGGCACCCTCTCCTCATAAGGGAAAACGGCTCGCAGCCCTCACGAGGCGCGAAAAAACCGCGCTCGGCATTTCGCGGCGATGCTCTTGGTACAATGGCATCCACGACAACGGCAACGCCCCTTGCGGGAATGCAAAGGACTCGGGAGGAAACCTTCGCCATGGAGCACACGACCGCTGATACCGGCGCGCAGAGCGCCTCTCCCGCACGGGGCGTCGAGCTCTTCCCGTCGCGCCTCCTCGGCTTCGGCGTGTTCACCGCATGGAGCTCGCTGGCCGTCTCGCTGGAGATCGAGCTGGACATCGCGGCCCTCTCCTCCCCCATCGGGCGGCTCTTCCTGCTGTCAGCGCTCACCGCCCTGGGATACCTCTTTGTCGCCGTGCTCGCCCACCGCACCGAGCGCACTCTGTGGACGCGGCCGGTGTTCATTGGCTGCGGCGTTCTGAGCATACTGTTTCCCCTTTTGGAATTCGCTGCCGCAACCTGGGGCTTGTTCGCCCTGGATGCGGCCGCCATCGTCTGCTACAGCGCGGCAACGGTGGGTCTGTTCCTCATGTGGGCGAACCAGATAAGCGCCCATCCCCCGAAGACGGCCCTCATCGCCTACAGCGGTTCCTTCGCACTGGGCGCCTGCATCTATTTCGTGGTGGATGCCCTGGGCACCCCCGCTTTCTTCGCCGCCCTTCTGCTGCTGCCGGGCGTATCATGCGCGCTGCTGCACCTGAGCAGCCGGCTGCCCCGCGCCGACAGCTCCGTCGAGGAGGGGCCGGTGCAGTGGCGCGTGCCGTGGCGGCCCATCGTGCTGGTAGCCGCTTTCACGGTGGCCTTCGGCATTGTGACCCACTTCGAGGGAAACGCCATGGTGCCCAGCGAGCTGGGACGCCTTTTGGCAGGCCTGGCCGCCCTCGCAGCGGCTCTCACGCTGTTCCTGCGGATTGAGGCCACGGCCATCGCCAAAATATCGGGACTGCTCGCCATGGCGGCACTGCTCTGGTGCGGCGTCCAAGGGCCAGATGGAGGCTGGGGCGCCGGCAAACTGCTCATCAGCATCGGATACTACGGGTTCATGCTGTTCGTGCTGTGCACCTTGAGTAACATCTGCTTCAGCTACCATGCCCGCGCTGAATGGCTCTTCGGCATCGTGCAGGCTGCCGCCATCGTGCTGACGGCCCCCAGCGGACAGTTTGGAAACTGGCTGCGGGAGATGGCCCTGGCCGGCCAACTTTCCCTCGCCGATGGCGTGCTGGCTGGCGTGGCCCTGGCCGTGATGGCCGCCTGCCTGTTCCTGCTCACCGAGAACCCCTTCACGGCCACCTGGGGCATCAAGGCGTTCCGTCGCGCCCCGCACGACGACGACGCGCAACCCATCGCCGTACGCGACTACCTGCAAGACCGCATGTACCGCTGCACCCTTATTGCGCGGCAGTACGGCCTCACGCACCGGGAGGAGGAGGTGCTCGCCCTCATGGCCGAGGGCAAGTCGTTCGCGGAAATGGAGGCGGCCCTCGTGATCGCCCACGGCACCTTGCGCGCCCACGTGCAACATCTCTACGAGAAGCTGGGCGTTCATTCCAAGCAGGAGGCCATCGACTTCGTGAACCAGTGGGAGCAATAGCTCCGCGCACGCAAAAAAGGACCGACCCGAAGGTCGGCCCTCTCTCGGTAGATCACGGGGACCAGTGCCCCCTGCGCGCCTTAAGGCTCGGTTGCCCCCTATCGGCGGTGACACCCAGGCCTGCAGAGCGCGGAGCCAGCTTACTTCGAGCCGCTCCAGCCGCCCGACTCGCCGCCTTCGCCGCCGGCCTCCTTGGCCGCGGCCTCCTCGGCCGACTTCTCGGGCTGGGCGATGGTGGCTTCCTTCACCAGCTCCGGCGTCACCGTGTCGGGAACCGCCGCGCGGGCGGCCGCCGTGGCCAGCGAGGTCTGGTAGTAGGACATCTCGAGGGAGCGGCCCTGGCAGCCCATGTAGCACTGACCGCAGCTCTGGCAGTTCTCGGGGTAGGCGATGACCGACTTCATGTTGTCGGCATCGAAGCGGAACACGTCCATGGGGCACACGGTCACGCAGTGCTGGCAACCGATGCACTTGTTCAGATCATAGCGAACGACGCTCATATGAGTTCTCCTTCCTTCTTCCTAGTTCCAGCCGCCGGACTTCTCTTCCTCGGGCAGGCCCTTGGCCTTGGCCTCGCCCGGGAAGCGCACCGCGTAGCGGGTTGCGTAGTCGACGCTCGTATCGCCCACCCACTCGGACTTCAGCGGCACGCGGTCGATGACCATGGCGCCGTCGTCGCCCTTGGTGATGGTGATGTAGCACAGGAAGTTGTCGTCGTCGCGATAGGGGAAGTCGCTGCGGTAGTGCGCACCGCGGCTCTCCTGGCGCTCGAGGCTCGCGCGCAGCTTCATCTCGGCGGAGAGCACCTTATGCTTCACTTCCAGGCACAGACGCTGCTGATGCGAGTTGGTGGCCTGCAGCTTCGGCACCACCTTGTCGCGCATCTGGAGCACCTGGGTGAGCGCCGCGTTCAGGGCCGGCTCGCTCTTGTCAACGAGCACCCAGAAGGGGCTCATGATGCCGAGCAGCTCGTCGCGGGCCCAGTCGGGCGAGAAGCCCTTCTCCTGGGACAGCGGCGCCTCGATCTCGGCGGTCACAGCCTCGACCACATCGGCAGGCACCTGGCCCGACGTCGCGGCGGAGGCGGCGTAGGCAGCGGCGGCCTTGCCGGCCACATCGCCCTGGATGGAGGTGAAGTTCGAGGTGAAGCCCACGCCCACGGGGTAGGCCGAACCCGTCACGGCACAGCCGTTGATGCCGTCGCCGGCCACCCACAGACCCGGGATGCCCGTGGCGCCCTCGAGGTCGTCCAAGCCGCAGAACACGCCGGCGGAGAAATGGGACTGCATGCCCACGGCAGCACCGTAGCAATCGGCCTTCGGCTTGGGAGACAGCATCTTGCCGATGCGGATATCGTCATCGCGACCCGACAGGGAACCGCCGCGGCGCCCGATGTCGGCGGCCGCCTGGTCCTCGATGTTCGTGCCGTCGTTCACCGCCAGGCCGTTGATGGTGCCCGACACGCGGGCCACGACCATGGCCTTCTCCTTGCTGGTGGCGTAGCTCTCGGCCGTATCGGCCGTGATGTCGCCGCCGCACAGCCAGATGTTCTCCAGCCAGTCCCACTGGTTGTTCGCAAACGAGTTGCCCGAGGCGTAGGAGGTCGTCACATGGAAGTCGTCGAACTCCTTGTTGGCGATGGGCAGACCAAGGTTGTAGGCGATGTACTCGCCGTCGAAGGTGTTGCCGCCGACGGGATAGCCCGTGGGCTTGTAGCAACCGCCGCCCATGGCCATGACCACCGACTTCGCGTTGAAGGTGACCACGGTGCCGCTCGGCACGTGGAATCCCACGGCGCCGCACACCGCGTCGCCGTCGCGGGCCACGTCGACCACCATGGTGTAGGTGGCCACCTCGATGCCGGCGTCCTGAATGAGGGGCAGCCAGCGGGCGTGGCGATCAACCGAGGCGTTGGCATCGTAGTAGCCCTGAATGTCCAGGTCGTTCCAATACTCGGTATCGGCGCAACGGTCGAAGCGATCCATCAGACCCCAGTCGGCCAGACGCTGGTAGGCCTCCTTGGAGTGGTCGATCCACATCTGGTACCAATCGCGGTTCACCAGATACTCACCGCCCATGGTGATGGCCGTCATGAAGGCGTCGGCGTCGTCGCCCATGTCGGGATCGAACCAGCGGTGCGAGCTCGGCCAGGGGGTGAGACCCGAGTAGCCGGGCTGGCCCTTGTCAACCATGACAACCGAAGCACCGGCGTCCTTGGCGGCCATGGCCGCGTTCAAACCGGCGAAGCCGCCGCCGATAACCAGCACGTCGCAGTCGTAGACGGTCTTCTCGGGCGCGGCAGCCGCCGGAATGGGCAGCTCGGTGGTCACGCGCTCCTCGCCGGTCGTGGCGAGGTCGTCGTCGGCCGCGGCGGGGGCGCTCTCCTGGGGCGCGCAGCCGCCGAGCGCGGCCATCATGCCGAGACCGCCCGCGGTGATACCGCCGGCGCGCAGGAAGTCGCGGCGCGACAATCCGTCGGAGTAGGCATCAGCTTTCACTTCTGACATATACCCGTCCTTCCTCTGTTCTTGCGAACCTCGCGATACCGCCGGCCCCGCTGGCCGTGCAATGCGGCATCGCTCTCCCGTTAAACGGCGGCCGGCTTCTCCTCGCACGGTCGCCTCGGGGTTCATCATGGGAAAGAAGGGGAAATCACGCATCATCCGAAACGAGCAAATTTGAGGCACATTCCTCATACGAAACGGTCAAAGACCAGTTCAGATCTATGAAACTAACGAATGCGGTAACTATCGACCAAGGCTATGAGCTCTTGCTTGGTATGGATGCCGAGCTTGCGATAGCAGTGGGACAGGTGGGCCTTCACGGTGGACTCCGACACAAGCAGCGTCTCGGCGATCTTCCTCGCCGAATAGCCGCGATAGGTGTATACCACCACGTCGAACTCGCGCGGCGTAATGTCGTAGGAAACGGTGGCCTGGCGGCAGAGATCGGTCTGCCAGGTATCGCCCTGGGCCGAGGCCTGAGCGGCGTTGTCGCGGGAATGGGCCACGAGCAGCACGATGGCTGCCGCTGCAATGGCGAACGCCCCCACCGCCGCCAGCGGGGTGGTCAGCGGCATTTCCGCCAGCACGCCCAGCACGCCGGTAGCATACAGCACATCCAGCGCGAAGAACTGAGGCCCAGCGCACACGACGATGCCGTAGGCGCCGATCAGCAGCCACGGGGCCATGCGACGGTGCACCGCCTCGGTCAGCAGCGCCATGAGCAGCAGCACCTCGGCGCTGTGCTCTGCGGCCACCAGCACCCGCTTGCCCACGAGCACGTACACGCCCGCCGGGTCGCCCAAGGTCACCACCAGAAGCGATCCCATGTACAGCAGGGCCACCAAGGCCACAATGGAGATGAAGTTCGACAAGACGATGCCCTTGCGCACCAATCCAGCGGCAAAGGCCGCCACCAGCGCCGCGCTGACGACAGCGGTCAGCACATGGGCGGCCACGTTCAACGTGCCCATCTGCGCAAGGCCGATGCCCATAGCCGTGAACACGCGCACCGACGTCACGCCGAAGTAGATGAACGCCACGCACAGCACGATGAATCCCCACGGCAGCGATAACCAGGCCACGCGCCCGGCAGGCACCGCACTTGCAACGGGCGCGGCAGTTGCCGCGGGAGTCGGCGCGCCCTCCTCCGAAGCGCCGGCAGCCTCATCCATGCGGGCGCCGATCAGCAGACACCCCAAGGCCACCAGCGGGCACAGCGCCAAGCACAGGGACAGCGCGCGCTCATCAAGCAGCGTCAGTGCCAGGAAGACGATGCTGAACAGCACGTAGGAAAGACCGAGGGCGACAACCACCGTTCGCGTATCGTAGGCACACAGGCGACCGAGGAAGGCCATGCAGCAAGCGGCCACGTACAGGGCCACCACCACCGAGGCGCAGCGCGTGACCAGGGGCACTGCCGGCGCGAGGAAGGTCCAGGTATCCCCCGCTACGGGAGCGCCGTACATCACCAACGACGCCACCGCCCCCAAAGCCGCGCACAGGACCGGCAGCCGCGACGAGTGCAGCCACGCGCGCACGGGCGCACGCCGCAAAAGCACCATGAGGACTACGCAGGCCGCCGTTAAGGCCACCGCGTACACCATGTGGTTCAACGAAACAGCCGCAATATCGGCGTCTTGGAAGAAGGGCGACATGACGAGGGGGTAATAGGGCGACGCCTGCAAGGAGAACCACAGCACGGCAAGGCCGATCACCAGCGGCATGTCCCTGCGTTGCACCTTGTATTCCCTCACTCCAGCCATGAGGGGAAGTATACACCATCCTCGAGCAACTCTTCTTTATACTCAACCATGAATAATGAAAGCGCCCCGCCGTGAGGCAGGGCGCTTGCGCAGAAGGTTTTTTCGGGTTCGTCCTGCTGTGCCTTCTCGCCCACCCAGGCGATGAAGTTGGCCGTCGCCTCGCCCGTGCGTTCGGCCATGGTGTGGCCCCGTCCCCAGACGGCGGCGAACTCGATGTCCTCCACCGCGTCGCAGGCACCCAGCTCCCCTTCCTTACCCTCTTGTAAGACTGCGCTTTCGTAGGCAGGGCGCGCGGGGCGAAGCGCTACAATGGGCCGAGACATACGACGGCGAAGGAGACCCCATGGCTCAGCGCATTTACCTTATCGAAGACGACGCGACCCTGCGCGCCGAGCTCGCGCATGTGCTGGAGCTCTCCGGCTACGCCGTGGCCGCCTACGAGGGCACCTGGGCCGACACAGCCGCGCGGGCGCTGGTCGCCGAGCCGGACTGCATCGTGCTGGACCTGAAGCTGCCCGGCGCCGACGGGCACAGCATCTGCCGCGACGTGCGCGCCCAAAGCGACGTGCCCATCCTCATGCTCACCTCCTCGGAAAGCGAGTTCGACGAGGTGATGGCCATGAACCTGGGGGCCGACGACTATGTGGTGAAGCCCTACCGGCCCGCCGTGCTGCTCGCGCATTTGCAGGCGCTTTTGCGCCGGAGCGCCTCGCCGGCGGCGGACATGGTGGTGCGCCACAAGGGCGTGACGCTGAACATAGGCGCCGGCACCGTGACCTTCGCGGGAAAGACCGCCGAGCTCACCCGCAACGAGCTGCGCATCCTGCAGACGCTCATGCGCAACCCGGGCGTGGTGGTGCCCCGCAGCGAGATCATGTGCGCGCTGTGGGAATCCGACGCGTTCATCGACGACAATACCCTCACGGTGAACGTGAACCGCCTGCGCAAGACCCTCGCCTCCCTCGGTGTGCCCGACGACTTCCTCGTCACCCGCCGCGGCGTGGGCTACGCCGTATGAGCGGGCAGACGCGCCTCGCCCCGGCGGAGACGGATCTCTCCCCCGACGACTTCGCCGCCTTCACCCCGGCCGCCTACGTGCGCGACAACGCGCTGGGGCTGGCGGCGCTCGTGCTCGGCCTCGTGAGCCTCGTGCTCATCCTGCCCGCGCTGGGCGTGACCACGTCGGGTGTGCTGCTCGTGGCCGACATCCTCACCCTGTTGGCCGTGGCCGCCGCCTTCTTGGACTATCGGCGCAAGGCCGCCTTCTACCGCGAGCTGCGCGGCCTGCTCGCCTCGCTGCGCCAGGCCCGGGTGCTGCCCGCGCTCATCGCCGAGCCCTCCTTCCTGGAAGGCCAGATCGCCTACGAGACGGCGGCCCGCATAGCCCAGCTGGCTGACGAGGAAACCGAGGGGCTGCAGGAGGAGGCCGCCGCCTACCGCCGCTATATCGAGCTGTGGATCCACGAGACGAAGACGCCCATTGCCGCAGTGAAGCTCATGCTCGCCGGAGAGCCGAGCGCCCAGTCGGCGAAGATCGCCCGCGAGCTGGAGCGCATCGAGGCCCAGGTTGACCAGGCGCTCTACTACGCGCGGTCGACCTCGGTGGAGCGCGACTACGCCATCCGCGAGGTGGACTTGGGCGCAGCGGCACGTGAGGCGTGCAAGCGCAACACCCGCTTCCTCATCGAGCGCGGGGCGCTGCCGTCCTTCGACATTCCCGAGGGCATGACGGTGCTCGCCGACGAGCCGTGGCTCGTGTTCATCCTGGGGCAGATCGTGACGAACGCCGCGAAGTACGGTGCCGGCCGCATCGAGTTCACGGCCCGGGAGGAGGAGGGAGGCACCTCGCGCGGGCGCACCGTGCTCGAGGTGCGCGACGACGGCTGCGGCATTCCGGCCGCCGACGTGCCCCGGGTGTTCGAGCGCGGGTTCACCGGCCAAGTGGGCCGCGCGCACGGCTCGGCCACCGGCATGGGACTGTACCTGGTGGCCAGCTTGTGCGCCTCCATGGGGCTGCACGTGGGCCTCGCCAGCGAGGAGGGCACGGGCACCCGCGTCATCCTCACCTTCCCCCACGACCGCACCCGCAAGAGGCTCTACGGCGCCTGAGAGCTGGGACGTCCGGCGCGGCCCCCTTGGAGCAGCGCTTAAGCCCCCAGGCTCATCTGGAGCACGTAGACGCGCTGGCGCAGCTCGTTGGCGACGGGCAACGTTATCTCGCCGTGCTCCAGCAGGTGGCGAATCTGGTCGAGCTCGATGGTGAGCGCGTCGGCGTCTACCTCGTCGGCATAGCGCGCGGCCTCGGCGAACTGCTTGCCGAACAGGGGTTCCATGCCCTTCGGCAGCGACGCGTGGGGGCCGATGGTGATGTCGGGGCGGTCGGTCTGCTTCACGTCCTGGCCGTAGTTGATGCGGTTCCACAGCGAGTTTAAGGCCATGCGGTGCTCTTCCAGAAGCACGGTGGCCGGCTTCTTGCGCTCGTCGTCCTGGGCGATGACGTCTTGCAGGTAGTCGATGGCCGCGTGCTCCAGCTGGATGGCGAACAGGCAGGTGTCGTAGTAGACGCGCTCGTCCTGGTCGGTCTCCACGCCGTCGGGCTTCGTGCGCTGCCACAAAAGGGCCGCCCGGCCGCGCAGGCTCCTGAAGCGCGAGCCCACGTTCACGTCGGTCCCGTCGTAGCCGATGGAGCGGCGGATGCGGCGCAGGGCAGCGTAGTAGGGCGTGCTGACGTTCACGCTGAGCCCGGCGGCGTCCTGCAGCTCGTCGGCCTTCTTCTGCTGCACTTCGCGCACGGCCTGGGAAAGCTCGTCGAGCTTGCGGCCGCAGCCGTCGCTTGAGGCCTCGCGCTCGTGGATGAGCCGGATGCGGTACTGGGCGATGGTTAGGCGCAGGGCCGGGTCGTAGCGGGAATCGGCCTCGTCGTCCAGCATGGCCTGCAGCTCGCGCAGGGTGCCCTCAAGCACCCGCATGGTGGCGCGGCGCAGCTCCTCGTCGCTCGCGTTGTCGGCATCGCGCGGGGCCAGCCGTGGCAGCAGCCCGTCGGCCAGAAGCAGGGTGCACAGGATGACGCTCGCCGTGAGGAACACGATGAGGTCGCGCTCGGGGAAGGGCGTTGTGCCATCGTTCATGGCAAGGGGCAGCGTGAAGATGATCGAGAGCGTGACCGCGCCCTTGGGGCCGCCCACCGTAAGCACGAGGGCGTTGCGCACGAGGCTGCCCACGCGCTCGCGCCAATGGGGGCGCCGCTGCCGCAGGTGCGGCGTGGGCGTGGGCTGGTTGGTCTCCACCGTCTCCAGCTTCGAGGCACGCCGGGCCCGTTTGCCGCCCTTGCGGCCGCGTCGGCGGCGCAGGGCCACGCGGTGGACGATCTCCATCACCAGCACCCAGACGAATCGGCACCCCATGATGAGCACGGTGACCAGGGCGACCACCCCGAGCAGGAACAGCGGCGAGAAGCGGTCGGCGATGGCCGGCGTGAAGGCCTGGGGCAGCTCCATGCCCAGCAGCGTGAACACGACGGAGTTGATGAGGAACACGATGATGCGCCAGAACCCATTGGAGACGATCTGGCGCTGGGCGGCGGCCGAGGAGGTGAGACGGGGCTGGCGCTCGGCCATCACGAGGCCCGCGGCCACCACGGCCAAAATGCCGCTCGTGGAGACCCATTCGGCGAAGAGAAACACGAAGAAGGGCGAGAACACCTCGTAGAGCACGTTGGTGGTGGTGCTCTCGTAGCCGCCCCGGCGCAGCAGGCGCGCCGCCGCGCGGCCGGCAAACCCCAGGGCCGCGCCCACCGCGATGCCGCCGAAGAACAGCCGCGCGAACTCCGCCCCGGCGTCGAGCGCCGAGAACGCGCCGGTGAGCGCCGCCGCGCTGGCGAACTGGAAGGCCACCACGCCCGAGGCGTCGTTGATGAGCGACTCGCCGGACAGCAGCGTGGACTGGCGCTTCTTCAGGCTGACCGACGAGGCGAGAGCGCCCACGGCCGCCGCGTCGGTGGGGGCGAGGGCCGCAGCGCACGCGAAGGCGGCGGCAAGCGGGATGGAAGGCACGAACCAGTTCAGCACGAAGCCCACCACGAGCACGGTGAGCAGCACGAGCCCCACTGCCAGCGATAGGATGGCGCCCTTGTTCTCCCACAGCTCCCGCGGCTCGGTGTTGCGCGCCTCGTTGAACAGAAGCGGCGCGATGAACAGCACGAGGAACAGCTCGGAAGAGATGTGCACGTCGTGGATGGCCGGCACGAAAAGCGCCACCGCGCAGCCCACGGCAATCTGCACGAGCGGAAGCGAGAGGCGGGGCACCACCTGGCATAAAACGGCCGAGCCTATAACGCAGGCCAGCACGACAAGGGCCAGCTCGAGTATTTCCACCATGCCTCCTTTCGCCTTGGGACGCGGAACTACCACGCGCTCAGCCGCGCCGCGGGGGCGCGCCTGTCTACCGCAGCCGGCGCCATGCGCGCAGCGGTCCCATGCGCGACCTTCCCGCTCACCATTATGGAAGGCTCCCGCGGCGCACGCCGATCACTTCCCCACGCTGTAAACCCCTTGTTGCGGCCCTGCTATAATTCCCCCAACGGAAAAGCCGCTGCAGACCCAGGAGGTTCCCATGGATTCCAACGTTCGCCCCGACGACATGGAGCGCATCACCACGCCCGAGCTGGCCCAGGCCTTCATCGACGAGCAAGTGGCCGCCATTCGCGAGCAGGTCGGCGACAAGAAGGTGCTGCTGGCGCTGTCCGGCGGCGTGGACTCCAGCGTGGTGGCCGCGCTGCTCATTAAGGCCATCGGGAAGAACCTCGTGTGCGTGCACGTGAACCACGGCCTTATGCGCAAGGGCGAGTCGGAGCAGGTCATCGACGTGTTCCAGAACCAGATGGACGCGAACCTGGTGTACGTGGACGCCACTGACCGCTTCCTGGATCTGCTGGCCGGCGTGGACGAGCCGGAGACCAAGCGCAAGATCATCGGCGGCGAGTTCATCCGCGTGTTCGAGGAAGAGGCCCGCAAGGTGGGCGACGAGGTGGACTTCCTCGCCCAGGGCACCATCTATCCCGACATCCTGGAGTCGCAGGACGGCGTGAAGGCCCACCACAACGTGGGCGGCCTGCCGGAGGATCTGCAGTTCGACCTGGTGGAGCCCGTGAAGCTGCTGTACAAGGACGAGGTGCGCGTCGTCGGCCGCGAGCTGGGGCTGCCCGAGTCCATGGTGGAGCGCCAGCCCTTCCCCGGCCCCGGTCTGGGCGTACGCTGCCTGGGCGCCATCACCCGCGACCGCCTGGAGGCGCTGCGCGAGGCCGACGCCATCGTGCGCGAGGAAATGGAGGCGGCGAACGTGGGCGCCTGGCAGTACTTCGCCGTGGTGCCCGACGTGCGCGCCACCGGCGTGCGCGACGGCGTGCGCGCCTACGAGTGGCCCGCCATCATCCGCGCCATCAACACCGTGGACGTGATGACCGCCGAGGTGCCCGAACTGGACTGGGCGTTGCTGAAGCGCATGACCGACCGCATCACCCACGAAGTGCCCGGCATCTGCCGCGTCGCCTACGACCTCACCCCCAAGCCCGTCGGCACGGTGGAGTGGGAGTAAAACGCCAGTTCAAAAGCGTGCTTTTCTAACGCGTTTTATCGGGGTTGACTCATTTTGAATCGAGACAAAGCAATGGCTTGACGTTGCTCCACCAAGCCATTGCTTGCATGCTGGAGATGCAATATGTCACGTCTTGCTGCTTCAATTGTTCGCCATTGTGGATAGTTGCACAAATCCGCCCAAAGGAACCTACTGGAATACTGGATAGCAGAAAGGGCGATTCATCAACAGCAAGTAGCCATTGCTATCTCTAGCGAGCGGTCGCGTGTGGCTTGCTCGTGATGATGTTCTGATTGGGCCCCGAGCCCTTGAGCCATGTATGCACTCGTTCGCAGACCTACGAGTTATTCGGAGAAGTACTTCACGATTGCTGAAGTCGCCTTCCCTGGCGAGACTTCAAGCCAGTCGTTCTTGGCTCTTGAGAGTTGACTTGCGAACCTTCGATTAGAGAACACACTTCGAAGCCTGCTTGCGATGTCGCTATAGCTTCGCTCGCGCATGGAAGCGTCGTTGAGCACGAGGGCGTCCAGGGCATCGCCAAGCTTTTCTGGGCCTACGCCCTTGACGGCGAGCAGGTAGTAGATATCGAAGACATCCTTATAGCGGGTCGACGCAGCTCCGATACGGAGGAGCGAGCGCAGCTTTTCAGCGACCATCTGCTCGTTGCTGTCCGCCAGCAAGGTTACCGATTCGTCGAGTTTGGAAAGGTCGAAGCAGACGTCCTTGAGCTCGGGAGAAACGAGAGTGTGGACCCCTATGTCCACCTTGCTTTCGATAGAGTTGCCCAGGCCATCCGATATGATCACGTGGATACGCTTCCCGCTGTAGTCTTGGTGCTTGAGCTCCTCGATGCTCCCAGTGAGTTTGACGGAGAAGGCAGAGCCTCCTGCCTTGAGGGCGTCGACAAACTTCCTGATCGAAGCGTCCGCTATCGGATAGCGGACGAAGTCGAGATCGAAGTCTGTTGTGGCGCGGCGCGCATCCTTGGAGACATGCTGCATGAGCACGCCGCCCTTGATGGTGATGTTGTCGGCGAGCGTCGACTTGGCGATGAGATCCAGCATCGCATCTTGGGCGCATCTGGCCTCCGCCTGCGCGTAGCTCATGCCGTCGTTTATGTAGGAACCCCTGATTCTTGCGAGGTCTTCCATCTAGAGCACCTCCCTCTGCAGTATGTCGAACATCGCGTCCTGCCTCTTGAACAGCGCCATGTAGTCCTCCACGAGCCTGATATCCAAGTCTTCGGATATGCGCCTGTAAGAGGCTATGACCTCTCTGTAGTAGTCGAGTGGAAGCGTCGCTTGGCGGCGCATCACCTCAACGAGCAAGCGCTCCCGATCGTATATGCGGATGATGCCGTGCCCGATGTCCTTCTCGACCGCCCCTGGATCGAGGAGCTCTCGCTCCGTGAAGTACTGGCGATAGCCCGGGCGAGAAATCCTCGTTGCGTCACGAGCGGTTGCAAGGTGCACCTTGTTGGGAGGGACATCAGTCAGTCCGTACGATGCAAGCGCGCTGTCCATCGTGATGACTGCGTCCGGATAGAGAACATAGGCAACGACAAGAGGATCGGGGTGCTCGCTTGAGGAGTAGATTCCACGGCCGATCTTGAAGAGCCCTCCGCTTCTGACTTTGGTCTCGAGCGCGCCCCTCGACCCAGCTTCCTCCAGGGCGCTTTCGTATGTGAGCACTACGTCTTTCATAGTGCAGATGATAGCACAAACATACACACTAACTCGGTTCATGTGTATGTTTGTGCTAATTCCGCCGGTTGAAGCAGCCAACCGATTCGTCACCTTTCGCAGAAATCCATCACCGCACTTTCCCACTCATCAAACAGCGGCACAACCTCCGTCTCTCCATGCCCCACCACCAACGCCGTCGCATCACCGATAGGCCGACCGCTGCGATACAGACTCATGGTATCGAGGAACCAGAAACTCTCGCCTGACTCAGCCTCGTAGCTCGATGCTGCCTCGATTGGCGTATGTCCTACAATCTGGGATAGGCCAGGGAACGGATCGCACAGCAACTCGCGTCGATCAGCCCACAACGGCCCCGGCAAGCCCCAACCGTGGCGTGCCGGGCCACAAGAAATAAGCGATCGCCACTGCGCCTGATTGGCATACATGTCGTTCAAGTGCGCAGCAACTTCCCCCGCCTCTGTGCCTTCCTCAATGCCGACGCGATGCGCCCATGCACCTGTAAGACCCGCATGGGTTACCAAACGGCCACCTACGACTGCGGCCACCCTTACACCCAGCCCATCGGAAAGCAGCGCTGCAACTTCTTCGCGCACGTCTTCGTTGGTGAAGCCATAGCTCGCAAGCCCCAGATAGGCCGCATCATGGTTCCCCATGAGCACGGCCACCCGTAGTTTCAAGGCCTCTGCCTTTGCCTTCCATTCCGCTGCATATTCCAGCTGCCGCACCATGGCTCGGCCGTCCACGCCCCAGTCGTCGCACAGGTCGCCTGACAGCACAATGGAGTCGCAGCAATGGCTCAGTGCCGTATCTGTCGCCCGCGGCAGCACCAACGACATCTTGCAGTGCAGGTCGCCTACCACCAACGTTTTTCCCATGGTCACCCCTATTTCTCTCGCAACAAGTAGTCGTTGTTAATGACCTTCATGGAAAGCGGGCCTTGAGCGATCTGGCTGTAAACGGGCTCCTGCGAACGCACTACGATGCCTTCCTTGGTCACACCGCTCGAGTAACATCCCCGCGCCCGCTCAAGCAGTTCGTCCACGGCGGCATAGGGCAGGCCATCGCCCGTCTCTTCAATAGGGGCCATTTCCAGGCCCAGATCGTCACTTACATTCCTCATGGCCTCCAACCCCAGTCGCCGGCGCGCCGCGATGTCATACATGGTAAACACGTACCAACCCGGCCGCACAAGTCGCAACGGGTTCTTCTGAATACCGGCTGCGCAGAACTCCCCCTGGATGGCAAGATTGTCTAACCCGTGCTCCCTTAGCCGCTCCTCGATGCCATGTTCGTGAGCGTAGCGCCAAAAGTCGCACTTGCCATCATCGGCGTACTCGGAGTTGTGGCCGCACACCCTGAACGTCCCATCGATTCGCGCCATAGTGACGCTTGTCCCATCCATTTTCGTAGTGATGTAGTAGGGCACATCGGCAAACTCCTTTATGAGCTCAGGAGCTGACTGTATGCGCAACTCTCCGGTTTTGGGAATTTCCGTCGGAAAGTCGGCAACGACTGTGCCTCCGCTTGTGGCTCGCTCGGATATCTCCCACTTCCGTACGCCCAGGACATCGGCAACGTTCTGATTGATGGCCCAGTCCCCTTCTGGAAGAATGGAGAGCGGTAAAACGAGCCCTTGGGAAATTTGCCCACGGAACCGTTGAGTTTTCAGGCGGAAGCCCTCGCCAAGCAAATCGGAATTCTTGTACGAACCCGAACGCAAGAACTCAAATTCTGGCGCAATGGGTAGAAACGAGTCTATCTCGAAATAAACCGCCAAATCGCCCTTCCGAAACTCTCCTTTCTTTGCAACACATTGCCACCCGAGAACTCGAACGAGCTCAATGCGATCGGCTCCTTCAATCGGCGCGACATCGTGGACGTATTGAACCGAAGCCAGCTTTCTTTCAGCCATGCCTTCTCCTTCATATGCGGTTGTCCCTAGATGTTTCGCGCAAAACGTGCTTTCGAGGTTACCGCGTATTACAACCTGGAACAATAGTCGCATTAGTCCGATTTTTAGGAGAATTGGAAAATGCTTAAATAGCAAAGCCTGCCGATTTGTCCTCGGCAGGCTTTCTTTTCTGGCCAGATATGTGGTTGGCGACACGCCTGCCTACGCGGGCCTCACGGGGATGCGGAGGACTGTTTTCAGGCGCTCGGGGGCAACGCGCCTGGGGTCTGAGAGGTAGATCTCGTGGTGGAGGCGCTGCCCGCTTTGGTCGAACTGCAGGCCCTCCGACTCGGCATAGCTTCTCAGCGCGTCGATTGTTGCGGGCTCGTCGTCGTAGGGCCCGATGTGCATGCACTGCACGCACAGCCCCTCGTCCACCGTGATCATCTCCGCCTTCGAGAAGTCGGCCTTTTTCTTGCGCGCGGCCTCCTGCACTGCCCAGTTGAACACGGCGGGCGTTACGAACTCGGGCAGCCTGATGCAGCTTATCCACTCGAGCTCGGCTTTGCGCTTCGGGTCCAGCTGCTCGATGGGCTCCGGGAAAGTCCAGAAGCCTTCCAGCGGCGGAACGACGTAGGGCGTATACCCCTCGATATCGTGACCCGACTTGGGGGACATCTTGATGGTGAAGGAGATGCCGTAGAGTAGCTGGAGGGCGCGCTGGTATTCGCCGTCTTCCTCGTTCGGGTCGCCTTTGCCGCGCACAGCCACGTAGTTGATCGGCGGCATTTCTATGAGAGCCGGCTTCTTCGACGGCTGGTAGATGTCCTTGTACTCTTTCTTGTAATCGAACGGCATGGGGTTCCCTGCTCCTTACGTGATGATTGCTGGTTGCTGCTGGCTGTCGGCGAACGCGGCCGGGAAACCCTAGGCCTTGACCACGGGAAGCCAGACCTCGCTCCTGCTGTCCGGTGCGGTCATGGCCGGCGTGAAGTACCTCTCGACGTCGGTGCCCGAGGCCCACTGGTACCCGGAGGCCGGCAGCCATTCGGCGAGGATGCGATGCCACAGCTCGTTCATGGCATCGGGCATCGGCCCGACGCACTCGAAGACCGCGTAGGTGGCCGCCTCGACGACGCGCTCTTCCATGCCCTCGGGGCACGGCTGGCCCGTGGCCACGCAGGCCATGTAGCAGTCGAACTCGCCGTCGTCGCAGAACTGGACGCCCAACAGGCCCGCAGGCTCGCTGCCGTCCATCAGGCTCAGCACCTTGTGGACGTCCGGCCCGAGCTTCGCCCAGTACTCGGTGGCCTTCGCCCCAGCGCCCTCGACATCCCACTTCCCGTTGTCGGACGGTATCCCGACCACGCGGAAAGACGGCTGCTCAATGATCTTGTAGTCCATTGCCTCTTCTCCCTTCACGGATAGCGCGAACGCAAGGCGCGGATGGAGCTTGAGCTTGGTACCGGGCAGGCGCGCCTCACTCGGCGATACGCCGTGCACGCTTCGAAACGCCCTGCTGAACGATGTCGGGGAGTCGTACCCGTACCTCAGAGCCACGTCTACCACCTTCGCGTCGGTTGACACCAGGTCGTATGCGGCGCTCGTCATCGCCCGGCGCCTGACGTACTCCGAAAGCGTCACTCCCGCCAGGTAGGGGAACATCCGCAGGAGCTGGTACTGAGAGCACCCGGCGATGCGGGAAAGCTTCTCCACATCGAGTGTCCCATCCAGGTGATCTTCAACGTAGCCCATGGCGCGGTTCAGGTTCTCAAGCTGGCTCACTCACGCCTCCTTTCATGTTCAGGCTACAGGACGAGAAGAGGCGCGTCCTCTCATATCCCGTGCGGGTATTGGCTGGACGCACCGCATATCGCGCTTGAACCGACAGCATAGCTTAACATTGCAAAGCATGCAGAAAAACCCTAGGCATCGCGCCCCACAGGACATATCCTAGCGAGATGGTTATACTTGAAGGAATCTAATCTGTTCGGAAGGGGAGGAAGATGGGCGTGCGATGAAGAGGCGCGAGTTCGGCATGAGAGCGTTCTGGACCCCTGCGATTGCCGGGGCGAAATGATTCGCACGGCAAAGATCTGTCAAATGAAAAACCAGACTTACCAGCCAGGTATCTACTGAACTATATTTTACAATCATGCTGAATATATATTAGAATGTCAGCGTGATTGTAAAATGATTACCAAATACGACAAGACACTGAATTCTATCCTCGAAGCCAACGCGGGGATCATAACCTCTGCCGAGGCGCAAGAGGCAGGGGTCACGCGCCCGGCCTTCTCCGACTACGTCCGCAGACGCGGCCTTGAGAAGACCTCACGAGGAGTCTACCTCGACCCCGATGTATTCCCGGACGAAATGGCGCTCCTCCAGAAGCGCTTCCCTAAAGCCGCGTTCTCCCACGAATCGGCGCTCTACCTCCACGACCTGACCGACCGCGAGCCGGTGCCGATATCGGTCACGGTTGAGTCGAGCTACAATGCCAGCCCCCTAAAGGCCCAGGGCGTGCGCATTTACTACACGAAACCGGAGTGGTACGGGATGGGGCTCACGGAGGTCGAAACGCCGAGCGGTGCCAGAGTGAGAGCCTACGACAAGGAGCGCACCATCTGCGACCTCATCCGCAAGCGCACCGCTTTCGACCCAGCAGTATTCCGACAGGCAATCCGCGATTATGTGCGGTCAAGGGACAAGAACCTCGCACGCCTGTCTGACTACGCGCACGCGATGAACATAGAATCCCGCGTTTACGAGGTAATGGAGGTGGCACTGTGATCACGGGAGCCCGGAGAATCAAAGACCTCATCAGGAACCGCGCCAAAGGAGATGGCGCCACGGCACAGATGCTCCTTCGTCACTACGCCATGGAGCGCCTGCTTGAGAGACTGTCCGTGTCCGATTATCGCGATGACTTCGTCATCAAGGGAGGCATGCTCGTGGCATCCCTCATCGGCGTGGACGAGCGCACCACGCGAGATATCGACGCCACGATGCGCGGGCACGACATGAGCCTGGATAACGTCTCTCGCATCCTTGCCGAGGTCGCCTCCATCGACATCGGCGACGGCTTCACCTTCGAGCTCGGCGAGCCACAGGAGATCATGGAGGACTCTGAATACGGTGGCGTGCGCGTCAACGTGAGCGCTTCCATCGAGAAGACGAAGACGACCTTCAAGATCGACATCTCTACAGGCGACGCCATCACACCGGACGCGATCGAGTACGACTACAAGCTGCTGTTTGAGGACAGGAGCATCCCGCTTCGATCGTACAACACCGAGACCGCGCTGGCCGAGAAGCTAGAGACCATCCTCTCGCTCGCGCTCCAAACGACGAGGATGCGCGACTTCTACGACATCTACGCCCTGACGGAATCGGGTCGTGACATCGACTTCGCCCTTCTGAGAGATGCGCTCGATGCGACCATGGCGGTTCGCGAGAGCACGGTGCCGCTCGACCGGAGCGACGAGATGATAGACCTGCTTGCGCAAAGCGAGATGATGGAGGGGCACTGGAGCCGATATCAGGCGGCAAACGCCTTCGCTGAGTCAGTCAGTTGGCAAGACGCGCTCGCGTCTCTTCGCGCGTTGGCCAACGCGGTCAAGGACGCCAAAACTGCCGACTAGCCGTTTTCACGAAGAAATACCAGTTCAGAGCTAATGGGACAATTTGTCTCAGCGGAACGAGGAAAGACCAGAATGTCTATCAACGAGTACATCGCCAAGCAGTTCGCCAACCCCCGTGGTATAGGCGGACGCATCGTTATGGCCGTCATGAACCGTCAGAACGTGCAGATGTACGAAGCGACAGAGAGGCTCCTTCGTCCTCGAAACGACGACACCATACTTGACATAGGCTGCGGCAACGGAATCATGTTGGAGCGGATCGCCCATGCGTGTGGTTGCCATTTGATAGGAACCGACATCTCGGAAGATGCGCTTGAGATCGCGAAGCGTCAGCTTGCCGGAACGAACGTGGAGCTCCTTCGCTGTCCGGTTGACGATATGCCACTCGAAGACGCAACAGTCGACAAGGCTCTAACAATCAACACGATGTACTTCTGGGAGGATCTGGCGTCGGGCTTCGCGGAGATCGCTCGCGTGCTCAAACCCGAGGGCATCTTCATCGGCACTCATTACACGAACCGAGCCCTCGAATCCTACTCTCACACTCAGTTCGGCTATAGGATGCGCACAGAACAAGAGGTTGTTTCGGCTGCGGAGATTGCGGGCTTTACCGTTCAAATCAAGTCCATCATGGACGGAAGGGCGTATTGTGTTGTAGGCAGGAGGCAAGCATGAGCGAGGATTTGCGATTCGCCGACAGGAGCGAGTTCAGAAAATGGCTGCAAGGCAATGCATCTTCCGACGATGGTGTCTGGCTCATCTTCGGCAAGGCAGGAGGCCCTAAGACGCTCAAGGCATCGGAAGCCCTGGAAGAAGCGCTCTGCTTTGGCTGGATCGACGGGCAGATGCAGAAGATCGACGACGTCTCTTATCGCAAGTACTTCTCTCAACGTAGGCTCAACAGCAAGTGGTCTGAGAAGAACAAGAAGCTCGTAGCCGAGCTTGAGAAGCGCGGACTCATGACCGAGCATGGGCGCTCGAAGATCGAGGAAGCGAAGGCCAACGGACAGTGGGATGCTCCGAAGGCTCCTGGCATCACCGACGAGGACATCGAGCGTATCGCGCAGATTCTTGAGCCCTATGAGAAGGCGCACGCGAACTTCCTCGGCATGTCTCCTTCGGTGAGGAAGACCTACACGAGGGCCTACCTTGATGCAAAGACCGACGCTGGTCGCGAGAAGCGTCTCGCTTGGATGGTTGACAGGCTCAACCAGAACCTCAAACCGATGTAATCGGCGAAGAATCACCAGTTCAGAGCAACTGAGATAATTTGTCCCAGTGAAGCAAGGAGGGAGAAGAGATGGATGCAGCAAGAAGGCAGCGATTGAGCTTGATCAGTTTTTGCTTGCTGGATCTCGTTCTCTACACCTACGGCGTCATCTCCGCGCCGCGTATACCTAGCCACATCGAGGGCATCGCCCTGCCGCTTGATTTCATGGCGGGGATACCGCTTGGCTTCTACCTTCTTGTGGCTCGGCCGAGAAGGCTCACGCTGCTCTCGGTCATTCCCGTTATTTGGATCGGCTATGCGCTGAGCGCACTCGCACTCGGGGCGCCAGATGCAGGTATCCTGCCGGCCCTGCTCTCCGCGCTGATCCCCGTGGAGCTCGCGATCGCGGTGAGGGAGTGCCTGAAAATCACTCGCACCTTCAAGGCTGCCAAAACGGAGAGCTCCGATCCCGTGGTCTGGTTCAGGGAGACCATGCTCTACCTCGTCCGCAAAGACGTCGCCGCTAACATGACGGCGGCCGAGCTGGCCGTTTGGTACTACGCGCTGCTCTCGTGGCGAAAGAAGCCCTACGTGCTGTCAGGCGCGCGGGCGTTCAGCTACCATAACGCCGGCGACTACATGAACATGATGCTCGGACTCGCGCTCGCGTTCCCCGTGGAGATCGTCGCGGTGCACCTCCTGGTGTCACAGTGGAGCGTTCCGGCCGCTATCGTCGTTACGGCGCTTTCCGTCTATGCGGCTATTTGGCTCGTGGGCGACGCGCGTGCTCGCATGCTGCGCCCCATCGCGGTCGGAGGAAGCTCCGTTCGCCTGGAATGCGGCATTCAGATGGAGGCCGTCATCCCCATCTCCCATATCGAAGCGGTCTCGCTTTCGGGTAACGAAATTGGGCATATCGAGGAATCGGACAGGCTCAACTACGGCACGTTCTATCGCCCGGATGCATGGTTGGTGATGCGAAGTCCCGTTGAAGTTCGGACGCTTCTGGGCACGAAGCACGTGCGCGCCATCGGCGTAAGCGTTGACGACCCAAAGGCATTCGCCGCCGCGATTAAAGAGGTCACGGAGTAAGACGCCATGTCTTGGCGCATGCCAATCGTCAAAGGATCGAAGCGAATGCCCAGCGACTTGAACAGCTGCTCCTCTGCGGTGGATGCGAGTTCGAAGGCATCGACCAGGGGCCAGGGCGATTGGAAGGCGTGCACCCAGGCGCAAGCAAGCTGGAAGGCGACCGAGATGATCACATACCTCAAGGCTAAATCGATGGTGCTCATACGGAGGCCCCCTCTTCCCCAAGACGGCGCATGATCGCCTTGAACCTTGGGTTGCCGCGAAACGCGGCCCAGCTCTCGTTCGATGCGATGCTGCTCGCGAAGGATGAGCGTAGCGATGCCGCGGCCTCCCCTCTTGCCTCAGCCACCTCCTCATCTCCGCTCTGCCACAAGAATTCGTCGACGGATTTGAAAAAAGGCGGGTTCTGCGGGCTCTCGAACATCTCGCAGCAGCGCTCCAGGTCTTTGATGAATCGCTCCAGCTCATCCAGCGCACGGTCCTCATCCCCCGATTCTGCGAATCGCGCCGCCAACGCAATTCGGACGATTGGGACGAGCGTCGGAGAGAGCGCCTCAAACCCGCTCGGTTCCTGAATGCCCACTGCGAGAGCGAGGATATCTTCGAGCTCTTCAACGCTTATGCCCTCGACACCGGCCAAGGCCTGCGCACAGCTGGCAACTTCGAGGAGCGAGAAGAGAAGCTGGCGCTTGAGCGCGGTCTCCGCTCCCTTTGGATTCCCGGTTCTTATGGCGATTCCCGCGAGGATGATTGCTGCCGTGTTCGGCTTAGCGGGAACCAGCTTCTCAATAAGTTCATCTGCTTGCCCCTCCTTCCCCTCGGACGCGAGCAACATGCAGAGTGCCTGCAGGGTGAAGTCCGTGGAGGGGCCGTCTGGGTCGAGCTGTAGCGCGCGGCGCAGGATCCTCTCAGCGAGATCGGCTAAGCAGGACGCGGGCTCGGAGCGTTCCGTCTCGTCTGGAGCGCTCGGCTCTATCGCTTTCGCGTAAAGCACGAGACCGACAGCCCTGAGAAGTTCGGAATCGGACCAGTACCGGGCGACCTGCTGTTCGGCATACTCGGCAGCCCGAGCGGGCTCCTTCGCCAGCAACCCTTGCAGCTGCCCTACGATCTCCTCCCGCTTTTCCTCGCTAGCCACCGGCTCGTATCCAAACAAGTCGTCCAGGGTTATGGAGAACAGGGAGGCCATCTTGGGCAGGAGGGCGATGTCAGGCAAGCTCTGGCCGCACTCCCATTTCGATACGGCCGCTTTCGACACGCCGAGACGGCGGGCGAGCTCCTCTTGTGTGAGATGGTTGCGGGAGCGCTCTTCCAGGATGCGGTCAGATAAAGAGAGGCGGTTCATTGGCAGTCCTTTCGACGCCTCTCATTATCTCTGCACCAAAATGCCGCAGCAAGCGAGAGGAGATTGACTTTGCCCGTCGCCAAGTCAACCAACGGTTGACTGGCGCTCTTGTAACGCGATTCTGCGATAGCGCCGAGCGAAAGGATCAGCACGGTAAAGAACCGGCTAGCGAGGCGGAGCTCACGCCCCCTCGGCTTCCCGTTACGGAAATCCTACGGCGGCGTAAAAACCCGTTTTCGGCTCCGGGGCGCCCCCTTTCGGCTCTTTTCCGCAATCGCTACGGTAAAGGGACGGAAAACGAAAGGAGGAAGCTATGTCTTCGATCAGCCATACCGTAGCAAAGCCCATCATCAGCCAGCCCGTATCCGAGAAAGTCCAGCGTAAGCAGCACGAGAAGAAAGATATCGTCGCCGTTGTCGGCCGCATCGCCTCCGTCCTCTCGGTGATCATGTACGTGTCCTACCTCACGCAGATCGCCAACAACCTCGGCGGCAACCCCGGCAGCCCGTGGCAGCCGCTCTGCGCGTTCTTTAACTGCACCATGTGGACCATCTACGGCTTCATGAAGCCCAAGCGCGACATCCCCATCATCGTCGCCAACATCCCCGGCATCATCCTCGGGCTCGTCACCTTCGTCACCGCCATCGTGCCCTAGCGCTGTTTCGCGGCGGAGTGCCCGTGGTGTTCGCTTCAGCGCGCATCAAACCCGATGCGCGCATCCGCCTTAGGTTGTCATTTCCAATTCGCAAAAGGGGCGATTGCATAAAGAGGTATATTTTGCATCCAACCCTCGTCGCGATGCCCGGACAGACTGAATCTCCGCGCCTGCATACCTCTGTATTTCTCGCAAAACGCACGCAGGCTCTTTGATTTCAAGTTCTCTTCTGCTTTGACTTCGATCGGATACGTGATGCCATTTTTTTGAACCACGAAGTCAATCTCGCCGCGCGAGTTTTCTGCCGACCAGTAAAACGGGGTCAACCCGCATTCTGCTATGAGTTGCTGGCACACGAATTGTTCTGCGAACGCGCCTTTGAATTCAGTGAAGAGCAGGTTCCCCCCTAAGATGCTGCGGTCATTGGATATTTTAAGGACGTAAAATCTCATTTTTAGGACATTTTCATGACGTAACCCGATAGGGCTGACATTAGGTCTGATCCACCGCCGTCTGAAGGGCATTGACGGGCGAATCGTTCGGAACGTTCGCAATAGCTCCTGTGATTACTGCCGCGTCGCAAGTCTCTTACTGCTTGAGAAGGTAGAATGGCGTAAAGGGATTTTGTCAAAAAGCATTTCAAGCAGGGCGGGCAGGAATAATCATGAAAAGGGTTTTGATTGTTGAGGACGAAGGCGAATTGGCGCAGCTGATGCGTCGCGCGTTCGAGGCGGATGGCATGGCGGCCGATATCGCCGGAAGCGCCGAGGAGGCCTACGACCTTTTGACCAGCGCCGTCTTCGATTGCCTGATGGTGGACGTGAACCTGCCGGGCGATGACGGCTATGCCCTCTGCCGCAATTTGCGCGGGCGCAGCGGGGTGCCGGTGGTGTTCGCTTCGGCGCGCATCGAGCCCGACGCGCGCATCCGCGCCCTGGAGGAAGGGGGCGACGCCTACCTTTCCAAGCCGTTTAGCCTGAGGGAAATGCTTGCCCAGGCGAAGGCGCTCATGATGAGGCCCGAGCGGAAAAGCGGAGCCGATGAGGCGGTGCTCTCTATCGGCCCGTTTGAGCTTGACGGCAGGGCCAAGACCATCCGGAAGAACGGGGAAGCGGTTGCCCTGTCGCCCCGGGAGTTCCAGCTTGCATCCGCCCTCATGGGCAATGCCGGCAAGAGCCTCAGCCGCGACACCCTTCTGGCGAAGGCGTGGGGCGCCTTTGCCGAGGTGGAGCCGCAGACGGTCTCCGTTCACATGAGTTGGCTTCGCTCTAAGCTTGAAGACGATCCGTCCCGCCCCGTCTACTTCAAGACGGTTCGCGGCGAGGGCTACCGCTTCGATCTTCCCGAGGGAAATCGCTGATGGCGAAGCAGGGAGAACGCCTGACGAAGCGACTTGTCGGCGCGGCCTTTGCTGCCACGCTTGCCGTTGTCATCGCCGCCGCTGGGGGCATGGCGGTGATCGTCGGCGGCGGCGAAGAGACGCTACGAAACCAGGTGGTCGAACTCAATGACGCCCGGCAGGAAATCGCGGAAACCGCGCCCGGCGATGGCGAATCGCTTCGCGCTGCCGACCAGGCACTCGCAAGTGCCCAGGATGCGTTGCGGGATGCCGCTGAATCCCGCAACGACGCGGCAGCCGGCGCCGTGGCGCTCACCGCGCTCGTCTCCGTTGCGGCCCTCGCGTTCATGGCCGTCTACCTGCACCATGTGGTGGCGCGGCCCTTCACACGGCTGGAAGGCTTCGCCGAGGAAGTGGCGGCCGGCAACCTGGATGCGCCGCTCGCCTACGAGCGGTCCAACCCCTTCGGCAAGTTCACCTGGGCGTTCGATCACCTTCGCAAGGAACTCGACCGCGCCCGGAAGGACGAGGAACGCGCGAGGGAGGACCACAAGGCCGCGCTCGCCTCGCTTTCCCACGACCTGCGCACCCCGCTCGCGTCCCTCAGGGCCTATGCGGAGGCCCTGGACATGGGGCTGGCGAATTCGGAGGAGGAGCGTGCGGAATATGAGCGCGCCATCGCCCGGAAATGCGACGAGGCCTCGTCTCTGGTGGAAGACCTGTTCCAGCACGCGCTCTCGGACATGGATCGCATCTCGGTGGCCCGCGAGCCCGTGCAGGCGGCTCCGATTGTGAGGCGGTGCGCCAGCGATTCGTCCGGCCTGGCCCAGATTGCCTGCCAGCGCGTAGACGAAGCCCGCGTGGAGGCCGACGAAGCGCGGCTCGCCCAGGCCATCGACAACCTCATCGGCAACGCCATCAAGTACGCGCGCGGTTCGGCCATCGACATCCAGGCCACGGCCGAAAACGGACTCTACACGATAGCGGTGCGCGACTTCGGGCCGGGCATACCGCCTGAGGACATGCCGTTCGCCACCGAGCGCTTCTATCGGGGCGCGAACGCGTCGGGCAAACCGGGTTCGGGGCTGGGGCTCTACATCTCGTCCTACCTGGTAGAGCGCATGGGCGGCCGTCTGCACCTGACCAACGCCTACCCGGGGCTCAAAGCCACCATAGAGCTTCCCCTTTTGCCTGAGCCGCAAACGCTGTGGCCTTAATGATTCCTTAATGACCGCCTCCCTATGATGGGCGCTGACGGCGCACAAGGGAAAGGATCAACCATGCGCGAAACCATACTCTCGACGCGAAAGCTGTCGAAGACCTACGTTGCGGACGGCGTGCAGGCCCATGTTCTGGGGAGCGTCGGCCTCGAACTCTACAAAGGAGACTTCACCTCGATCATGGGCCCCTCGGGCTCGGGAAAATCCACGCTTCTCTACTGCCTTTCGGGCATGGACGTTCCCACCTCCGGCGAGGTCATCTTCGAAGGCGAGGATATTTCCCGCCTTGGTGAGGGCCGGCTTTCCGAGTTGAGGGCGCAGCGCTTCGGGTTCGTCTTTCAGGCGGCGAACCTCGTGAGCAACCTCACCCTGTATGAGAACATCTCCGTGCCCGGTTATCTGAAGCGGGGGCGCAGCGCCTCCGAGACGCGGCGCGCCACCGACGAGCTGATGACGCGCATGGGGCTCTCCGAGGTTGCCTCGCATCTTCCCAGCCAGGCGTCCGGCGGCCAGAAGCAGCGTTGCGCCGTGGCGCGGGCGGTGGTGAACGAGCCGGCGATCGTGTTCGCCGACGAGCCCACCGGCGCGCTCAACCGCGCGAACAGCCTGGAGGTGCTCGATCTTCTGGGTGAGCTCAACCGCGACGGCATCAGCATCCTCATGGTGACCCACGATGTGCGCAGCGCCGTCCGCGGCAACCGCCTGCTCTACTTCGAGGACGGCGGCATTCGCGGCGAGCTGGAGTTGGCGCCTTGGGATCCGGCGCTTTCCGGCGACAAAGCTTACGTTCGCGAGCGCGAGGCCATGGCGAGCGCCTGGCTTGCATCGCTTTCCTGGTAGGGGGTGCGCCATGGAACCGTTGCGCACGCTTGTGCTCGCAGGACTGCGGAAGGACAAGGGAACGTTCGTCGGCCTTGCGCTGCT
Source organism: uncultured Adlercreutzia sp. (assembly GCF_958431955.1). GTDB lineage: Bacteria > Actinomycetota > Coriobacteriia > Coriobacteriales > Eggerthellaceae > Adlercreutzia. The sequence goes on along the minus strand of NZ_CAUASN010000001.1, from coordinate 217,621 downwards.
CTTGTTCCTCGCGGCCCTCGCGTTGACGCTGACCACCAGCCTTTTCGTCGATCTCTCCGCACGCGAGGAGGCCTTGCTCGACCAGATTGCAGCGGGGGATGTTGCTGCCAACGACCCGGTTTCAAATCTCACTGACGAGGACATTGATGAGATAGAAGCGTTGCCCGAAGTGCAGGAGGTGAAGGTGACGGAGGCCTTCACGGCTCCGACGCGCGTCGAAGACGCCCAAGGGAACGAGGTTGTGAAAACTGCTCCGCCATCGGCGAGCGCCTACGAAGCGTGGGGCTCGTCCCTCGATTTCAATGTCTTTGCCGACGACCTCTCATCGTATCGCGATGAGCAAAACGGGCCGGCGGACGGTGAGGCGTACGTTCGCGTTGCGGAGCGCACCCTGCACAATGTAGAGATAGGCGACGTCCTCGTGCTTGACATCGGAGGGCGCGAGACCTCCTTGCGCGTTGCGGCGTTTTATGAAGATCCGCAGATGGGGACGCCCTTCATGGATACAAAGCGCTACCTGCTGTCTTCCGCCACCTTCGAGAAGCTGTTGGCGGAAGTTGAGGAGACGGGCACCTCCGGCGCCGGCATCTCCGGCGGCGCCGTGACCATGGAGAAGGAGGCGTATCCCATCAGGGAGATCAACGTGATGTTGACGCCCGAGGCACGCTCCCAGGGCATCGACGGGCACGATTTGACGCAGCTGATCGATGACGGCACCTCGTGGGGCGATTCCCCCCACACGCTCTTCTCTCGGCAGACCCTTGCCGGCTATAGCCTCCTAGTGGTGCAGGTTATCACCGCGGTGCTTGCCGTGTTCTCGCTGATCCTGTTCGTGGTGGCCCTCATCCTGTGCCTGCATACGGCGTCCTCCAGCATACAGAGCGGCTATGCCGACTGGGGAGTTCTGAAGGGGGTGGGGCTTCCGCGCAATGCGCTGCGCAGGGCCCTTGTCATGCAATATGCGCTCGCCGCGCTCGTCGGCCTCTTCCTCGGCTTCGTAGTGGGGTACCTTCTGGAACCGCTCTTCTGGCCGGTGTTTCTGCTCATCACGGGAATCCTCGTGGTCGAGGCGTCCTTCCCTTGGGCGGGCCTTGCCTGCTGCGGCGCCCTGTTGGCGGCCCTTATGGCATGCATTGCCCTGATGGCCCGCAAGATAGGACGCATCACGCCTTTGGCGGCGCTCCGGCAAGGCGACGGCGACATTCGCTTCTCACCGCGCGGGGCAAGCGCGATATCGGGCAATCGCCTGAAAACGTCGTTGGCATGGCGAGCAATTGTGTCCGAAAAAGGGCGCTATGCGGGCATCGGCGCTTGTTCGCTGCTGTTGTGCGCGTTCGTCGCGCTGTGCTTCGGCATTGGCGGCGCGCTTGCCGGAGATGATGCGGTGTACAAGGCCTTCGGCGTGTGGAAGAGCGACGGCTCGGTTCGCTTCGACGGGCAGGAGGTGAGTCTTGGCGAGGTGCGCGAAACCATAGAAGGCGTCTCGCCTATGACGCGCGAGTGGGAAGAGGGCGCTGCGGTGCTCAATTTGGACGGCGAGGCCTGCACCTTCGTCGGGCTTTCCGATACGGGCGTTCTGGAGGAGGCATCCATCGTCTCGGGGCGCGCGCCCAAGCACGCAAACGAGGCGCTCATAGGGTTGAACCTCGCTCGCGCCAAGGGGCTTTCGGTGGGCGATGAGCTGCGGGTGTCGAAAAGTGACGGCGAAGAGCGAACCTACCTTGTGAGCGGCTTGCTGTCATCGGTGCTCAATGGCGGCAATGGCGTCGTCCTCACCTACGAGGGGTTTCAGGAGTTGGTGGAGTTGGGGTCGGATCCCGCTGACGTTTCGCGCCAGTACCAGTTGGCCGATCCCGACAAGGCCGATGAGGTGGCAGAGGCGCTTGCAAGCCGGTTCGGTGACAGCGTTGACACCGAGCTGACCGGATTGTTCGGGTCGAACACGAACATGCTTTTGCTCTGCAGGGACATGCTGACGGTCATGGGCTATGCCATGTCCGCGTTCGCGCTGGTCCTTGCCTGCGTTGCCGTGATGCTGATAAGCAGGCGAACGCTCCTCTCCGAGCGCCGCGACCTGGGAATCTACCACGCGATGGGGTTCACAGTGGCTTCGTTGCGCGCCTCGTTCGCACTGCGCTTCCTCGGCGCGTCGGCGGTGGGTGCCCTGATAGGGTCGGCCCTCACGATGGCAGCTGGCGGCGCCTTGGTCAGCATGCTGTTCGGCCTTTTCGGCGTCGGTGGGTTCAGCCTCGCGCTGCCTATCTGGGAAGCGCTCGCCATCAGCGCGGCCTTCGCCCTCGCCTTTGCCCTTTCGGCCCTCGGCATGTCGAGGAGAATCAAAGACGTGAGCGTCCGCGAGCTGGTCGTGGAGTAACGCCCACCGCTCCCATGCCGGGGCTTCACCCCTGCCGTCGACAGCTCGGAAGCCGACGGCAGGGGTGGCCCGTTCCCCATCCCGCACATGCAGCTAGGGGAGAGGCGGTGGATTTGGGCTTTCGACCGTAATCGAAACCGCAGCGGCGATCCCGGCTCGTTTCAATTACGGTCGAACCGGGCGTGTGCTATGCTGCTTGCACGTAACGCGCAGCTGGAGGGGGAAATCATGTCGCTGGAGAAGGCGAAAGAGCATCTTGCGAAGTTCGGCAGGGCCGATGCGGTGATGGAGTTCGACACGTCGAGCGCCACGGTGGAGCTGGCGGCCGCAGCCGTGGGGTGCGAGTCCGCGCGGATCGCGAAGACCCTCTCCTTCGCCGTTGGCGACCGCGTTGCCCTGGTGGTATGTGCGGGAGATGCCCGCATTGCCAACCCGAAGTTCAAGACGCAGTTCGCCACAAAGCCGAAGATGCTGAGTCCCGACGAGGCCGAGGCGCGCATCGGCCACGCGGTGGGAGGCGTGTGCCCCTTCGGCGTGAACGAGGAATGCGACATCTACCTGGACGAATCCCTCAGGCGCTTCGACACGGTGTTTCCCGCCTGCGGAAGCTCGAACAGCGCCATCGAGCTTTCCCCCGCCGAGCTAGAGGAAATCACCAGCGGCACCTGGGTAGACGTCTGCAAGCTCCCCGAATGACGGGGTCGTTTGCGGCAGAGGGCCCGGCGGTTCTTGCTGGAGGTTTGCGAAAACAAGAGAAGTTGCTGCGCGCAAACCTCGACTGCCGCAAGATGCCCGCATAAACCTGGTCCGCCCTCGTCGTGGAATGCTATAATCGTGGCACCTTGTCATTCAGCGGAGCCTTTGGCAAGCCTCGCTTCGAGTTAGGTTAGGTTTGATGAAGAACTAGCGATGCCCATTCGGGCGCCCCTTCGACCATTTCCGTATTCCCGGTCGCGCTTTCAGGGTGCCGCATCGCCTTTGCTTCTTCTTCCCCAGAACCGACATACCGCGAGCCTCACCTCGGCGCGGCATACCGCGAGCCTCACCTCGGCGCGGCCTCCTACCCAAGGAGCTCGCCATGCAACTGAATCTCACCTCCATCAGCTACACCTATCCGGGCGGCACTGCGCCCGCGCTTACCGATGTGAGCGCCACCTTTCCCGTTGGCTGGACGGGCATCATCGGCGACAACGGATGCGGCAAGAGCACCCTCGCCCGCATCGCCGCGCGCCTTCTTCGCCCCGATGCCGGAGCGGTGAGCCCGCATCTGTTCTCCGCCTACTGCCAGCAGGACTCCACCCAAACGCCGGCCAACCTGGCCGACCTCGCGTCGGATTGGGGTCAGGACGGCCAACGTATCCGGCGGCTTTTGCACTTGGAAGACGAGTGGTTCTGGCGCTACGAGACGCTCTCGGGCGGCCAGCGGAAGCGACTCCAAATCGCCTGCGCTCTCTTCACGAGTCCCGACGTGCTGGTCATGGACGAGCCGACCAACGACTTAGATGCCGTGACGCGCGACGTTGTGAAGGGAGCGCTTTCTAATTTCGGTGGCATCGGCATCCTCATATCCCACGACCGCGATCTGCTGGACAGCCTCGTCGGCCAGAGCCTGGTGTGCGAGAATCGCCGCTGGGTGATGCGTCCGGGCGGCTACTCGAAGGCCAGCTGCCAAGCGGAAAGCGAGAGGGCCTCCGCCCTTCGCCAGCGCGAGAAGGCCGTACATGAGGCAAAGCGCCTGAAAGCGGAGGCGCAACGTCGAAGCGAGGAGGCCGCCCGGCAACGGGGCAGGCGGAGCAAGCGCAACCTGGCCAAGGGCGACAGCGACGGCCGCGAGAAAATCGGGCGGGCCATCGTCTCCGGAAAAGACGGCGTTGCGGGAAGGCTCTCGGCAACCATGGACCGGCGGCTCGCCCAAGCCGAAGGGGCTCTTGCGGAGCAGTTCGTCGCAAAGCGCTATGAGCACCGCATCAGCGTATTCGGCGAGGCAACGCGAGCGCCGTTCGTGGCCCACTTGGAAGCGAAGGCCCTGCGCGCGGGCGAGTTCGCCATCGAGGTGCCGGAGCTTTGGATCGGACCGACCGAGCACGTGGTGCTGACAGGCGAGAATGGCACGGGCAAGAGCCTGGTCGTGCGCGCGGCACTTGCATCGGCTCCCGAAAGCGTCCGCGTGGCCCTCGTGCCCCAGGACGTCGGAGTTGGCGAGCGCGAGCGCGCGCTGGGCCAACTCCGCGAGCAATCCCCGGATCGGCGCGGTCGCATCCTTTCCATTGTGGCTCAGCTGAACTCAGACCCCGACAGGCTGCTCGATGGCGACGATATGAGCCCCGGCGAACTGCGCAAGCTCCTGCTCGCCGAGCAGCTGGTGCAAGAGCCGAACTTCCTCGTGCTGGACGAGCCCACCAACCACCTGGACGTGGGCTCCATCGAGGCGCTCCAACGGATGCTCGCTGATTTCCCCGGTGCGGTTCTCCTCGTCACCCACGACCGGCAGCTGGCTGACGCAGTCACGCAAACTGCCTGGCACACGGAGCGATGCGACGGCATTGCCAAACTGTGCGTTCGCTGAGCACGTCCCATCGTCCAGAGCGAGCGAAGTGTGATTTCATTTGCAGCATCCTTGCGGGGCGTTGCACCGGACCGTTAGGCTATCATCTTTGAACAAACTGGTAAGAAGGGAGAAGCCATGGGCTGGCGTATTTGGCGGCTGGCGGAGCATACCGAGATGGCGGAGGAGGCGGCTGCATGGTTCTCCTCCAAGTGGGACATTCCCGTTGAGGCCTATCGGGAGAGCATGCAGGAGAGCGATCAAGGCGGCACCGCCGTGCCTCAGTGGTACATCGTGCGGGCCGATGATGCGGCGTCGGGCCGCATCATCGCAGGCTGCGGCATTATCGAGAACGACTTCCACGACCGCCCCGATCTTGCCCCCAACCTCTGCGCGCTCTACGTGGAGGAGGAGCATCGCCATCGTGGCCTCGCGCGGCACCTGCTCGACCACGCCCGCACCGAGGTGTCCGCCATGGGCTATGATCGCCTGTACCTGGTTACCGACCTCGTAGGGTTCTACGAGAAATGCGGGTGGGAGCACCTCGGCGAGGTAAACGAGATCGACGGCGCCCCAATCCGCCTCTACGGCGCCGACGCGCTTTTGCACCGCGAACAGGGGAAGTAAGCGCCTCCTCGAACGCAGCGCGACCGAAGTTTTACTGTCGTTTACTGTTTCTCGCATTTTTTACTGTCGTTTACTGTTCTGTCAGGGGAGCACGGGATGGGACAAGGGCTCATCTCAGGCACAGGTCTTTCGAGAAACTCGCCACGAGCAAAGCCGCTTACAAGTGCCGAAGGTTCGTGCGATAGCTTCGCAGGCGCTCCTCGCCGATCTCGGTAATGACGGTGTCGAGAGCCGTGATGATCTGCTCCCGCTGCTCGGGCAGGCGGCCTTGAAACATCACCGGGTTGGAGGCGCCGAGCATAGCGAACTCGGTCGGCACGGTAAGGGCGCCCACCAGCTCCTTCGCCTCCTCGTACTTCTCCACCTCGGTCGCCTCCTGCCAGTTGCCGGCAACGATTTCCCGGTACAGCTCGGAGTTCTCGTATACCGTGAGCATATTGACACCGATAAGCCAGGGGCGCGTGCAGTTCACCACGGCGGCCGTGCGCCGAGCGCTCTCAAGGCCGCGCCCCTTCCCCGCAATGCCCACCAGGTAGAAGAAGGCGTAGGAAATGCCTGCCGTATCGAGCCGGGCGCACTGCTCAACGATGTCGCGGGCCGCGTGCCCCTTGTGCATGAACGCGAGCGCATCGTCGTCTCCCGTCTCGATCCCCAGGGTAAGCCCATCATAGCCGGCTGCCGCGAGCTCAGCCAGTTCCTCGTCGGTCTTGCGCACCACGTCGGTTATGCGGGAGAAGCACCCGATGCTTCGGCATTCCGGAAAGTACTCGTGCACCAGGCCGGCTATCTCAAGCAGCCCCTTCGCTTTGAGCCCGAAGGGATTCGCCCCCGCCAGAAAAATGCGCTCGCAGCTTGCCCGGCGCGTTTCGAAGAGCCGCTCCTCGGCCTTGCGCAGCGGATCGTGATACCAGGTCTGCGCTTCCAACAGGTCGGCCTCGATATGCTCGATTGGGGATGGCCTGAACTTGAACGGCAAATCGGCGTAAAGCGTGCAGAACTTGCAGGCATGGTGGGTGCATCCCGCCGTTGCCTCGATGATGAGCGAATCGGCCTCGTAGGGCGGCCGCCAGATAGTTCCCGTGTAGTGCATGGCTCGCTTCCTTTCCTTTCGGCTGCTCACCGGCAGCCCCGCTATATGCTGCTATCATGGGAGAAGAGCTACGAACCGTGAAGTACTGTCTTTTTCTGTAGTGCACGAAGGAGGAGCCCATGGCGCAAAGACGCGGCGAGGAGGTCGAACGCTGCCGGTCGGTCTCTACCATCCAGCGCATGATCGGCGGAAAGTGGAAGATCGAGATTCTCTTCTACGTCGCTTTGAAGGACGTGCGCCACTTCGGACAGCTGCGCCGCTGCATCGGCAACATCTCCGAATCGACACTCTCCAAGCAGCTCAAAGAGCTGGTCGAGGACGGCTTCCTCATGCGCACCGACTTCGGCGAGGTGCCCCCGCGCGTCGAGTACACTCTTACGCCCCAAGGCAAAAGCTTCGTGCCGATCCTTCTGGCCATGAAGCAGTGGGGAGAAACCGAGTTGGGACTGTAGCCGACGCAAAGCCGAACATAGCTTCTGCCGTAGTACCATGCAAGTACCCGATAAAGGAGGCCGCATGACCGCAGACGATCAATCCCGAGACGATATCGAGCAGCTGCGTGCGTGGATTCGCGCATGCGCACCAGGGCGCATGGTGTTCTTTGGGGGCGCGGGCGTGTCCACGGAAAGCGGCATCCCCGACTTCCGCAGCGCCGACGGGCTGTACGCGCAGCAGTACCCCTACCCGCCCGAGACCATGGTGTCACGCAGCTTCTTCGACGCCCATCCGCGAGAGTTCTACGACTTCTACTGCGACCGCATGCTGGCGCTGGACGCCGAGCCGAACGCCGCTCACCGCAAGCTGGCCGAGCTGGAGCAGGCGGGAACGCTCTCGGCCGTGGTGACCCAGAACATCGACGGGCTGCACCAGAAAGCTGGCAGCCACACCGTGTGGGAGCTCCACGGCAGCGTGCTGCGAAACTTCTGTATGGACTGCCGCGCGCCTTTCACAGTGGAAGAGCTGCTGGCCCTGCGCGAGCAGGCGCCCGACGGCGTGCCGCGATGCCCGCACTGCGACGGCATCGTGAAGCCCGACGTGGTGCTGTACGAGGAACCGCTGAATGACACCACGGTGCTCGGCGCCGTGCAGGCCATCGCCCACGCCGACCTGCTCGTAATTGCCGGCACAAGCCTGGCCGTGTACCCGGCCGCCGGCCTCATCGACTACTTCGAAGGCGATCACGTGGCCATCATCAACCGCACCCCCACCCCGCGCGACGCCACAGCCGACCTCTGCATCACCGCCAACGTCGGCGAAGTGCTGGGATTTTAGGGGAGCGAGAAGATCAGAGGCCCCACGCAGGAACAATCAGACAGTTTTCGTCTAAGGCTCCAAGATGTTCGGACAGGCAAACGAGCATCCCCATGCCAAGGCCCAACGACGACTTCGCTAAAACCGAAAACGCGCTGATATCCTTTCGTTGCGGGTTGGCACTCCGCTTGATTTCGATAGGATGCAGGACGCCATCGCGCTCGAGCACTGCGTCAATCTCCTTGGCATCGCGATCGCGGTAGAACCAAAGCTTGGCAACATCGCCGCTGTTGGCAAGCGTCTTCATGATTTCGCTCACCACGTAGTTCTCAAGGATTTGCCCCGAGAACGCTCCTACCTCTAATGTTTCCGGCGAGCTCCACCGTCCCAGCCACGCTGCGAGTCCAGTGTCATTGAAATAGAGCTTGGGCGTTTTGACGGCGCGCTTCATCGCATTATTCGAGTATGGCTGCAAGAGGAAAACGATGTCCGACTGCTGAAGAATGCCAAGCCATTCCTGAGCCTTGGCGCGAGGAATGCCCACGTCCCGCGCGAGAGATTCTATATTGAGCAGCTGCCCGGTTTGCGCAGCCACGGCCGCCATGAACCGAGAGAACTCCAGTACGTTAGCCGAGCCGTCCAAATCGCGCACATCACGCTCAATATACGTTTGCATATAGCTGCGATAGAAGTGGTCGACGTTGGGCGTGCGTCCGTTTGCCACCGCCGGCATCCACCCGCGAAAAATGCGCTCATATATTTGAGGGAGCGTGGCGGGAGTTTGGTCGGCAAGCCTCTCCTTAAGCGACGGTATGGCGATTTCGAGACGGCCAAGGGGGCCGCTTCCGTACAGCTCATGCTGGGAGAGAGGCAGCATGTGGAGGATGCCAGCCCGCCCCGCGAGCGACTCCCCCGCAAGCTTCATGAGGGGAAAAGGCTGCGATCCCGTAAGCCAGAAGGCCCCGCACACATCGGGGTGATTGTCGGCATAGATTTTCAAATAGGGAAAAAGCTGGGGAGCATACTGGACTTCGTCAATGATAAGGGGAGGCTCGTGAAGTTGCAGGAACAGCTGAGGATCGCTTTGCGCGAGAGCACGCTCCTGCAGGTCGTCCAAGCTCACAGTAGCGCGACCGTCCTTAGCTAAATGGTTGAGCATGGTTGATTTCCCGCACTGCCGCATACCTGTAAGGAGCACAATGGGAAACTCTGAGGCATAGGCGAGAAACTCGTTCTCGATATCACGTGTAATGTAGTTCACAGGGGCTCCTTCCTGGTGCTTCGGCTAATCTTATCATAAATATAAAATTAGCCGAAGCGAGAGGAGCGTGCCAAGCCATCCTTGTCGCGAACGAAGAGGGGCGGCCGGTTCGTGTACCAGGACGAGGACGAGCTGGTCGAGAAAACGACCCCTTTCCTCATGGAGGCGACCGGCATGTCGCAGGAATAGATCGCCTCGTTCATGGGTGTTATCGTCCCTCACTTGAAGCACTGGCAGCGATAGGACGCCCTCAAATCGACAGGCGCTCCACCATCACGCTCAGCGATTCACACATCATCGTGGGATTTTCGGCGGCGAGCGCCTCGGCGGGGAACATGCCCCAAAGGGCGGCCACGGTGGTGCAGCCAGCGGCGTTGCCGGCCTGGATGTCGAAGGGGCTGTCGCCCACATAGAGGCAGCGAGTCGGATCGAGCCCCATGAGCTCGCAGGTACGCAGCAGCGGCCCGGGCGCCGGCTTGTGCTCGGGCCAGTCGTCGGGGCCGATGAGCACGGGGAAGAACTCGGCGATGCCGCTCATGGCCAAACCCCGCTCGGCCAGGGCGTGGCGCTTCGACGTGACCACCGCCATCGGAATGCCCGCGGCCCGCATGCGCTCAAGGGCCGCCCGCGTATCGGGGAAGGCCCGCACCTGCGCGTCGTGCACGGCCACGTTGTGCTCGCGGTAGGTCGTCAGCAAATGCTCGGCCAGCGCCTCGTCACCTTCCGCAAAGCCGACCATCTGATCGCGCAGAGGCGTACCGACGCCGGCCATGAGCGCGTCATCGGACAAATCACGCCCCAGCACATCGTTGATGGCGTAGCGCATAGAGGCGAGAATGATGTCATAGGTGTCGATCAGCGTGCCGTCAGCATCGAACAAAACGCCCTGAATATCGTTCATAGAAGCCTTTCCGCGGGGCGGCCGATAGGATTGGTAGCCATTGTAGAACAGTTGGCACGTCTCACCTACAGAAGCGGGAGGATACCCCCATTCTGCCCCGCTCGGCCGCCATAGAAAAGGCCGCTCGGAGCGCAACCGCGAAGATCGGCGATTTCTACCACAGAGGACCTCCTTCAACGCCAGCGGAAACAGTGGGAAACATTGTAGCATGGCAGAAAGCCGGCTCTTGCACCTGCAGTACAATCCAAAGACCAGCGAACAATGCGCTCGGAAAGGTTCGGCCTCCATTCATGAGATCTCGAAGTCACAGCGTAGCCACTCTAGCGTGCCGCCCCCGATTCCCCCTCGGCAGCGCAGCCGTCGTCAGACGCACGGCACGAGCGCTCATCTCCTTGGGGCTGGCGGTCCTCCTGTGCTTGCCGGGCTGCGGCTTTACCCCCGGGGAGAGCCAAGGCACACCCTCCCACGATACAGCCACTGCGGAAGCCACATCGCATCTCACGTTCCGAACCGACGAGAAGCTGCAGCAGCATTTCAAGAAGCACGGCTGGGAAACCGGATGCGACACCGCCGAGGAATACCTTGCCGCCGCCAACTCCGTCATCGCCAACCCCGACTCGCTCCACAAACTGCAAGCCGAAGACGGCGACGACCTCTACTTCCTGGAGAGCACCGGCGAGTTCGTCGTAGTCTCCCCCGCCGGCTACATCCGCACCTACTACCTTACCGACCGCGACTACTTCGACCGCCAGTGAGAAAACACCTCATCCCACAGTTTGCCAACGAGGGGCGAGGTGTATCGCCGGTGGCGGGGAAGGCGGCGTACCATGGGGTTGTTCGCGCTTTGAAGGAGAACCGCCATGGTTACCACGCTTTCATTCGACCAAATCAGCAGTGCCGTCCGCGATGCCTACAACGCCTGCAAAGGCGTGACGGGCGGCCAGAATGCGCACTACATTCCCTATCTGGCAAACATCGACTCCAACTTGTTCGGCATCAGCCTGTGCTTGCCCGACGGACGTATCGTCTCCGTCGGCGACACCGACTACCGGCTCGGCATCGAATCGGTCTCGAAGGTGCACACAGCCATTCTCGCCATGGAGCAAGCCGGCACAAAGACCGTCCTAAACGACATCGGCGCCGACGCCACGGGGCTTCCCTTTAACTCCATCTTCGCCATCTTGCTGGAAAACGATCGGCCTTCCACGCCGCTCGTCAATGCCGGGGCTATCGCGGCCTGCTCGCTCGTGGATCCTCACGGCGACGCAGAAGGCAAGTGGAAGGCCATCTTCGACAACATGACTGCGCTCTTAGGCAGCGAGCCCGTGCTCATCGACGAGCTGTACCGCTCGGAGTCGGCCACGAACTTCGAGAACCGCTCCATCGCGTGGCTGCTGCGCGAGTACGACCGCCTCTACGACGACCCCACGATGGCACTCGACCTGTACACGCGCCAGTGCTCGCTCGGCGTGACCGCCGAGCAGCTGGCCGTCTCGGCGGCCACCATCGCCGCCGACGGCGTGAACCCGGTTACCAAAAAGCGCGTATTCGACGCCTCCATCTCCCCGAAGATCGTGGCGCTCATGAGCTCCGTCGGCTTCTACGAGCACTCGGGCGACTGGCTCTACACCACGGGCCTGCCCGCAAAGACCGGCGTAGGCGGTGCCGTCATCGGCGTCATGCCGGGGCTCTTCGGCGTGTGCGCCTTCGCGCCGCCGCTCGACGATGCCGGTAACTCCGTGAAGGCCCAGGCCGCTCTGAAGCACCTGATGAACAGCTTGAACCTGAACGTGTTCTCCAACACCCACTTCGATATCGCCAGTGCCTGAGCGGCGGCAGCGCACCTTTCCGGCACCTGAGCGGGCGAAATGGGGTTACCCCGCCAGCGTTCTCTGAGCAGAACGTGCCAGCAGGCGTGGGAATCGCCCTAGCTGTACAGTGCGTCGCGCAGCAGAGCGAACAACGTCTCGTCGAGGGGCTTTTTGCGGCGCGCGGCATCCACCATGGTCTCCCACACAAGATCGCACACACGATCGGGGGAAAGCGCGCCCACGAGCTTCTCGTGGCATATGGCAGGATCGCGCATGAGCGCCATCTGCAATCCTTGACGCACATGGGCGAAACTCGCCGCCTCGCGACGGCGCGCCCCGGCCAAATCGTAAGACCCGAGCGCGGTAAGCCCCTCGAGGAAATCGGATCGGAACTCCTCCAGGGCCTGACTTACCTCACCGGACAGCTGCTGGCAAAACGCTACAAAGTCATCGCACTCGAACTCTGTCGAGCTGCCCAGGCCAGGGCTGCTAGTACTCTCCGCCTCCTCGCCCCCATTCGCCGTACCCATGCAGCCAGAAAGAGCCCGTTGCCAGAACCGGCCCACGACGTCGTTGACCAAATCGGACTTCGTGGGGTACGAGTTGTACACCGTGCCCACCGCCACCCCGCACGCCGTCGCAACAGCTCGAATGCTCAGCGCGCCCAAGCCCTGCGTGGTTGCAATCTCGTAGGCCGCATCCAAAATCTGATCTTTGCTGATAACAGGGCGATTCCCCATGACCTGTCCTTTCCAGCATGCCAACATGAACAGTGCTCATTATGAATGTCCGAGACGTAACAAGTCCGTGAAAACCTTGCGAATCCGCACAATCGCCCTTGCCCTCGCTGTCCGTTGCTCCTATCATGAACATTGTTCATTAATGAACAATGTTCATGATAGATGCCTGGCGCTCTTATGCCTTCATCTGAGAAAGGAGCCTCATGTCCCCCGAGCTTATTGTTTCCACCGTGGCTATTTCGCTGGCACTCCTCTTCTATACGTGGGGCGTTTTCGGTGAACGCCGTCACGGTTCGCTTAACTTGAAGTACGTCCTGCTGTTCTGGGCGGGTCTTGTCTGCGACACCACTGGCACCCTCATCATGAGCAACATCGCCAGCCAATCGAACGCCACTGGCTTCGGTATCCACGGCCTTACCGGCGCGCTGGCCATCGTGCTCATGATCGTGCACGCGCTGTGGGCCACTTTCACCTATCTGCGCGGCAGCCAGCAGGCGCGCCGTCGCTTCCATACCTTCAGCACCGTCGTGTGGCTGCTGTGGCTCGTGCCCTACATCATCGGCATGCTCGTGGGCATTCCGGCCATTCATCTGAAGGCCGTCTGCGCCATCGGCACGGCCATCGTGGTGGTGGGGCTTCTGGCCGCCTATCTGTTCGCTCGCGATCGCAACGATGACAAGCCACGCCCGTCGGGCCATGGTCACGGCCCCGCGGCATCCCGATAGCCGGCAACGGGCCCTTGCGCTTCATTGCGCAAGGGCCACGGCAGCGCAGGCAAGCACTCTCGTTCAGCAGCCTGCGAACAGTGTCGCAGAACGGGCATCGCCTTCGACCTCGCCATCTGCGCTATCACCTTCAGGATGTCGGGACGCCTATCTGCCGCCAGCTGGGGGGGCGAAAGCGTACCTATCCTCCACCATCGGCCGCAGCTGTTCCTTCAAGAAGGCAGACGCCGTAGAGAAAACGGGGAAGCTCGCAGGCGAGACAGCGCGAGGCCGTCAAGGGGCTCTCTGTGAAGCTGCCATCCTCCTCCCAGCGGCTGCTCGTCTCCCCCAAACGACCGGCCACCTCGACTCGGGCGTGTTCCACCAGCCCCCGAAGGACAGGATTGCGGTACAAGGTGCTGCGAGACACCTGCGCCCGCTGGGCTACCTGGTAGAACGAGGGCACCCTCCCCTCTTCCGCCAGGGAGGCCACCGCATCCCGCACGCGCTGCTGAACCTCCTGACTACGCGCCTGCCGCGATGCCGAAAGCACTTGGGGGCAACATTTCAGCGTTCCCATGATCCCCTCCTTTGAACACAAACATTTGTTCTTTACAGGAAGGTAGTCTAGCTGAAAAAATACTTCTCGCTGGCCTTATTGCGGGACACAGAGGCGCTTTCTCCTCTGAACCTCTTCTAGCAGGGGAACCCGCGCGTCTAATGCTGCCCTTTCCCCTGACCGCCGTGGTTGATGGTGGTGGCCAGAGGGTGGCGCTTCAGCATGAGCATCATCACCAGGCAGGCGAGCATCAGCGGCACGAACCAGAGGAACAGCGGCAGCAGCGCATCGGAGTAGCCGGCCGAGATAACCGCCTGGGCGCTGGCGGGCAGCTTGTCCACCACCTGGGGGGTGAGCGTGGCAAGCGACAAGTTGTCCACATGCGAGAGCTTCCCCGCCACATCGGCCGTGAGCCGTGCCGTGAACAGCGCCCCCACCAACGCCGTGCCCACCGAGGCGCCGATCTGCCGGAAGAAGTTGTTCGCCGCCGTGGCGGTGCCCACCATGGCGTGCGGGAACTCGTTCTGCACGACGAGCACCAGAAGCTGCATGCCGAGCCCCATGCCAAACCCGAGCACGAACAGGTACGCCACGGGAATCCAGAGGGGCTCGTGCACGGCCAGGCGCGACAGCAACAAGAGCCCCACCGTGCTCACCACGCACATTGCCACGAGCATGCCCTTGTAGCGGCCCGTCTTCGACGCGACCCAGCCGGTGACCGTCGAGGTGATGAGGATGCCCACACTCGTAGCCGTGCACACCAGTCCCGCCACCTCGGGCGAGAGATTGTCCACGATCTGGAAATACGTGGGCAGGTAGTTGAGCGCGCCCATGAAGCTGATATTCAAGAACAGCCCCGTGATGGAGCAGAGCACGAAATTGCGGTTGCGGAACAGCCCGAGGGGAATGATGGGCTGCGCAGCGCGGCGCTCCACCAGCACGAAGGCAACTGCCGCCGCGATCGCGAGCGCCACAAGACCGAGGAACTGCCAGCTGCCCCAGGCGAACAGCGTGCCGCCCCAGGCCATAGCCAGCACCAGCGAGGTAACGGACACGGTCATGGCCATCATGCCCGGCCAATCGAGGGGCGTGTGCCCCAAGGGCCGCTCGTCGCGCGGCAGGGTGAATCCGAGCACCGCTACCGCCAGAAGGGCGATGGGCACGGTGAACCAGAAGATCCACCGCCAGCCCGTCACCTGCACGAACCAGCCGCCCATAAGCGGCCCCAGCACGTTCGATACCGCGAACACCGCGCCGATAACGCCCATGTAGGTACCGAGCTTGCGCGGGGGCACCACGTCGGACAGCGTCGCCTGGGACAGAATGATGAGGCCGCCTCCGCCCAACCCCGAAATGAGACGGCCGCCGATGAGCATCTCCATGTTCACCGCCACGCCGCAGAGCACCTTGCCCGCCGCGTACAGGGCAAGCGCGCTCATCAGCAAATGCTTGCGGCCGATAAGGTCCCCCAGCTTTCCGTACACGGGCATCGTGACGGTAGACGCCAGAATGTAGGCGGTGGAGACCCACTGCATGATTTCCACGCCGTTCAGGTCGCCCACAATAGTGGGCAGCGCCGTTGAGGCGATGGTCTCCGACAGCGAGCTGATGAACATGGCCAGCAGCAACCCGAAGAACACGAGGGCCAGGGCGCGGCCGTGCAAGCCGCCCTCCGACGGCCTCGCACCCGCCGCGGCAGAGCCGACGGCGGGTGCGGGAACAGGTGCGGAAGAGGAAGAGGAAGCGGGTGAGGAAGCAGCCATGGGCGACGGTCCTCCTTCGGGGAAATCGAGACGTTTCCCCTGATTGTAGAAGACCTGCGAAGCCATCGCCCCAGGTGAATGGCCATTCCTCACCAGACCGTTGCCAGCCCGTCGCCGACGCTGCCCCAGCAAGCGCTCCCCGAGGAGGAGCTTGCTACTTCCCCAGCAGCTTCTGGCAGAGCACTGTGAACGCGCACACGCCCAGGGCGAAGATGCCCACGGTCAGCACGACCTCCGGTACCGTAGGCGCGTATGCGCCCATTACCGACCACATATCGGGCGCGCCTGCCGCCTGGGCAGCCGTGGTGCCCAGGGTAATGCCCGGGCCACCGACGATGTTGGGCACGGCGAACCCGGTGAACATGAGCCAGCAGCGCTTGCAGAACACGCCGGCCACCACGAGCGCAGATGCCACACCCACGATCTTCATGCTGCGGCGGTTCTTCGCGAACACGAGCAGGCAGAAGGGAATCACCAGACCGCACATCACCTCGAACCAGAAGAAGGGGGCCGTGCCGCCGGCAAGCAGCGTGTTCAGCACCGCCAGACCGCCCTCGGTGCCGTTGTAGGCCGTCGTGAGGATCTCGCAGCCGATGAAGTAGGCGTCCACGGCGATGCAGGTGCACAACAGTCCCGCCAGGCTCGTGATCAGCTCATTGGCCGTCTGGAACACCCCGCGCGCTCGCAGGCCGAGCAGCGCCAGCACCAGCAAGGCCAGGCCCGAGTCGAGCGCCGAGGCCACGAAGATGGGCGCCAGAATAGCGGTGTGCCAGGCCTCGCGGGCAATTTCCAAACCGAAGATCCACGCGGTCACGGAGTGCACGAGGATGGCCACCGGCAGCGCGAAGCGCGACACCACCGCCACCTTCGCCGGATCGGCCTTCGCGGACGTCATGAAGTACAGGTACAGCAAATTAATGACCAGGTACAGCGTGATGACAATCATGTCCCAGGCCAGGGGCGACATGAAGTTCAGCCCCGTCACCATGCGCCAGATGCGCTGGATGCCGCCGAGATCCACGAGCACGCAGATTCCCGCGCAGCAGATGCACACGAGCGACAGGATGACGGCCGGCAGCGCCACGGCCTTGTACTTCTTAATGCCGAAGATGGAGGCCGACGAAGCAACAATAAGGCCGCCGGCGGAAAGGCCGACGAAGAACATGAAGCAGGTGAGGTAGAGCCCCCAACTCGTGGAGTTGTTCATGCCGGTTATGCCGAGTCCGAACATCAGCTGGTAGACGTACACGCCGGCACCCACGAGGGCCAGCACGCCCGACCCGACGACAAGCGGATTTTTCATCAACGAAGTCATAGCACCGTCCCCCTAGCGAACGTAGAAAACCTGCGGGCGCGTGCCCTTATCTTCCAGCAGAACCTCGGCGCTGCCCTCGCGGCGCAGGCGCGATACGGCGGAATCAGGGTCGTCCAGATCGCCGAAAATGCGCGCGTCACCGGGGCAGCAGTGCACGCACATGGGCACCTCGCCCTCGTCGGTGCGCTCCTTGCACAGGGTGCACTTCTCCATCACGCCGCGGCTGCGCTCGGGCACCCGCGCATCCCCATAGGCCGCCCCCGTGGCGCGCGCCGGCTCATTCCAGTTGAAGACGCGGGCGTTGTAGGGGCAGGCGGCCATGCACATACGGCAGCCGATGCACTTGTCGTAGTCGATCTCCACGCGACCCAAGTCATCCTTGTAGGTGGCGCCGGTGGGGCACACGCGCTCGCAGGCCGGGTTCTCGCAGTGCTGGCACGCCAGGGGCAGATAGGTGCGCGTGAGGTGCGGGTAGACGCCCTCGGCGCCGTCGAACTGCTCGCAGCCCTCGGTCAGCACCCGGTTCCACAGCATTCCGTCGGGCACGTTGTTCTGCATCTTGCAGGCCACCGCACAGGTGTTGCAACCAATGCAGCGACGCAGGTTGATGCCGATGGCAAGCTTCGTCATGGCTACTCACCAGCTTTCTTGATCTCGATGAGGGTGTCGTTGTAGGGAATCATGGGGCCGAAGGGCAGCGCGTAGCCGCGCTCGTTCAGCGTGTCGTTGGACACCGCCTGCATAATGGTGCCGTCCAGGTACTGGCGGTAGGTGCTCTCCACCATGAAGGCGCTCTCGGGGCGCACCGCCTCGTTCAGCCGCAGCACCGTGCGGAAGGAGCCGCGGTCGTTGAACACCTCCACCGCGTCGCCGTCCTCCAGGCCGCGGGCAGCGGCATCCACCGGGTTCAGCTCGATGTGGGGCTCGCTCACTTCCTGAATCCACTTCGCACCTGAATAGGCCGAGTGCACGCGGAAGCGGGAACGGGCCTGGTTGAACTGCAGCGGGTACTTCTCGCGCAGCGGGTTTTCCGGATAGGCCTCGCACGGCTGCTCCCACGCGGGGAACGCCTGGCCGAACTCCAGCATCGCCTCGTAGTAGGGCTCCTGCTTGCCCGACGCCGTTCCGTAGGTGAAGCCCACTTCGGGCGCGATGAGGTCCTCCGACCCGATGAGGCGCAAAGCTCCCCCGGCCTCCTGGAGCTTCTCCAAGGTAAAGCCGGCCACTTGCGGGTCGTCGGTGGTCAAAAGAGCCCGCGCATATTCCTCGCCATCGGCCGGGAACAGATCTCCCAACCCCATGGCCTCGGCGATGCCCTTCTCGATGTAGAAATCCGACTTGCTCTCGAACAGCGGGTCGAGCGCCTTCAGGTTGGCCAGGATGTGGGCGTTCGCGCACTTGATGCCGCCCACGGCATCGGCGCACTCGAACTTGCTGCACGAGGGCAGCACCAGATCGACGAAGTCGGTCACCGAGCTGTGGTAGATGTCGGCCAGGCACACGAAGTCGAGCGAGTCGATCCACTCCAGGGTCTTGTTCCAGTTCGCGGCCTTCTGGGTGGGAATGTCGCCGAAGAACATCGCGCCGTGAATGGTGTCGCCTTTGACCACATCGTAGAAGCCCTGGGGGCTGGGCGCCGGCGCCATGCCCTCGGGGAGCGGCCAGGCACCCAGGTGCGCCTCGTAGGGCGTCACATGGTAGCCGTAGATGCCGCAACCGGTTCCGCGCTTGCCGTAGTTGCCCGTGAGCGAGGCGATGAGCGCATAGCAGTGGCCGGCGATGTCGTTGTTGCCGAACTTGTCGATGCCGCCCACGCCGTTGTCGATGATGGAGGGGCCGGCCGCGTACTGGGTCGCCACGTCGGCCACCACATCGGCGGGAATGTCGCAGGTGGCGGCCGTCCATTCCAAGGTGTAGGGCTCCATGTCCTTCCGCAGGCGCGTGAACTGGGTGAGGTAGCGCTTGCCGTTAACGGTGAACTCGCCCTCCAGGGCAGCCGTAACCCCCTCGGTCTCCTGGGGCACCGCCGCGTTCGCGTTCTCGTCCCACACGTAGAAGGTCTTCAACTCCACCGGCTCGCCGGTCTCGGGGTCGGTGCCCGGCGTCACGTCCACAAGGCACGCGCCCGTCTCCGCATCGATGAGGAACGGCAGCGACGTGTGGGCGAGCACGTGCTCGCGGTCGAACAGGTCCTCGTCCAAAATGTACTTCGTCATGCCGAGGAAGAACGCCGGGTCGGTGCCGGCCCGCAGGTTCACCCACTGGTCGGCCTTGCCCGCCGTGGGGCTGAAGCGCGGATCCAGGCAGATGAACTTCGTGCCCGCCTCCTGGGCGTCAAGCATGCCGCGCGACCAGGTGAGGCTCGTCTCCACCAGGTTCGTGTTGGCCAGAATGACCACGGCGGCCTCGGGCCACTCCCAAATGGTGTTCTGCGCGAACATGCCGATCCACGGCGAGAAGGCCATGATCTGCCCGTTGCCCTGGCCCATGTCGTAGCCGTTCATGCCGCCGGCCTGGGCACCCAGCACGCTCGCCAGAAGCGGTGGGAAGCGCTGCGATGCCTCGGTGGAGAACTGGATCCACAGGGCGTCCTTGCCGTACTTGTCCTGGATGGCCTTGAAGTTCTCGGCGATCATCTGGAAGGCCTCCTCCCAGCTGATGGCCTCGAACTCGCCGCTTCCCCGCTCGCCCACGCGCTTCATGGGGCGCTGGATGCGCGCCTCGCCGTAGATGTTCTGCACCTCGGAAAGGCCCTTCAGGCACACGTTCTGGAAACGGTGGTCCTCGTTGGGCCGCGGCTGGATCATCGCGAGTCGCCCGTCGCGCACGGTGCACTGGAGCATGCAGTTGCACAGGCAATGCTCGTTGTGATAGGTAAAGGCTTGGGTCTCGCCGGTTGCCCCCGCAGATCCTTCGCCGGCGGCCTCGGCGATACCCGCCAGACTCGAGCCCGCAAAGCCGGCCGCACCGACGGCGGCAGCGGTTTTCAGGAAGCTGCGACGGCTGAGCGCGCCGCCCCTCGGTTTCTGCTCCATGGTATCCTCCTGCTCTTCTCGTACCCTTCTTTGGCCGCTCGCTCTTTCCCCAGGGCCAGCGGCGGTTCCTGGGTGCAGTCTACGAAGCGTCAACAGCGAAATCACTGCCCATTTGAGAGGGTGCGGGGCTTATACCCCACTTTTGGGAATGTGGGCATAAACGCAGTCGTCGAAACAGCATTCGACCCGCTAAGATACGGAATACGAGAAGAAGAGGGGCCGCGAGGAGGGAACGATGGTCGACAGGAAAAGCGATCTGCGCGTCGTGCGCACGCGCGCGGCGCTGCGCGGGGCCTTCGAGGAGCTGATTGCCGAGACGACCCTCGACAAGATCACCGTGAAGGCCCTCACCGACCGCGCCGGCATCAACCGCAAGACCTTCTACCTGCACTACGAGACCATCGAGGCCTTCTACGATGAGATCATGAACGGCATCATGGACGAGTTCTTCGCCTATTACGAGAAGACCCCCGACGATCCGTGGGATATGGACGGCCACGCCCGGCGGTTCTTCCGCTACCTCGCCGCCCAGCCGCCCATGATCGAGCGGCTCGTTTGCTCGCCGAGTTTCTACGACTTCGGCGAGCGCATCTACGCCACCCAGATGAATCGCTACCGCGCCTTCGCCGACGAGTTGTTCTGGCGCGAGGAAATTGACTCCGACAGCGAAGAGCTGGTGTGTGCACTCATCCGCAACATGGCCCTGGAATGCTACCGCCAGTGGGTGCGGGCGGGGAAGGTGATCCCTGTGGAGGAGGCCGCCCAGCTGCTGGGATCCATGACGCTCCACAGCGTGGAGCACCTCATGAGCCCCCGGCCCGACGCCTCCTAGAACAGCGACAGCTGGTCGGGGTCGGCGGGACGCTCCGGCGCCTTCGCGGGCATGGGCTCCTCCTCGGAGGCAAGGGGGATAGGCACGTGGCGGGCGAGCAGAGCGCGGGCGTCGGCGGCGGCGTTCAGCCACGCGAGCGCCTCCGGGGCCGTGAGCGAGAGCGGCATGCGCGTGTGCACCGCGCCCACCACGGCATCGGGCTCGCAGGTTACCAGCACGAAGCGGTCGCCCAGGCGCAGGCCAGCCAGCAGCAATGCCTCGCTTCCGCGGGCAGAGAACCGGTACTGGGGGCGTCGACCCGAAGGCGCGTCCACGTTCCGCGTCTCATAGAAGGCGTGCACCGGCACGATGCAGCGGGCCTGCTCCATGGCCTCGTGCCACATGCCCGAGCCGCCCAGCGCCGACTCGATGCGCGCGTTGAACACAAGCCCTCGCTTCCAGGGTACTTCCACGCCCCAGGCCAGATCGGCGCGCGCAAGTTCATCGCCCTCCGCGATGACGACCGGGCTCTCCGCGCCGGGATAGCAGTCGATGGCCCCAAGCGGAACCTCGGCCGGACGCCCGAACGACAGCGGTGCCACCGACGCCGCACCCACCCCGAGCGCCACCGCCCGGCGCACCGCGTACAGCCAATCCACCACCGCATCGGCCTCTTCCCCACTCACCATCTCAAACCGGTGGCACACCGAAACCTCCATTCTGCGGCCGCCTCAAGCAAAACCTGACGGCCGTGGCTCTCTGTTGACTGCACCTGCAAATCGCCTCAAAAGCCCTCGGTAAACGCTAGACGGATGGCAGCACGATCTTGAAAGACTCCTCATTGGCCCCAAGCGCCACCTCGCCTTCTAGTCCCAACGCCTCGGCAAGGCAAAGCGTGGCGTACCACGGCAGATTCACGACCTTGTCCTGCACTTCCACATTCAATCGGGAGAATACATAGCCCCTCGGGATGCCGTAGGACGAGTTCGCCAGCAACGCATCGAGGGCCGCGTGGGCGCGCGGGCTCCTTCCCGATTTCACCTCGATGGGAATCACCCTACCCCGACCATCTTCGGTGAGAAAGTCCACCTCCCCGCGCTTGCGGTTCATATAGTAGAACAGCGGGCGACCGCAGCTTGTAAGCGCCTGAGCAAATGCGTTTTCGAACAACGGGCCCAGATTCGGCTCGCGACGATCGAGGTAAATGTCGCGAGCTAGGGAAAACGGGTAGCGACTCACTAGCATACCCGTGTCGGACTGGTACAGTTTGAAGCTGGAAGCTTTCTCCGTAGCCTGAAGAGGCGACCGCGGGTCGCCCACAACGTTGCACTTCAGAGCCACATGGGCCGAAACGAGCCAGTTGAAATCGAGCCGGAATTTCTCGTACCGTGCCTTGGGTTCAAGGGAGTTCAACCGAAAGCGCACCGACTTCGCATCCAGCTGCAAGGGCAGCTGCTCGAAAATAGCTCGCACGTTCGGGGCCTCCCGGCCAGCATATTTCGTGATGTCGCTCACATAAGCCGCCCCCAAAGCCTCCTGCAACGCGCGAACAGCAGCCAGATCGCCTCGGGAATCGATGAATGTTTGAACCGCCGCTGGCATCCCTCCCACCACCATGTAGCCCCGGAAATGCGCAAGAAACCGCTCGTGCAGAAAGTCGGGCACTGCGATGCGTCCGACGCAGCATTCCCTCACCGTTGCAAGGGCGTTGTCGCTCACGCCTACCGCCCAGCAGAACTCTTCGAAGTCCATCGGGAACATGGTAACTTCGGTGACGAATCCGACAGGGTACGAGCGCACATGCCTCAGCTCGGTTCCCAGCATTGAACCAGAGAACGCATAGGAGTAACGACCGTCTTGCACGAGGAACTTCACCATGGTCATAAGATCGGGAAGCTCCTGTATCTCGTCGATGAAGATAAGAGTTTCACCAGGCACCAGGGGGACAGAGGCGATAAGGCCAATGCGGGTGATGAGATCCTCGGCATCCACTGCCTCGGCCAGAGCCTGCTTGGCGATCTTGTCCTCGTAGAGGTTGATCTCCACCATATGCGAGAAAGACGTGCGGCCCATATGTTCCACCAGGTAGCTCTTGCCAATCTGGCGCGCTCCAGTCACGAGAAGCGCCGTCTTGCCTTCCTGCTCCCGCCACCGTTCCAGAGCCTTAAAGGCCTTGCGCCTGAACATGCTATCACCACCTTCCACTTTTCTGCACCAGCGGAATTACACTTTTGTAAGTCTTCATTTTGCTAATTTTAGCACTTTTGCAAGTCTTTTATCATCGATTATCTACACTTATAAAGAGATTCACAGGCATGAGAAAATTGACGACCGTCTCTCGCAGGATAGGCCGCCAGAAGACTATAATTTTGCTCCTAATAGAAGCCGGAATGAGGAGAACCCCATGGCCGATACCGTTCTGTTCCTGGAGTATCCGAAGTGCTCCACCTGCCAGAAGGCGAAGAAATGGCTGGATGCGCAGGGCGTGACTTACGCCGATCGCGACATCGTGACCGACAACCCCACCGCCGACGAGCTGCGGCGCTGGCACGAGCGCAGTGGGTTGCCGCTCAAGCGCTTCTTCAACACGAGCGGCATGCTCTACCGCGAGATGGAGTTGTCGAAGAAGCTGCCCGACCTGTCCGAGGAGGAGCAGTACGCCCTGCTCGCCACCAACGGCATGCTCGTGAAGCGCCCCCTCCTCGTGACCGACGCCACCGTCATCCCCGGCTTCAAGGAAGCCACCTGGGAAGCAGCGCTTAAAGGGTAGGCGGTTCGGGCGCGGTGGACGCAGCGGCCACGGCAACCCAGTACCTGGCCGCGAAAAACCCGGCCGCAGAAGCAGCCCGCGAAGCCTCGGGCAGATGCGCCCCTCCCCAGCGCCCCAAACGCGCGCGTCCCGCCGGCTTACGGGGAAGCGCCGGCGGGACGCGCGGAGGCCGTCGATGAGGGGAGGGGGAAGGGTCGACGGCCAAAGCTATGCGACTGCGCCGCCCGAGGACGGCGCAGGGATCGCTTGGGGAGCTACAGCGTGGGGAAGTACTCGTTCACGGCGTGGTCGGCCGCCCAGTAACCCGACACACGGGCCCACAGCTGGGTGGAGCCGGGCGCGCAGGACACGTCGTAGTAGGGGCCGAACAGGGCGCCGGCATCGGAGCCGCCGGCGTACAGACCGGGAATTGGCTTGAAGTCGTCGCGGATGACGCGGGCGTACTCGTCCACCTTCAGGCCGCCTACGGTGTTGTAGAAGGCCAGCAGGCAGCGGAAGCCGTAGAAGGGCGGCGTGTCCATCTTGCGCAGGAACTCCGGCGCCTTCAGGAAGTCGTGGTCGTAGCCGCCGTCGCAGTAGCCGTTGTACTTGTCCACCTCGGCCTTCAGGGCAGCGGGCTCCATGCCCAGCATCTCGGCGAGCTCCTCGATGGTGTCGGCTTTGAACACGCGTGGGTTGTCGCGGACGATGGCCGCGTCGATCTCCTCCTGGAAGTGGGGCACCGGCTCGCCGGGCTCGAAGTAGTTGGCACGGCGGGTGACGACGCCCTCGGCCATGATCTTGTCGACGAAGGCCTGGTCGATCACGGCGAAGACGTGTTGCTGCTGGGAGCCAATGTTGCCGGACAGCGTCCAGTCCTTGATGACGCTCTCATCGCAGAAACGGCGGCCATCCTGGTTCAGGAAGATCTCGTCGGCCTGGTTCACGCCGCATACGGTGAGCGCGCCCTTGTTGTAGTGGCCGGGCAGAATCCAGCTGCAGTAGTTGATCGCCTCGGGGTGGTGCAGCAGCGCGCCCAGCTCGAGGCCCATGTTCAGGCCGTCGCCGCGCTGGGTGCCCATGGAGCCGCGGGGGATGACGCAGTCGTAGGGCACGTTGGTGTAGTGCTCGAACATTTCCTTGTTGGCCGCGAAGCCGCCGGTGCACAAGTCCACGGCCTTAGCGTTCACCTGGGTGATCTCGCCGGTGCGGCTCTTGCACAGCACGCCGGTCACCGCGCCGACCTCGTTGGTGAGCAGCTGGTAGGCGCGGGCGTCGAAGAGGAACTGCACGCCCAAGTCCTGGGCCAGCTGGTACATGGTGTAGATGGCGTTCAGGCCGCCGGAGGTGCCGTCCTCGCCGTGGTCGTACTTGCCCTTCTCGTTGTAGGTGACACCCTGGAAGTCGGTGGTCCAGGCGCGCACCTTCTCGCCATCGTCGGCGTAGCGCCGCGTGACGATGGCGTTGCTTGCATAGCGGTGGTAGGAGGCCAGTCCGTCGTAGTAGTGGTCGGCCGCGCCCACGTTCTCCAGCGCGTTGTCGGTGCCCATGGCCACGTTGCCGATGTTCTCCACGTAGCGGGAGTTGCCGCCGATGCCGTTTTCCGTGTTCACGTCCACGAGGATGACCTTGGCGCCCAGCTCGGCGGCGCGGGTGGCCGCGCACAGGCCGGTGGTGCCGCTGCCGCACACCACGAAGTCGCAGTCGTAAGTGGCGCTCACATTGCCGGCCGGGGCGGCCTCGTCGGCCTCGTCGGCATGGGCGACCTCGGGGGCGAGCCCCAGGGCGCTTGCGGCCAGGGCGGCGGCGCCCAGGGTGGTGGAGCCGAGCAGGAAGCTGCGGCGAGAGAGTTCTTGCGTCATGATAGTTCCCTTCCTTCCGTGCGTTCCTACTCGAAGCCGTCCCAGCCCTCGGGCAGGTCCATGTAGTGGCATTCCACGCAGTTCAGCGTCGGCTGGCCGTGCATGGAGTGGCACTCGCCGCAGTCAACATCGCCGCGGTGGTTGTCGTGCACGTTGTACGTGCCCTCGGGGTTGTAGATGGTCTTGTCGCCGTCGAGCACCGTGGTGTCCACGATCTTCTCCCAGCTGTGGCAGCCGTCGTTCAGGCAGAACTCGCGCGTGGCGATGGTGTTCTCGGAGGGACCCACCAGCTCGGTGAAGTTGCCCACCTCCTTCATGACGGCATCGTCGTGGCAGCTCTCGCAGGTGTTGCCCAGCTTCTTGTGCATGGTGATGAGCGTGGAGGGGTCCTCCGCCTCGTAGCTCGCCACATAGGGGTCGTCCGGATGCTCGGCCACCACCGCATCCCAATCGCCGCCGGTCTGGCTCAGCGACTCGGTGCTCGGGCTGCATGCGGCGGCCACGCACGCGATGGCGCCCATCAGCGCCAGCGTCGCCACGGCGACCATCATTTTCCGTGCCTTCATAATGCGTCCCTTCCTTCCTCGTCTTCCCCGGCTTCTCTCGCGCCGGGTGCCCCGACTTGCTCTTTTCCTCTTGTTTCTCGGGGCGCTTCGATTGTGGCTCGCGGGCCTTCGGAAATCACCTCATGTTTCATGGGGAAATCGGCATCCCCCTCCCCCTTCCACGACCCCATAAAAGCAGGGGGAAGCGAGGGTATTGCCTGTTCACCTATCCTTTCTTGCCGTGCAAGGCGCTGGCGCGGCGCACCAGGGGACCCGTTGCGAACCAGCGGGCATTCCGTTTCCCCTTCCCGTCCTTTCGGTTAGAATGCCCCTAGCTACATTCGCGACGCCCGGGGGTGCCGGGCATCAGATGCATCAAGGGGATGAGATCGTGCGCACGCTGCGAGGGGGCCAGTTCGCCCTGGCCATGGTGGGGCTTATCTTCAGCTGGGTGTTCTTCCCGCCGGGGATGATTCCGGGGTTCTTCCCCGAGGCCCGCGCCTACTC
Organism: uncultured Adlercreutzia sp.; assembly: GCF_958431955.1. Taxonomy (GTDB): domain Bacteria; phylum Actinomycetota; class Coriobacteriia; order Coriobacteriales; family Eggerthellaceae; genus Adlercreutzia. The sequence goes on along the minus strand of NZ_CAUASN010000001.1, from coordinate 191,171 downwards.
CCATGCCAACGAAACGCTGCTGGGGTTCTGCCTTGCGCTCTTCCTCGCAGCGGCTGTGGCGCGCCGGCCCCTCGAGCGGCTCGTCGAGGGCCATCGCGGCGTCATGCTGGCCCTCGTGCTCTCGGGGCTTGCCGGCTACGGGCTTCTGGCGGCGGCCCTCGCCGTCGGCCACTACTCGCTGCCCTTCGCGCTCGTCGTCACCTTCGTGCTGTCCGTCAGCTACGTGGCCCTCATGCTCTGCTGGATCATGACCCTCGCCCGCACCGAGGCGCGCCAGACCATGGTGCTGCTGTTCGGCTCGGCCATCGGGTATGCGGCGCTCACCATGGGAAACTTCCTGCCCGTCGAAGGCCGCATGGCCCTGTGCGCAACCTCGACCGCCCTCTCCGGCCTGTGCTGGTTCCTCGTGAAGCCGGACCGCGCACCTGCGGCCGCCTACAGCCACGAGGCGGCTGCCCTGCGCCACGCGCCCTTCGCGCTTCTCGGGCTGCTCGCCGTGCTGCTCATCGGCGGTCGCGTGGTCACAGGGCTCTACTTCAACCTGGATAAGGAAGTTCCCTTCGGCGAGCTGCTCGTGCGCTGCGCCTGCATCGCCGGCGTCATGGCCTACTGCCTGGTGTCCGCGCGCCGCGGCGCCAGCCTCGAGCAGGGCTACCGCAACACGTGGATTCCCGCCGCAGGTCTGTTCCTGCTCGGGGCCATGATGATCATCGGGCTGCAGGGGCCAGCCTCCTACCTGGGACTCGGCATCACCCACGGCGCGCTAAACTGCTTCGAGGTGCTCGCCTACCTCATCATGTTCCGCTTCGTGAAGAACGACCGCATCTCCCCCATCATGGTGGTGAGCCTCGGCATGATCGTGTTCAAGGTGCTGCCCATTGCCCTGCAGCGCCTGGTATTCCCCCAGGTAATAAGCGGCCTCGGCCTGACCGAGGGCGACGTGGTGCCCGCAGTTATCCTCATGTCCATGGTGGTGCTCGTCTCGGTGCTCGCCTTCGCGAACCACCGCCTGACGGCCGCCGAGCTGCGCGCCCTGGCCCAGTCGGACGAGGAGGAGGGCCCGGGCGCAGGCGGTGTGGGCGGCGCATTCGCAGGCGCGGCGATCGCAAGCGCCGGGAGCGGCGTGGCGGCTGGCACGACGAGCGGCGCAGACGGCGCAGCGGCTCAACCGGAAGCCGGGATGCAGGGCGAAGCAGGTGGCGGAGCGCAGGGCGGCGCGGATGCCGGAGGGGTTCCGGCGGCCAGCGCCGGCGGCCGACCGGCACCCCACGCGCATCCCAGTTTCGACGAGGCCTGCGCCGAGGTGGCCCGCGAGGCGGGGCTTTCCGAGCGCGAGGCCGAGATCATGGCGCTCATCGCCCACGGCAACAGCCAGAGGCATATCTCAGAAGTGCTCTATCTGGCCCTCGGCACTGTGCAGTGGTACGCCAAGGCCATCTACCGCAAGCTCGGCATCCATTCCAAGCAGGAGCTCATCAACCTCGTCACCGAGCGCGTGGAGGGAAATTAGCGAAGCCCCTCCGCTCCTTCGCGCTTCGCCGCGTCCATTGGCACCACGCAGCGCATGCCCAGCTGAGGCCACGCCGCTCCGAAAAGCAAGCGGCCGCCTCGTTGGCGGCCGCTTGTCGCTTACGATATCGCAGGGGGCGTCGGCGGCTCAGGCGCGGTGGGCACGGCGCCCATCGCGTCGCCGATGCCCAGCGGAGGACCGGCGAACTGCGCGACCAGGTCCTGCCAGCCGCTCGCGCTCACCGCCGCCAGCGCGCCGCCGAGCATGATGAGGGCCACGCCGGCCACGATGCAGGCCACGGCGGTCAGATGGATGTTCTTCCACGTCAGCCAGGGATGTTTCTCGCTAAGCCTCATTGACGGCCTCCTTCGCCACCTCGCCCAACACGCCCGGCACCGCCACCGTACGCTGGCCCTTCTCCTTCACGAACGGCGCCTTCGCCTTCGCGATCCACTCTCGCGAGACCTGGGTGAGCGCCTTGCTGGCCGCCAGCGCCCCATGCAGGCAGAAGAGTCCCAAGCCGAAGCACACGAGCCCCGACCCCAACTCGACGATGCCATAGGGAACCTGCCCGTTCGCCAGGCCCCACAGGCACACGACGATGCCGAGCGGACCGCCCGCGAGCAACCCCGCCGCCAGCATCCACAGCCCCGCGACCAACAGCCAGATGACCAGCACGCCCGCAAACGCCACCGATGCGGCTGCCGCCAGCAGCGTGAACCACAAAGGGAATCCCAGAATGACAAGCGTCCAGTACAGGACGCGGTTCTTCTGCTTGGTGCGCACCGCCGCGCGCGGCACCGGCGGCAGATCGGCGATGATGGCCCGCGCCGCGGCCTTCGGGTCGTCCAGCTGGGCCACCGCCTGTTCCTCGGTCATGCCGTCGGCTACGCGATCGTCGATCATCTCGGCGTAGAAGCCCACCGATTCCTCGATCTCCGCCTCAGGCAGGCACGCGAGCGCCGCCCTCAGCTGGTCCAAGTACTCCTGCCTCTTCATGATTAAGCTCCTTCCCCTGGCTGCGGCCGTCCCGACCCCGCCGTGTCACCCGAGGCCTCGCGCACAAAGCGGTAGATGGCCTCGACCTCGTTCCATTCCTCGATGAAGGCGGCCACACGCGCACGGCCCTCCTTCGTGATGCGATAGTACTTGCGCAGCCGCCCGTTGTGCTCGGCCGATCGCACGGCAATGCAGCCCGAGCCTTCCAACCGCTTGAGCAGCGGATACAGCGTCGACTCGGTCAGCCCGAGCGTCGGCGGCACGTCTTTTATGATCTGGTAGCCGTAGGATTCCCCCCGGCTCAGCACCGCCAGCACGCAGGCTTCCAGAAACCCGCGCTTCATTTGTGCGTCCACCGCGCCTCCTCTCTCGCTTCCGCGTTTAATACCCTTTGTTGTGTCATACTATGTGTTGCATAGTATTTACGAGAGCGCTGTCTGTCAAGGGGAATTTCCTTAAGATTCGCTGAAGAAGGCAGGGCGATGACCGAAGCGCATCGCGAACGCAGACCGCGTAAGCGCAGACCGTGAAGGGCGGAGCGGAGCCGTCGAAAAAAGGGATGGCCGCTGAACCCAGGGGGATAGCTGGCAAGCGGGTGCGGAACCTTCTAGCGAGAAAATCGGCGGCCTTGATGAATGCTATTATGGGCTGCATCCCATACCGACGCCCCATCCCTTCCCCACCATCCCGAGGAGTCCCATGATTTCGTTCGAGAACGACTATTCCACCGGCGCGCACCCGCGCGTGCTGGAGGCCCTGGCCGCCACCAACCTGGAGCCTGCCTCGGGCTACGGCACCGACCGGTTCTGCGCGAGTGCGGCCGAGCGCATCCGCGCTGCCTGCACTGACGAGACCGCCGACGTGTTCTTTCTCACCGGCGGAACCCAGACCAATGCGGTGGCCATCTCGGCACTGCTCGCCGGCCATGAGGGGGTCATCGCGGCCGACACGGGACACATCGCGGCCCACGAGGCCGGCGCCATCGAGGCCACCGGCCACAAGGTGCTCACCCTGCCCGAGCACGACGGCAAGCTGCGGGCCGCCGACGTGGAGACCTATCTCGAGGGCTTCTACGCCGATGCCAACCACGAGCACATGGTGTTCCCGGGCATGGTGTTCATCGCCCACCCCTCCGAGCTGGGCACGCTGTACTCGCTAGCCGAGTTGGAGGCGCTCTCGGCCGTCTGCCGTCGTTTCCGCATCCCCCTCTATCTGGACGGTGCGCGCCTCGCCTACGGCCTCGCCGCACCTGAAACCGACGTCTCCCTGCCCGATATCGCGCGCCTCGTCGACGCTTTCTACATCGGCGGCACCAAGTGCGGTGCCCTCTGCGGCGAGGCCGTGGTGTTCCCGCGCGGCGGCATGCCCCGGCACTTCCTCACCCATGCGAAGCAGCACGGAGCGCTTCTGGCGAAGGGCCGCCTGCTCGGCGTGCAGTTCGATGCGCTTTTCACCGACGACCTGTACGGCGAGGTGGGTCGCACCGCCATCGACGCGGCGGCCGAGCTGCGGCACATCTTGCACGAGGCTGGCTGCGACCTCTTCCGTGAGTCCCCCACCAATCAGCAGTTCGTCATCTTGGAGAACTCCCAGATGGAAGCCTTGACCGAGCATGTGCGTTTCAGCTTCTGGGAGCGCTATGACGACACCCACACCGTCGTGCGCTTTGTCACCAGCTGGTCCACCACCCCCGAAGACCTCACTACCCTGGAAGAGGCCCTCGCCGCCGCCCTCTAGACAGCGTGCGACAACCTGCAGCATTCCATGGCGCCGAGATGCTGCAGTCGACGCGGCAATGCAGAGGAGCCGCCCGAATCTGGCAAGTTTCCTTCGTTTTCCAACATGTAATCCGCGTCCACCTCTCCCTCCCCTGTAATTTAGAGGGCGAAATTCTAGAACCAGGGCTCAGAACGCTCGGATTCGCTCTGTTTTGTTGGAAAATAAAGGAAACTTGCCAGATATTCAGTCTAATCATGCACTTTCGTTCGGCATTCTTCTGACCGGCCGCTGCCTTACCCGAATGTCCGCAATTTCCGGCGCAAATCTCTCTAAAGTGTTTTACAATATTACAACTTTCTAGAGCCAGTGCGAATCCTGCTGAGCAGCCCATGATCGGAAGCGTCGCCCACTCTTCCGCATACCAGATTCGCAAGATCCTCTCCACCTTGGGCGTGAGAGGAGTGCGCCATGACCACCCGCCATTCTCTTTCCAACGAGGTCTGTCTCGGATATCTCTCAGCCCTTCAGGCATCGGCCATCCGAATTCGGCAGAGGAAGCCTCTTGCGGCCACCCGACGCCGCACGTTTCCTAGAGGCGAACTGCGTCTCGAGCACATCAAGAGGCTTGCTCCTCTTCCCGAAAAGCGACCGGCGACCAAAAGCTCCAAAGCCTTCAGAAGCCCTATCGGAGCGAAGACCTCCCCTGAAGGCCAACCGGCGACCGGAGGCATCTCGCTTCCTATCCATTTCATCACCTCCGATAAGGAATTCCGGCGCCCCTCGCAATTTCGACAGCCCCATAGCTGCAGCCATGTTTTCAGCGGCCGGGCGCTTGATCGATGGGACGACAAGATACTGCTCGCAAGTCCCGCGCTTGCCTTTGTTCAGGAAGCCTCGCGGCGCTCGTTTATCGATACGCTCTGCTTGGGCTATGAGATATGCGGCACGTATCAACAGGCCGTTACACCCGGTGCGATCGTATACCAAACGCATCCCCTCAGCTCAACACGAGACATTCGGCGTCTTTTGAAGAACAACCCCTCTTTGCCGGGAGCCGTCCAAGCCCGAAAAGCCCTTCGCTACCTGGCAGACAAATCCGCCTCGCCGCGCGAGACCCAAACTGCTCTTCTATTGGGGCTACCGCCCTATTACGGCGGTTATGGTCTCGGCATCCCCTCCATGAACCACAAAATTCACTGCACCGCCGAAGCGGCCGCCATAGCAGGTCGGAAAACCTTGCGATGCGACTTGTTCTGGCCCGCAGCGAACCTCGCCGTGGAATACCAGAGCCGGGAATTCCATACCGGCGAGCAGCAGCGCGTACGCGACTCGCGGCGCACCAACGCTCTGCAGTCAATGGGCATTCAGGTCGTCGCCATCACCAACGACGAGCTTGACTGCATCGATGCCGTCGATGTAATTGCCGCCACTATTCGCAAGGCGCAGAAGCGCCGATTCCGCACGAGCGTAGGTGACTACCACCGACGCAAGATTAAACTGAGGCAGCAACTCGGGCTGCCCCTCAGACCTCGGGATGCCTATTGAGACCGGGAGCGATTCTGGACCCTCCCTCGCTCTTGGAAGGGAGGGGGATTGGGCAAACCCGGGGGTCAGCGACCAAGCCTCGGAAATCTCCGCAGTTGATTCTCGGGGGGCCCGGCGGACAAGTCGGGGGGCGGCCAAACCTTGCACTGTTTTCGGCGCTTTTTGGCAAGTTTTCTTCCTTTTCCAACAACCCTGCTTCGTAAACTGCCTCTGACCACCGATTTCGGCAGTATTTCGCACCCAGGGCAAGCGGAATACCCACAAACGACCGATCAGCTGTTGGAAAACGAAGGAAACTTGCCAGCAAGAGAGGCTGCCCCTGCAAACGATTCAGCACAGCCTCAACCAAATCGTTTCAGTATGCCAAGCGCGCCCTCAGCTAGATCATCTCAGTGCGCCGGGGGAAGCCTTTTCGCGCAAAACGGCCCGGCGGCGATCATGCGCTGCCGGGCCGAATCGATCGGAACTCACGCGAGGCGCATACACCCTCGCGCCGTGCATCCTAGCCGAGGTTGATCTCGCGGTGCAGCACTTTGGTGAGCACCAGGTAGTAGGCCACGCCGATGAGGATGAAGATCGCACCCACGGCCAGGGCCACGTTGCCCACCGACAGCATGATGGCGAAGCACACCGCCGCGCCCAGCGCCGGGAAGATCAAGTGCATGAACAGGGCCTTGGCGCCGGAGCGCTCCTTCAGCTGGAACCAGCAGAACACGATGACCGCCAGGTTCAGCAGCGTGTAGGTGGAAAGCGCGCCGAAGTTGGAGATCTTCACCACGGTGTTCATGTCGATGCCGCTGAACTGGAAGATGAGCGTGAGCACCACCGACAGGCAGATGATGAAGATGACCGCGTTCAGCGGCGAGTTGGTGCGCTTGTCCATCTTGGCCATGAACTTCGGCAGGCAGCCGCCGTTGGCCATGGTGAACATGACGAAGGCGATGGAGTTCTGCTGCGCGATGGCGGTGAACACGCCCTGGGCCAGGGCCACGCCCACAGCGCACACGACCATGAGCCACGGGCCGGCGGCCACCTTGGCCACCAGGTAGAAGGCGTTGTCGGTGTCGCCGGCGAAGGCCGCGCCCGACGGGTCGATGCAGGTGGCGATGAAGCACTGCAGCACGTAGAGCACGCACAGCAGGATGGCCATCACCATCATGGCGCGGGAGGGGCCGTGCTTGGGGTCTTTGGCCTCCTGGGTCAGCGTGGCGATGGCGCCGAAGCCCACGTAGGACATGACCGCCAGCGACACGGCCGACATGGTGCCGCCGAACTCGAACTTAGCCGGATTGAACACGTTGGTCAGCGAGAAGTTCGCGCTCTCGGGATGCTGCACGACGAACATCACGCCGCAGATGACGAACAGCGCCAGAATGACCAGCTGGGCCACGAGCGCCACCTTGTTCACCACCATGGCCGTCTTCATGCCGATAAGCGACACGATGGCCACAATGGCAAGAAAGCCGAAGCACAGGGCCAAAATGGGCACGTCGGGCAACATGGAGTGGATGGCGATGGCGGCGATGAGGTACACCATCGCAGGGCTGACCAGATACTGCAAAAGCATCAGCCAGCCGGCGATGAAGCCGGGCATCTTGCCGAATACGTGGCTCACGTAGGTGAAGATGGAGCCCGAGGACGGGAAGTGCTGAATCATGATGCCGAAGGAGAACACCGAGAACAGCACGGCCACGAACCCGATGAGGAACGCGAGCGTGGGCATGCCGCCCGAGTCGGCGAACACGCCGCCGTACACGGCCATGGGGGAAATGGGCACCATGGTAATGAGGCCCCACACCACCATGTCCTTCACGGTCAGCGTGGCCTTGAAGCTGTCGCCGACCTTCTGCTTGGTGGCCACCGTGGGCTTCGTCACCTTCTCGCCGTTGTTCTCGGGCATGGACTTGCGCGCGGCAGTCGCCGGGTCGTCCATGGCCTTGACCGGGCTGCCGCCAGCAGCGGCAACGGCCGCAGCTGCGACGGGCGCCTTCGGCGGCGCGCCCGTGGTCGTCTTTCCATTTGCGCTCATTGAGAACACCTCTTTTACCCTCTACCGGGCCGCGCCGCCCTCGCGACGGCGCGGCCCGGAACCGTAAAACTTACTTCGCAGAACCCGCGCCCGAGCCCTTCTGAGCCCCGGCATCCTTGCCGGAAGCCTTCGCACTCGAGCCCTCGGCCGCATCCGCGCCAGCGCCCACAGCGCCGGCCGCGGGAGCAGCGGGCTTCTCGGCGGCATCGCCGGCCGCCTTGGCAGCCGGACGCGCAGCCTCGCGCTTGGCCTGGTCGGCCGCAGCCTTGGCCTCCTTCACCTCGCGGCGGGCGGAAGCCAAGTCGCTGTCGGCCTGAACCTGCTGCTCGAGCGCCTCGGCCTCGACCGCGTAGGCGTGGGCCTTGGTCTCAGAGGCCTTCTCGGCAGTCCGGGCGGCAGCGGCGGCGGCACCGGCGCGCTCGGCATCGGCAGCCGGGTCGCGCGGCACCCGCTCAGCAGCCACCTCGTCAGCGGGCGCGACGGGTACCTCGGCATCCAGCCGCACCGGCTCGGTGCCCTCCACCGGGGCCGTCTTCTTCAGGCCCGCCGTGGCGGCCGTGCCGATGCCGGCCTTCTGCGAGATAATGGCCGGCTGGCTCATGGGAATGGCCGCGATGGCGCCGATGGACGTGCCGTTGGTCTTCACCGGGTGGTTCATGGCCGCGGGATCGTCGCCAGCCTCAATGGCGGGCGAGGACGGATGGTGTTTGCCCGGCACGTACTCGTCGGGCAGCACGATCTGCTCGTTGGGATCCCACAGCTTCTTCACGGGCATGCCCATGGGGTTCTGGTCCTCGCTCATCAGCTCGGACGGCACGTTGGAAAGCACGCGCTGGGGCTTCTTCAGGCCCTCGAGCTGCCAGGTGAACGGCGCGAACACGTTGTTGGGGTCAACCCAGTTGTGATGGCGCGAGGCCTGGTAGACGCCGAAGCAGATGGCGAAGGTCACGAGGATGATGGCCACGATGACCACCACGTAGGTCACCGGGCTGCCCACTTCCTCGGCCACCTGAGCCGGCGGGATGATGGCGAGCACGATGCCGAACACGCAGGCAAGCAGGCCCACGCCGGCGACAATCCAGGCGCCCACGTTGCCGCCGGGCACCTTGAACAGGCGCGGACGGTTCGGCTGGTCGTGGCGCAGCTTCAGGAACGAGATGAACATAAGCACGTAGTACATCATGTACAGGATGGTGATGGCCTGGGTGATCAGGATGACGAAGCCCTCGATGTTCGGAATGAGGAAGCACAGGAAGGCAACGCCGGTCATGAAGGCCATCTGCAGGTACATCAGGCGGCTCGGCATGCCGTGCTTGTTGGAGTTCTGCAGCACCTTCGGCAGAAAGCCGGAGCGTCCGGCCTGGCCGAGCATGAACGACGGACCAGCCATGTTGGTGACGAGCGACGCCATGGAAGCGCCGAGGCCGACCCATACGAAGGCCACGTAGATCCAGGGGCAGTTGAAGGTGGCACCGAGGATCTTATAGGTCTGGAACAGGCCGTAGACCAGGTTCATGTCGGACTTCGGCGTGACGATGGCGATGCAGACGGTACCCGCGATGAACATGATCAGCGTCAGGATCATGGCGATGAAGATGGACATCGGGAATTCCTTCTGGGGCTTCTTCAGCTGCTTGATGTGGGCGGCGTTCATGTCGATGCCCGCGAAGCTGAAGAACACGCCGGCGGCCAGGGCCAGGTTCGTCAGGCTGAAGCCGCTCGCGAACGGGTTGAAGGCCTCGGGCGTGGGCGTGACGTTGGACACGTTGCCCTGGGCCAGCCACACCACCGTGAAGATGACGATGAAGGCCAGCGGGATGAACGTGCCGATGATAACGCCGTACTTCGTGATACGGGCGAAGGCCTTCACGCCCTTGGTGGCCATGAAGGTGAGGCCCCAGTAGTAGGCGAGCCATGCCAGGATGATGAAGAACTGGTTCTCGGGATGGTTCATGAAGTTGACGGCCCAATCCCAATCGGGCGTGTAGAAGCCGATGGTCGCCGAGGCCGAGGCCACGCCGGAGCCGAAGTTGATGGAGGTCTGGAACCAGAGGATCAGCAGGCAGGTGAATGCCAGGCCGGGCCCTAAGGCCTCGCCGACCCAACGGAAGATGCCGCCGCGCTGGCCCCAGCCCGAGGCCAGCTCCGCGGCCACCAGGCCGGTAGGCAGGAAGAACACGATGGCGCCGATGATGAAGAGCGTAACGGAGGACAGCCCGTAATAAGCCTGCTGGACGTCGTTGGCAACGCTGCCGATGATGGTCACGTTCATCATGACCAACGCCATAAGGCTAATATAGGCTCCACTGCTGGCCTTCGCTGCGCCCTTCGCCGGCGCCTTCGCCGGTTTCGTTGCGGTTTGGGAGCTCATGGTTACCCCTTAACGGAAGGTCCGGCGGGACGCGGGGCGCGCCCTGTGCCCCGCCGGACAGCGGATAGAAACGGTCGGGAACCGCGCCGCGAAGCGCACGGGCGGCCCGGCCGGATGGTGCCTTACGCGGACACCGGGTTGAAGGTGTTCCAGAACGGCCACACGATAGGCTCGCTCTCGAGCGCCTTCTGCATCTCGGGGCTCAGGCGGTCCTTGCGGATGGCCACCTCGTAGACGAAGTTGTCGAACCACTCGTCGCTGCAGACGAAGTAGCCGTTGTTGCCGGTCTTCTTGCCGCCGTTCTCGGTGCCCCAGCTGTTCTCGATCTTCCACTTGGTGGGCTTGCCGTCCTTGATCTCCACGCCGGCGATGGTCATGGCGTGGGTGGGCAGGCTCTCATGGGTGGCGAAGCGCTCGGCCTTGTCCATGGTGAACTTCACACCGAACATGGCCTCCAGATCGAACAGGTCGAAGTCCATGACGCCGGCCACGCGGTCGCAGTGCTGCAGCACGTCGCTGCCGAACCAAATGGGCTCGCCGTCCTTCAGCGAGTCGATGACGTAGCCCTTCAGCTCCTCCATCGGCACGTTGAGGTACAGGTTGCGGCGCTCGGGAATCTGGTCGGAATCCTGGATGGCGTACACGCGCCCGTAGGGCTTGTCGTCGCCGGGCACGTTGATGACGCCCACGTAGTCGTCCAGGTTGATGGGCACGTACTTCTTCAAGAACTCGAGCGGGGTGAGGCCCAAATCGGCATGGTAGGCGCCCTTGGCGTCCTTATAGGTGAAGTCGAACTTCTGCACCGGCTCGCCGAAGCACACGGCCAGCACGCGGTACACCTCGGAGAGCATCTCCTCCTGGGCGGCCTTGGTGTCCTTGCCCTCGCGCGCCATGGTGCGCAGCTTCAGGCCGTCCTGGCGCAGCAGATGCGACAGCACCGTGTTCAGCTCGGCGGTGTTGTTGGTGCAGTGGGTCTCGCTCATGGCCTCGTGCGGCACCACGCCGTACTTCTTCACGAGCGCGCACACCATATCCCAGTCGCCGCCGTCGGCCATGGGGGTGCTGAACAGCCAGTCGACCTCGCGGTCGCCGAGATCCTTGTCGGCCGTGGCCACCACGTGCTCCATGAACCACGCGGCGCGCTCGAGCTTGTTGAAGAACGCCAGGTAGGCCTGGGAAAGCTCGAAGGTGCCCTTCGGCAGGTCGAGCTCCTTCTCGATATGGAAGCGCAGCACGTTCAGGCAGGCGAACATCCAGCAGCGGCCGGACATCTTCTGGTTGGCCACGGCCTGGTCGTCCACGTCGATGGAGAACGCGAAATTCGCCGGGCTCATGCGCTTGAGCACTTCCACGCTCTCGGCGGATTCCAAAATGCCGTTCTTCGTCACCGCGCGCTGGGCGACATGCTGGGTGTCGGCCTTCTGGTAGGCCTCCGACATCTTGGCGATTTGCTCTTTTGATATCTTCATAGCGGATACTCCTTATCTCAATGGGGGTGAATGATGTATGGAAAGGGCGCGGGGCCGTGGAGGGGCGGCGCGCCCGGATTCCCGGAAAGGCGCGCCTAGTCGAACAGCGTCCAGGGCTGGGTGGGGCGATCCTCAAGGTAGCCGTCCATCCACTTCCACAGCGGATGCTGGTCCATGAAGTCGCGGGCCACGAACTCCACGCCGTCGGCGCGGCCGTAGCGGCCCCACATCTTCATATGCTTCACGTCGTCGGGACCGGCGGCCTTGGCGTCGCAGGAGCCGGCCGGGTAGAACGGGATGTTCCACACCGCGTCCGGATCGTCGGCGTAGTACTGTGGGTCCACGTCGTAGTGGGCGCAGATGTCGCGGCTCGACGGGCAGTTGTAGCCGAGGTACACGTCGTAGGTGTCGGCGAGCATCTTCTTCACGACTTCCAGGTCGATCTTGCCGTAGTACTGGTCGATCAGCTCCATCCAGCGCTGGCGGCGGGCACCGGTCTGCTGACGCGGGTCGTTGAAGCCGTTGTCCTTGCATTCCAGGTTGCGGATACGCGGGTCGAACACGGCGTTGCAGCCGAAGTACGCACCGTCGAAGGTGCGCTCCAGCGAGGTGAATTCCAGGCCCTGCTCGAAGCGGGCGATCTCGCCGGTGTTGTGGTCGGCGATGAGCCAGGCGTTGGCGTAGCCGCCGTTGTTGCCCTTATTCAGACGCTCGACGAACTCGTCGATGGTGGCGGAGAACTGCACGGCGTCGCGGATACGCACCCACTCGGGCATGCCCGCGTCGTCGTAGCGGTCGAAGCCGGCCAGCGTGGTCTCGGTGATGTTCAGGCCGGCGGCGGTCACGTAGAAGTCAGTCATGGACGACAGCATGCACGGGGCCGAGGCCTGCATGATGAACGCATAGCCGTCATCGGGCTCCACGCGCTTGCACACGTTGAAGTACTGGCCGCTCCAAAACTCGTCGAAGCTCTCGTGGCCGAGGTAGGGCTTGCCGTCCACGGTGGCCGAGCCGGTGGCTACGATGGCCGAGCAGTGCTCCTTGCGGTGAGTCTTCATGAGCGGGCGGCTCATGACCTTGCCGGCGTTCTGGGGCCACCAGTACCCGGTGATCTCCATCCAGTCGTTCCAGGCGATCATATCGTCGGTGGTCGTGGGAATGCCCGCGGCCGTCAGGCCCTCGGCCATGCCGCGCAGCTCTTCCAGCCAGCGGGCGGGAATCATGTCGCGATGCAGCTTCAGGGACTGCTCGGCGAACCAGTCGTAGTCCATGCCGAAGCTCTCCAACGTCATGAACTTGTACACGCGCAGGGCGTCCTTGTACTCGTCGGCCAGAAGGTAGCCCTCCTGGAAACCGCACTCGTAGGGGGTGCCCTTCACTTTGATGTGCTGCCAGCCGTTGATCTTCTGCAGCTGGGCGCGATCGATAATCGATTGCTGCTCTTGGGTGATCATCACTGCTTCCTTTCCGAAGCGCTCGGCTTGCGCCAGGGCGCCTAGGGCCCGTAGATTCATTCCATATCCTGCGCTCTTTCAGCGCGTTTAGGTGATGATCCTGGTTTTCGTTGCCCCACCGTCATTGATTAGTTTTCCGCTGCTTTTCTTATTTCCATCTGGGCATCTTCGTAAAAATGACTGCGGAGGGCACCTTTTAGCACCTTCCGATTCACCATCTGGTTTCAAACGGGGAAGATGACGAAATACCGTTGAAATCCGTGCCATGATGGGCTCGTGACGCCGGCTGCATGACGCGCGAGGCCTCGGGCCCCAAAGCCTTCGGGGCGGTTCGCGCCAGGCAGCGGCGGGCGAGACGGATTCAAGCGAGCAAGGAGGCTCCCATGGACAAGTACATCTGCGACGTGTGCGGCTACATCTACGACCCGGCAGTAGGCGACCCCGACGGCGGCATCGAGCCCGGCACGGCCTTCGAGGACATTCCCGAAGACTGGGTGTGCCCCGTGTGCGGCGTCGGCAAGGACGACTTCTCCCTGTACGAGGAGTAAACGCCCCGCCGCTCGCGGATTCGCGGGCACCCCGTGCAGGAGGGGCCGTGGTACCATATTCCCGCTAACTGAATAGGGTACTGCAAACGACACATGTAGCGCTCGGCGCGTAAATCTGATCACGGCACAGGAGAAATCCCTGCCGTGGCGTATTTGCCGCCGAGCGCTTTTCTCTTGCCGCGACACTGCCGCCGCCGGCGCTGCGGAAAGAGAGGACACGCATGGCAGCAGATACCGCTACCCGCCCGTCGAGCGAGACAGGGGCCTGGGACGCCCCGAGCGCCAACGTTGCCGGCGGCGCCGGCTCCCGCAAGCCGGCGGCCATCTTGGCCGTGGCCGCCTTCGCCGCCTTCTTGGCCACCTTCAACGAGACCTTCCTGAACGTGGGCTTCGCGCCCATCATGGCCGATCTGGCCGTGGACGTGTCCACGGTGCAGTGGCTGGCCACCGCCTACATGCTCGGCGCGGCGGTGATGGTGCCCGTCTCGGCCTTCGCCTACCGATCCTTCCCCACTCGCCCCTTGTTCTGCGCCACGGCCGCGCTGCTCGTCGTAGGCTCGATCATCGGCGGTGCCGCACCGAACTTCGCCGTGCTGCTCGTGGGGCGCATTGTGCAGGCGCTCGGCACGGGCATGCTCATTCCCATCGGCATGAACATCACCCTGGAGATCGCACCCCGCGAGAAGCTGGGCACCTATATGGGCATCATGGGCGCCATGACCACGCTCGGCCCCTCGTCGTCGGTGATTCTGGCCGGCCTCATCCTGGCCGTGGCTGACTGGCATATGCTGCTGTGGGTGTTCGCCGCCCTCTCGGCGCTCTGCCTGCTTTCCGGCGCCGTCATCCTGCGCGACATCGCGCATCTCACCCACCCGCGTCTCGACGCCGCCTCGGTGGCCCTCATCGGCATTGCGCTCATCGGCATCCTCTACGGCGTGTCCACCGTGTTCAGCGGCAGCGTGCCGGTGGCCTGCGTAGCCGCCGTGGTGGGCATCGTGGCCCTCGTGCTGTTCGTGCGGCGCCAGGGGACGCTGGCCGAGCCGCTCATCGACCTGCGGCCGCTGTCTATCCCGCCCTTCACCGTGGGCGTCATCGTGAACATGCTCTCGTTGCTCACCATCTTCGCCATGAACATCATCGTGCCCACCTTCATGCAGTCGGTGCTGGGCACTGAGCCTTTGGTGGCCTCGCTCACCCTGTTCCCGGCCATTCTGTGCTCGTGCGCCGTGTCACCCCTGGCCGGCCGCATTTACGACAAGCAGGGCCCGGGCGTCATCCTGCCCGCTGGCTTCGCGTGCATCGCCGTGTTCTCCATTCTCACCGGCGCCTTCATCGCCACGGCCTCGCCGGTGGTGCTCGCCGTCATCTACATCCCGGTCATCTGCGGCTCGGCGCTCGTCATCGGGCCGGTGCAGAGCTTCGCGCTCTCGAAGCTGCCCTTCGAGCTGAACCCCCACGGCGTGACCATCATGTCCACGGGCTTCCAGATTGCCGGCTGCATCGGCTCGTCGGTGTTCACCGGCGTGTACGCCGCCGTAAGCGCCGGGGCCGTGGCCGGCGGTGCCGCCTTTGGCGATGCCTGCGCCCAGGCCATGCTCGTGACGGGCATTCTCGTGGGCGTCGTGGGCCTCATCGGCCTGGCGCTCGCCTTCTGGATTCGCTCCGTGGCCCGCAAGCCCGCTATCGCCGCGACTGCTGCGACGCCCGAGGCCGCCGGGGCCGCGGCCGCGCTGGAAGAGCCCACGGTGGCCGGCATCATGAAGACCGACGTGTACACCCTGCCCGAGACCGCCCTTGTCGGCGAGGCCCTGGAGCTCTTCTGCGCCAAGGGCATCTCGGGAGCGCCGGTGGTCGACGACAAGGGCCGCGTGACCGGCTTCATCTCCGATGGCGACGTGATGGCCGCCGTGGCCGATCAGGTGCCGGCCTTCAAGAGCGCCTGGTCGTTCATCGTCGAGCGCGAGAACGCCGACTTCGACCGCACCATGCGCGAGACCATGGCCGCACCGGTCGGCAGCATCGCCACCCGCAACGTCATCTGCGTGAACGTGAACGACGACATGGGCGCGGTGGCCCGCGTGCTGGCCGAGCATCGTCTGAAGAAGGCCCCCGTGCTCGACGGCGAGCGCATGGTGGGTATCATCAACCGCTCCAACATCACCGGCTACGCCGTGCGCCACTACCTGAACGAGGAACGCGCCTAACGCGGGCCCCGCAGCCGCCAGCGCCGCCGCGCGGCCCATCCAGCGCCGCGGCGGCGACCTTAAGGCTCCCGTCACGCAGAAAGGCGACCCCGAGGGGTCGCCTTTCTGGTTAAGGGCAACGGGAACGCGGGTGCCCTTGGCGCGGGTGCCTCGTCTAGCGCAGCACGATGAGCCGCTCGACGGAGCCGTCCTCCACCTCGGCAGCATAGAGCTGGGCGTGCCAGCCGCGGGTGAGGGCCCCGTGGAACTCGAAGGCGTAATCGGGCTGGAGCAGTTTCAGGGCCGGAGCGGCGCCGGCCCCCTCCGCAGCTGCGGGCTCGGGAGTCTCGTCCGTAGGGGCCTCCACGTCCACGGACGCCTCGGCCGCAGGGGCTTCTGCGCCCTCGGGCGCCGCGGACCCCTCAGGCTCTGCGGGCAGATCGGCCAGCTCTCGGATCGCCGTCGCAAGAGCGCCCGCCGTCGGCGCGGGCGTCACGTCGTCGGGCAGCGCCATGATCTCGGGCGTGCGGCCGATCTGCACGCACTCGTGACGGCCGCTGGCGAAGGGCTCGTAGTACTGGGCCGCATAGCAGGACAGATCGGACGGGTCCACGAAGGAACCGTGCTTCAAACGATACATGCCCCGCCGCACCCAGGCGCCGGGATGAGCAGCCTCGTCCTTGTGGCTGTACCACGCCACCGGCGTCTCGGGCGCAACCGCGTCGAGGAAGGCCGCGAATGCGGCGGCGTCCTCGGTTTCAATCGATTCAACCTTGCGGAAATCAGCGGTCGGATTCTCGGTATACTGCATGAAAATCACACCTCCAGGATTTGACGGAAAACGGGTGCGGGGACGGACGATCGAAGGGGTGTTTCAATGCCGCCCCCGCATATCAGGGCCGCGTTACGGGCACGGGCCTCGCGGATAGGTACGGTTAAGGGAGCTCGGAGATAAGCTCCTCCTCGAAATCGAGCTCTTCGGCCATCGCGGGCTGAGGGCGGCCCGCTCCCGGGTGCTTCGCCTGCCCCTTCGCGTCCGCAGTCGCCGGGACGCCGACACCCGCGCGCTTGCGGAAGGAGATGGCTCCTACCGGGCACGCCTCGGCGCACTGCCCGCAGCGGGTGCACTCCGGAATGGAAGCCGCGTGGGGGTCGAGCGCCTCGGGGCATGCCTTCACGCACGCCCGGCAGTCGACGCCCTGCCCGCGCAGGCACCTGCTTGCGGCCACGCGCGGCCGCAGCAGCGCGGCCTTGGCGCCCACCAGGCTCATAAGCGCGCCGATGGGGCAGATCTTGTGGCACCACTTGCGGAAGAAGACCACCTCCACCAGCAGAATGGCGGCGAAGATGAGCAGCGACACCGTGGGATCCTGCTCGAACAGGGCACGGTAGACGCCCACGACGACCGCGATGGAGAGGCCCACCGGGCAGATGAGGCAGAACACGGGGAACCCGAAAAGAGCGCTGGAGAGCAGCGCGCCGACGAGCACGCCGTGGCGCGAGTCTATCTGCAGCCCGTCGCGCTTGCCGCCCACCGGCGGCAGCCCGCAGGACGAGCACGAGGCGCAGGAATGGCCGGCCTGCGAGCCGCAAGCAGCCGAGAGCGAAGCCGTCTCCTCGGCGGAAAGCGGCCGCACTGCCGAAGCCTCCGCATCGGCGGCCTCGACGCACGATGCCCCTGCCGACCTTGCAGCCGACGCTCCCTCGGCCTCGCGGTCGGCATCCCCAGCCTTCCCCTTGTCGGCATTCGGCCGGAAGAAGTGGCGCAGAGGGGGCACGGGGCACACCCAGGCGCAGAACGCCCGCCCGAGCAGCGCCACCACCGCGAGCACGCACACCAGGGAGATAACGCCGCGCAGCACCGGGGAATGGCCGGCGATGAGCGTCTCCAGGGCACCCAAGGGGCACAGGTACGCGATGGCGCCCACGCCCAGCGAGGAGAGCGTGCCCCAGCCGTTGCCGAGGATGAGCCCCGCCACGATGGAGAGGAACACCACCAAAAGCACGATGGTGCGCACCCGGCTGATCTTGCCCGCGGCCTTCTTCGCCGCCCGCTCCTTCTCGGACGCGGCCGGCACCTGCCGGGAGGAATCGTTCTCGGCCATGCTACACCCCCATCGAGCGCACTTCGATGGCCCGATCGAACGAGCCGTCGAACGCACGATTGACATTCACGTTGCACGCCATGACGCACTCGCCGCAGCCGTTGCACGCCCCCTCGTCGATGACGGGATGCCCCGCCTCGTCGAAGGAGAGCGCCTCGAACTGGCAGGAGTTCTGGCACACCACGCAGGTGCGCCCGCTGTAGGCGATGCACTTTCCGGTATCCACCACGGCCACGCCGATCTTGTCGACGGCCGGGTCGAAGGCCCGAAGCGCGCCCGTGGGGCAGGCCTCGATGCACTTGTCGCAAAAATCGCAGTACCCCCGGTGGAAGTTCAGCTTGGGGGTGCGGGCCTCCAGGAAGCCCTCGGTCACCGACACCGGCTCCACGCAATGCTGCGGGCAGACCGAGCGGCAGCGGTCGCACTTCACGCACAGTGCCCGCAGACGCTCCTCGTCCTGGCCGCCCGGCGGTCGCAGAAGCTCGCCGTCGCTCGCATAGGCCCGGGTGACGCCGCCAAGCGCTACGAGCCCCGCCGCGCAGCAAGCCCCCACTACGAACTCGCGCCTTGTCTGATGTGCCTCCACTTGTCCTCGCCTCAATCTCTCGTCTCGAAGCCAGCGCGCACGGCCCTAAGCGGCCACCGCCGCATCCATATCGGCCAGAATCTCGTGATCGGCCTCCACGAACCCGCGGGTCATCTGCGACACGCCGCGGTAGAACGACGTGCGGCAGCAGCCCTCGATGGCGTCGCACAGACGGCCGATCCAGCTGTAGATGTGCTTCTCGAAAAACTCGCGCTGCACCTCGTAGATGCGCCGGGCCTCGGACGCGTCGCCCGCGGCGACCGCCTCGTTGAAGCGCACGCACAAATTGGCCATGAACTCGAACACGAAGGCCAGGTGATCGTCGGGAATACGCAGGTTGGCATTGGGCTCCAAGTGCTCGTTCAGCATATAGCGGTACACGTCGTCGCGCGCCTCCTGCATGATGAGCCCGTCGCGCGAGGTGAACACGCTCTCGTAAGGGCACGCGCGGCTCTCGCCTTTGGTCGTGCCCGCGCCCAGGAAGGTGTGGGCGTAATCCACCGCCAGATCCTCGCGGGTGCCCGAGTTGATGCGCCGCACGGCGCGCTTGATGTTCCTCGCGCCCTCGGCCATGGTCTCGCTCATCTCCTCGAAGCCGTCCAGATCGGCATCGTGGAGAAAGCGGATCTGGTCTTCGGTCAGCTCCTTGAAGTACAGCGACGAGAACAGGCGGTACACGCCCTCGCGCATCTCCATGAGCGCGCGCACCTCGTCGGCGCCGAGGATCTCGGCCTCCGTTGGCTCCAAAGCCGCATCCATCGTCTTCTGTTCCACAACGATCACCCCTATCGTTTCAAAGGTGCCTCTAGCGCCGAATGCGCCAAAGGCGATGGCTCGCTTGTCCATCCCGATGCCAGAAGAGGGGAACGGGCGCCTCCCGCGCAAACAGAGGGGGAGGGAGGGCCGGAAGGAGGACAGGCCCAGGTTCAGGGCAAAAGCAAGGAACGACAGGCGCCCAGCTTCTGGCATGGGGATACACAGCGATTGTCAAGGAGCCTCCTGCGCCGTGCGGAGCACGGGAGGAAGCGGGGAAGGGTGCCGGCCGCCCCGGAGAGCGGCCGGCTTTCTACCCTAGAAGTTCTGGCCGAAGAAGCCGAACGCGGTGGTGTGCAGGGTCCACATGAGGACGCGGAACAGGCACGCACCGATGGTGGCACCGGCGAAGGCCACCCAGCCGTAGGCCTCCTTGGGGGCCTTCAAGCCGATGACGCCGCACACGATGGGCACGACCCCGGCGAACACCAGGGAGCCCACGGCGACCATGAGGGACTCGCCGGCGAAGGCGTCCACGGCACCGGCATAGGCCAGGGCGCCGATGAGGCCGAGCGCACCGCAGATGAGGGTCGCCATGGCCATGAACTTGCCCGACTCCTCGGTCTTGCAGGCGAGCGCCCAGTACAGGCCCGCGCCCATGGGCAGGGCCGTCAGCAGGTAGCCCAGCGGCAAAAGCTCGGTCGACCACGTGCTGACCGCCTCCATGATGTAGGAGTGGCCGGCCATGAACGACAGGGCGATGCCGAAGATGATGCCGAGCACCGCGAAGGCCTTCACGCCCGCCTGGGCCTCGCGCTTCAGGCAGATGAGGTACACCGCCACGCACACGACCAAGCAGCCGATGAGCACCGCCTCCACGAAGATGCCGGAGGTGGGGCGCGAAAGCGCGTTCATGATGCGCTCCACATGCTCGAGGTGGAACACCGAGCACAGGCCGCCCACGATGGCGAGGATGCCCGCCACGAGGCCCGGCACAAAGCCGCTTACCTCGGACTTCTTCGTGAACTCGTTGATGCCGACGAACACGAACAGGCAGCCGCCCATGGAGCTAAAGAGGGTAAACAGAACCAGAGGCCATTGAATATCCATACGTCTTGCTCCTTAGTCGTAGTTCGTGATGTCATGCCAGTCGTCGGCGTTCTCGCGCCAGGTGCAGTACTTGTCCGACAGGAGGTACACCGTACTGGGATCGTTGCCCATGTCGGCCAGCTTGTGGGCGGCCTCGGGCTTGGCGGCGATGGCCTTCGAGGCATCCGACTCGGGATCGTCCAGGTCACCGTAGAAGCGGCACTGGACCGAGCACACCTTCACGCAGTGGGGCAGCTCGCCGGCGGAGGTGAGGTGCTGGCACATGGTGCACTTCTCCACCACGCGCTCCTCCTCGTTCCAGGCGCGCACGCCGTAGGGGCAGGCCATCATGCAGTACTTGCAGCCGATGCACTTCTCCTTGTCCACGAGCACGATGTCGGTCTCGGGGTCGCGGTAGGAGGCGCCGGTGGGGCACACGTGCACGCAGGGAGCGTTCTTGCACTGCTGGCAGTGGGTGGGCAGGTAGTACTGCTGCAGGTTGGGGTACTCGCCGTAGGGGCCGCACAGAAGCAGGCGGTTCCAGCGCTCGCCCAGCGGGATGCTGTTCTCGTTCTTGCAGGCGATCTCGCAACCCTTGCAGCCGGTGCAGTGGTCTACGTCGACCACGATTGCGTAACGTGTCATGCTACATAGCCTCCTTCAGTGTTATCGCAGGGCTGGGGCATCCAGGGCTCGAAGTCCTTGGCGTCGTACCACACGCCCTCGGGGCGGGTCGATTTCTCGACCTGAACGTTGATCGAACGCAGGTTGTAGGTACCCATAACCGGGTTGTGCGGGGCCGCGCGGCGGGACAGCACGTTGTAGTTGCAGACCGTCCACGACTTGCGGGCATCCTGGCCCTCTTCCAAGAACTCGGGGTTCCAGAAGCGCTCCATGTAGCAGCAGCCGGGGTTGATGCCCTCGGTCACGAAGGCCTTGGCGCGGATGCCGTCGGCGATGACCTCGTTCTCCTCGCAGCGCTTGGAGGTGACCTTCACCCAGTCGCCCTGCTCGATGCCGCGCTCGGCAGCCGCCTCGGGGCTGATCCAGATCTCGGGGACCGGGTAGGTCTCGCGCAGATACGGGATGTTGCGCAGCGTGGAGTGGTGGAAGTAGGGCAGACGTCCGTTGGAGCAGATGAGCGGGTACTTCTCGCGGATGTCGTCCTCGCGGAAGTCGGCGGGCTCCACGTAGAACGGCACGGTGGAGTAGTCCTCGGTCGCGGGCGGCAGCTCGCCGGCCGGGTCGTCGCCGTGACGGCAGATGTACAGCAGACGATCCATGTACATCTGGTTCTTGCGCGGGTTGTCCTCGATGTCCTCGGCCCAGGTGGTGTAGTCGAGGCCCTTGTAGCCCATGCCCTGGTAGATGCCCTCGTCGTCCACGATGAGGTGCTGGTTGAGGGCCTTGTCGTAGCCCGCCCAGAACTCCTCGGCAGTGGAGTTGCGCCAGCCGTTGACGGCCTTGGTCTCTTCCCAGGTCATGCCCTTGATGGCGATGTCGGCCAGGTACTGGTCGCGCTCGCGGATGGTGTAGTACTCCTTGTCGACGTAGTACACGTTGTTGGCATAGGGGTCGTCGTACTTGTCGGCCAGCTGCTTGAAGATGGTGCCGTAGATGAGGCGGTCGTCCACGTGCTCATAGGTCAGCGCGCAGGCCACGATGAAGCCGTTGCAGTCGCCGTGGGCGCCCGGCGCGTAGTCCATCTCGAGCCACTCGGTGGCCGGCAGGATGAGGTCGGCGGCCTCGAAGGTGAACGAGGTGGGGTACATGTAGGTGTGGCTGATGAAGTCGAGCTTCGGGAAGGCCTTAATCCAGGAAGAGGAGTCGGCCAGGGTGACCATCTTGTTGCCGGAGCGCTCGTACCACACGCGGGGCTGGTAGGGCTCGCCGGTCATGATGGCGTCGTACACCGCCGGGATCTGGGAGTGCTTCCAGTCGCCCAGGCCCTTGTGCTCGATGTAGCCCAAGCGCTCGACCACGGCGGGCAGCTCGATGTAGGGGCCGCGCGGGTTGCCGTCGTCGTCCACGTTCGGATTGAAGTAGCCGCGGCCGTCGTAGGACATGGAGTAGGTGAAGCGCCCGCGCTCGCGGCCGGTCTCGTACTCGCCCTTGAAGCGGCCGCCCGAGGCGTTGGCGCCGGGCTGCTGGGTGGTGCCCTTCAGCTGGTTGATCAGCGTGGTGCACATGGCGGCCTCGGCCGACTGGATGTTCTGGTCGTGGGACACGCCGTTGCCCACGCCGCCGAACTTCGTGGACTCGGCGATCCACTGCGCGGCGGTCTCGAGCAGGCTCGCGTCGACCCAGCAGATCTCCGCGGCCTTCTCCAGGGTCATGTCGGCCACCGACTCCATGAGCAGCTGACCGGCCGTCTTGCAGGTGCGCACCTGGCCGTCGGCGTAGGTCACCTCCACGGTGCCGAACAGCTGCGGGTTGTAGTTGGCCTCGGTGTCCGGGCCCATGGCGAAGGCGCGCTCCACCTTGCCGGTCTTCTCGTCGAAGTACACATAGGTCTCGCCGCGGGACATGTCGAGCCCCTGCACCTGGCTCGCGCGCAGCAGCTGGCCGAGCTCTTCCTTGGCGCCGAAGGGGCAGGTGGACTTGTCGGTCACGTCCACGAGGAAGGGCAGGTTCGACCATTCCTTGAGGAACTTCTCGTCGTAGGACTTGGTCTGGAAGATGTAGTTGATCCAGTACATCATGGCCGCCACGTCTGTGCCGCCGCGGATGGGGATCCACAGATCGGCGCGAGCCGAGTCGTGGGTGAAGCGCGGGTCGACGTTGATGAACTTGCAGCCGCGGTCGCGCAGCTCGTTCCAGAAGCGGGCCGTAATGGTGGACGAGGAGGCCGCACCGCCGCCGCCCATCTGCACGAACACATCCAGATCCCAGTTCGGGTTGAAGCAGCCGATGCACTGCTGGTCGCCGATGGAGGTGAAGCCCAGCCAGCCGTCCATCTGCTTCTGGATGAAGGTACGGGGCATGGCGCACTGGGCCGCGCCGGGCTCGTACACGTTGCCGGCTCCCCAGTAGTCGCGGAAGGCGATGGAGTCGATGATGCGGGGGTTGCCGCCGCCACCGGTGGTCTCCAGAAGGCCGTTGCGGCCGTACTTGTCGCGCATGTCGGCCATGGCCTTGGCGATCATGTCGATGGCCTCGTCCCAGGAGATGCGCTCCCAGGTGTTGTCCACACCGCGCTCGCCCACGCGCTTCATGGGGTACTTGGTGCGGTTGGGGTGGTAGAGCGCCTGGATGGCCGACTGGCCCTTGGCGCACATGCCGCCCGCGGAGAAGATGTCGTCGGGGTTGCCCTCGAGCTTGATTACGCGCCCGTTCTTGATGTGGGCAATGACGCCGCAGGCACGCGGGCACGAACGGCAGAAGGTCTTCTGCTTGATGACCTCTTCCTCGGCGTAGGCCTTCTCGGTGGCGAGAAGGTTGGTCTCAACGCCGAGCCCGACGGCACTCGCGGCGCCGGCCAGGGCGGCCAGCTTCAGGAAACCGCGACGGGTTGTTTGGGCAAATGCCATGTTCCTTACTCCTTTCATTCCCTTACTCTCTCAAGTTCAATCGAAATTCAGTGTCTCGAGCACCTCCATCCCCCCTGGTGTGGTTTTCCAGCCACCTTCCCAAGTCAGGGCGCCTGCTTGGTCGAGCTTTCCGATATAGGCACTTGGCTGCATGCGCATGACACCGGTGCGGGGATCCGTCTCCAGCCCGGGGTCGTTGGCCAAGAAGGTGGTGATCTCGTCGAGCGAGCGGGGCTGCTCGCTGCAGAAGGTAAGAAGACGCTTGAAGGTGGGATGCCTCGACTCCTTCTGGGACGCGAGCATCTCGCGGGTGCGGTCGGCCGGATCGAACTGAGCGATGGCCTCGTTGCCCGCCTCAGTGGTGAGGAAGCGCCATTCCACGGCCATATCCTCGATCTCCTCCTCGGGAGCGCCCATCGCGCGCAGCTCGTCGCGCATCTCGTCGGTGATGAGCACGCCGTCGGAGTCGTACTCGCGCTCCTCGATGGCGCCGGTGCGCTCCATGAAGTACAGGTACTTCTGAGCGGAGTGATAGCCGTCGGCGAACTGCTTGTGGGCCTCTAAGAAGGCCTCGGTCTCAGCCTCGCCGCGCTCGGTCTGGCAGAAGACGAGCAAGTCGTAGAGTATTTCCTTCTGATTGTTCTTGCGCCCGAGGCACTCCACGGTGGCCGCCACGCGGGCATCGTGATCCATCTCGGCGAGCTTGGCGCGCCAGTCCAGGGGACGGGCGGCCGCGCGCATGGCCTCGTCGCGTTCGTCGGGCTTGGCCTTCGACTCCTCGTCGTGGTCGCCGGACATGTCGGCGCCGATCTGGTGGGCTACCTTGCCACCGAACTCAAGCTCGGCCGGATCGTCCAAATCCACGCCCTCGGTCATGCGGGCGATGGCGGGGAACTGCTCGGCCAGCTTCGCGCGAACTTCGTCTGCCGAAGCTGCGGCGGCCCCCTTCAACTCCTCACTCATACATTACCCCTTCAATCGATCTTGCGATGGGTGCATCTTCCCGCAAACTGTTTCCGGGGTATTCCCCTCCCGTTGGGGAATCGCAATCTGAGCGGGCGTTCCCTAGCGAATTGGGGAGGAATTGGGGAGGGTTTTGGGGAGATTTTTTCGCTCGATTCCCTCCATTGGAGGTCATTGGGGAGAAAAGAGGTGAGGGCGGCGGGGAGGTTTTTGTACTATTATGGAGTGAGCGATTTCGGGTGGGGTGTACCCGGCGCCTCCATATATATAGTGAGAGGATACCTTCGAGGGGGTACGGCAGGCTATGGCGCTTTCCGATGCAGGGGCTACCCGCAAACAACAGGTGCTGAGCATTCTCGGCATGGCCATGGTATGGCCGTCCATCCACAATCAGGTGCTCTATCCCCTGACGTTCTCCTTCCACAAAGATGGGGCTCTCTCGCCCTACGGCTTCTACTTGCTGTACTCGGTCGTCATGCTGGCGACGGTGGGAGGCCTGGTGCTCATGAACCGCAAGGGCCTCACCCAGCGGCTCTTCGCAAACGCCGGGGCCATGGCGGCCGTGGGGCTTATGGGGGCGGCCGGGTTGGGCTTGCTCGTGGCATGCGACTTCGGAAACGAGCTGGCCCGCTGGTTCATGGGGGCGGGCGTGGCCTTCGCGGCGGTGTTCGTGCCCACCTACTTCATGTTCTGGAGCGTGCAGCTGGCCTACGCGAGCCAGCGGCGGGCCGCCTTCGACCTCATCCTCTCCTACCTCGTCTTCGCCCTGGTAACCCTGGGGCGCCTCACCTTCGAGCTGCACGCCTGGCTGTTCTCCATCGCCTATCCGCTCGTGTCCATGGCGCTCGCCCTGGCAGTGCTGCGCACGCCGGCCAAGGGGAAGTTCGCCCTGGGCACCACCCCGCTCACGGGGCTTCCGCTGCACCTGCTCGTGCCGGCCATCGTGTTCGTGTACCTGGCCACCGCCACGCGCTGCCTTTTGAACCCCATCAATGCCGCCTTCGACTACCCGCCCTTCCATCGGGTGTTCATCTACGTCATCCTCGTGGCGCTGGCCGCCCTGCTTGCCGTGCTCTACCGACCCCACGGCAAGCTGAAGCGCAACGCCGACCTCCTGAGCTTCTCGCTGGTGGCCGTGTTCCTCATCGGCGCCATTCTGCTTACGGGCATCGGGCTTTTGGACGACACCCCCTTGGGGAATTTGCCCACCATCGCCGGCATCAATATCACCGAGCTGTTCATCTGGCTCGTGGTGCTCGCCAACGCCCAGATCAAGCACGCGGGCATCGTGCGGCCCGCGGCGGTGTTCCTCGTCTTCGTCGTGGGAGCGAGCCACCTGGCCAGCGTGCTCGTGCTCGGCGGCGTCAGCTGGCTGCAGTTCGACGTGTCGCAGCTGCCCCTCATCGCCATCACCGTATCGCTCGCCTTCCTCGTGGTCGCCGTAGTCATGGCCGTGCTCGCCATCATGCTCTACAACGCCCATGCCCAGGCTCCCGCCGTTCCCTTCCCCGTCATGGTGGCCTCCCAGCAGCCGGCGAGCGACCGGGGAGACTCGGATGTGACAGGAGCGAGCGGTACGGGCGCCGCCGGCCAGACCAAGGCCTCCCTCCGCACGGAAGATGCAGGCCGCGGCGTCGGGGCCAGCGAGCGGGCGGCCACCGCGCCCCGCAGCGCGGCTCCGGGCACGTCGACGACAGGAGTGCCCCTCGGCAACGAGGCGGCCATGCCACCCTGCTTCACCATGGCCGCCGACGAAGCGGCCATCACCCGCATCCAGGAGTCCTTCGGCCTCTCCAAGCGCGAGACCGACACCCTGCGCCTGGCGGCCCGCAGCAAGTCGGCCAAGGAGATCGCCGAGAGCCTGTTCGTGGCCGAGAGCACGGTGAACAGCCACATCAAGGGCATCTACCGCAAGTGCGACGTGCACTCGCGCCAGGAGCTCATCGCCCTGGTGAACCGCTTCAAGCGCGAGCAGGGCCGCTAGCACCCCCTCGCGCAGGGTGTCCTCGCGAGGGGGTGGAGAGAGGTCTCGCCCACGACCCCGTCGCACCCTCGCCATGTCCCCGTCATGTCCCTCGTCATGCCCCTGTCGCGTCCTCGTGGCGCCTCCCCAATTTCCTCCCCTCCCCTTCCGCTCGTCCTTCAAAATCCTCCGTTGAAAGTTCTCCTATTCTAACTTTTTCTTGCAGTTACCCTAACCTAACTTCGCTTTGTTCGAGCGCCACCGCTCCGCTGCGAGCGCACGCCCCTCCTCTTCCCTTCTCTTCGACATGCCTGGCAGCGAAAGGGTGGACTCGCATTGCCTACCGGGCAAAACGCCCGGCAACGCCCCAACAGAAAGGATTCTCGCTATGGCAAAAGGAGTGAAGCTCTCCGCCAAAATTGCCCTGGATGTGGTGATGTTCCTCATCCTCGTGCTCTTGTACAAGGCCAAGGTGCTTACCCTCACCTACCACGAGGTGGCCGGCATCGGCATTCTGCTCGTGTTCCTCATCCACTGCCTGTTCAACTGGCGTTGGATCGCCCACAACGCTAAAAAGCTCTTCAGCTCTGAAACGCCGGCGCGGACCAAGTTCAGCTACTGGATCTCCATCGCGCTCGTCGTGAGCTTCCTCATCATCGTCATCAGCGGCGTGTTCATCTCGAAGGTGCTCTTCAAGGAGCAGATCGAGGCATTGAACATGGACACCTCCATCTTCCGCACGCTACACCTGTTCTTCTCGGCCCTGTCGCTTATCCTGGTCGGCATCCATTTGGGTCTGTACTGGCCGATGGTGAAGGGCTTCTTCCGCAAGACGTGGAAGGTGCCAGCAGCCGTCGCCAAACCGGTGAGCTACGTGCTGCTGGCTGCCATCGTCATCTTCGGCGCCTACTCGGTACCCACGTCCGGCTTCAGCGAGTGGCTTTTGTGCCCCGTGATCCCCATTCAGCACCACGGCCATGGCGACAAGGGCGAGAAGGGCGCCGAGGAGGGCACTGCCGAGCAGAGCGACGAGGCGCGCGACGGCTCGGGCGAGCGCGAAAATGCCGAGGGCCAGGAAGGCGAGCGGACCACTGGCGAGCGCTCCGAGCGCGACAGCGCGGAGGCGGCCGCCGGCGAAGAGCGCGGTGACTCCGGCGAGACCGCGGAAGGCACCGGAGACGGCCGTGCCGAGGAGCAGGCCGCCGGCAGCGAGCGCTCTGAGCGCGGCGAGCGCGAAGGGGCCGAAAGCGCCGAGCGCAGCGATCGCGAGACCGCAGACGGTGAGCGCTCGGGCCGCGATAAAGCGGACGCCGCAGGCTCCGAGGCAGCCCAGGAAGGCGAGCGCCAGGAGCGCTCCGAGCGCGGCGAGCGCGAGGGAGCCGAGAGTGCCGATCGCGGCGAGGCCGCGGAGGGCGCCGGGGATGACCGCGCCGAGGGCCAGGCCGCCGAGGAGGCAGCCGATGAGCGCTCCGAGCGCGGCGAGCGCGAGGAGGCCGAGAGTGCCGATCGCGGCGAGGCCAGTGCCGAGGACGGCCGCAACGGCGAGCACGAAGGCGCTGCCGAGGGTGGCGACGGCGAAGGCGGCGAGAAGAAGGAGCGCTCCGGCAATCACGGCAACAACGTCGAGCTGCCCAACGTGCTCATGACCATCGCCCAGTTCACCTCGGTTATGGGCCTGTTCGCCGCCATCACCTACTACATCAACGAGGCCCTGCGCCGCCGCAAGAAGTCCCAGGCGTAGAGCTCACACCTTACCCCAGGAAAAGAAGAAGGCGAGACGCACCGTCTCGCCTTCTTTACGTTACCGTGCCGGCCGGACCGTCTGAATCTCCCAAGTTGCAAAATCTAGCGGGCGATGCTGCCCTCCACCGCATCCACCAGTTCCTGCTTGGAGTGCACGCCAGCCTTACGGTAGATATGCTTAAGATGCGTGTAGACTGTGCTCTCGGCAATGAACAGTTCGCGAGCGATGCGCTTCGCGGTCTTTCCCTCGCAGGCGAACCGCGTGATCTCCGCCTCGCGATCCGACAGGCCGTAACGCGCCCGGAATTCGGCAACGGCATCGGCGCGATGGGAGCCCAGCGAATCGACGGCGGTAGAATTCGCAACGCCTGCATCAGCTTTGCCGCCAGCGGCAGGCATGGGGGCTCCTCCGAGGGGCGCAGCCGCAGGATCCCCTGTTATCAACGAGGAGATCGTCGCGTTCGAGCCCACGGAGATAGCCAAAGCGATCCCAGAGAGCACCAAGAACAGCCAGGAGAGCTGGCCAGGAGTCTGCAATGTGGGATGGACTGCCAAGATAGCGCTCTGCACCAAATTCGGCAACCACAGCACCAGCAGCAGATACAAGGCAAGCAGCACCACGCAGCGAACGCCTCTCCCCTGCACCGCCGGTCGCAGCACAACCAGAATCCAAATGAAGAAGCACAGGAGAATCTTCGCAGCCACCACGGCGTAGTTGCCCACCGGCAGAAGACCCACCGTTTGGCAGCACGTTACGAACAGAGCCGCCAACAGGAACGCCGAGACGATGTTGAAGGATTGGGCGAGTCGCTTCACCGGAGAAATCTCGGACCTCAACAATCCCAGCACCAAAACAGCCACAGCGAACGTCGCGAACACGAACACCCACGGGCGGAAGAGGTCAAGGGGAAGCAGCGTCAGTCCGTCCAACGCCACATTCATTGCCTGCACCAGATACAGATAGATGACCGAGGGCACGAGCATGCGGCGAATGATACCCAAAGACAGCGCCCCCAAATCGGATTCGCCGAGCACCACCCCCTCGGTATCGCGCAGCGGCTTGCCCAAGTCTCCTCGCGAAGAGGTGCCCGACGAGGGGGAAAGCGCCGTGCAGGCAAGCGAAATGAGCGGCAGCAACGCGAAGGCGACGGGCGATTCCGCATGCAGAAGGGCCGCCGGGGCGGCGCCGGCGCCGAACAAAGCGAGGCCCACGGCCGCATCCACCAACGCCGTCGCGGGATCACGCCCGCGCAAGTGAGCCGTCCAATACCAGAACTGCGCTACCAAAAAGAGCGCCATCGCGCCCGTACCCAGCCCGATCATGAGCGTGGCAGCGGAAAACCCGCCGTAGGGAAACACGACGATAGCTGATCCGGCTAAGCCCACGGCACCGCCCACCAGAGCGCACGGGCGACGGTAGCGCGCACCCCGCGGCTGCAGTTCCAGAAACACCGCGCAAACGCCTGCTATCACAAGGGAGAGTCCGTAGACGAGGTACAGCGTCAGCGGCGCCAACGTACCATAGGAGTCATTGGCGAGCGAGATGGGGAAAAGTCGGGCATTGAAGAAGAACGCCCACAGCACGGCCATCGCCCCCGCGGCGCTTACGCGTTCCCTCACTTGAGACCCGATCATTCTCGTTCTTCCTCTCCCAGCAACAGGGGGATGTTGCCTTACTATTCTGAGATAAGGTTACTCTAAAGGGCATACCAAGTTTTTGGTTATTTAGGCTTTTTACCCAAATCTTCGAGATGTGCGGGAATCGCAGACGACCGTAGCATACTCCTGCGCCGCGAAACGGTGCGACCGATGACCCGACAAGGGCCTCGGACACAACGGCTCCCTTCAAGGGGCCGCTGGGGAGACAACTGCAAGGAGGAATCAATGTCAAAGCAATTTTCCCGTCGCTCGTTCCTGATGGGTTCCGGCATGCTCGGCGTGGCCGCTGCCGCCGGCGCCCTGACCGGCTGCGCGCCCACCGGCTCGGCCGATGGCGACAGCCAGAACCTGAGCGCCACCGGCGAGGCAAAGGCCGGCACGCGTTACTCGCTGTACGAGAACCCCGACGAGATCGGTATCGTGCACGATGCGGCCAACGAAGAGGACTTCGACGCCGTGTTCGTGGGCACGGGCATCGGCGGCATGATGGGCGCCATGATCTGTGCCGAGCAGATGCCTGACGCGAAGGTGCTGCTGCTCGACAAGGGCAGCATCTGCGGCGGCAACTCCAACTACGCCGAGCGCAACGCCCCCAACGAGAGCGTCAGCTGGGAAGAGGCCCTGACCGCCGCTTCGGAGACCGCAGCCGAATCCACCTACCTGAAGCGGGGTATCCTGTATGCCGAGCGTGCCGTGGACTACGGCATGAACAGCGCATGGCTGTACCTGAAGCACGGCGTGCAGTTGCACAAACCCGCCTCCAGCGCCATCGCTCGCCCCATGTACGAGGGCGGCAACGGCTCGGCGGTCATCAAGCGCCTGCAGGGTCAGCTCGACGGTGCCGAGTACGCCAACCTGGAACTGCGCCTGAACACGCGCGCCACCGCCCTGCTGCTCGACGACGAGTACACCTGCACCGGCGTGCAGATCCTGAACGCGGATGGCACCTACACCAATATCAACGCCAAGGCCGTGGTGCTGGCCACGGGCGGTATGTCCAACAACTTCGACCTGCTGCAGTACTACAGCGCCCAGGATCTTTCCAAGTGCGAGGCCATGGGTGAGAACCAGCACGGCGACGGCCACCTGATGGCCGAACAGACCGGGCATGGCCGTTGCGGCACCGTGGCCCTTTCCAGCATGTACATCCACGTGCCGGGCTTCTCCATCGACTCGCTCCTTTCCGTGGCCGCATCCATGAACGGCTCGTGCTGCTACGTGAACCAGGACGGCGAGCGCTTCATCGACGAGAGCTCTCCCTCTGACATCGCCCGCAGCAAGGCCGTCGAGCAGCAGGGTCGCGTGTTCTCCATCATCGGCACGGGTCTTCTGAACGACTACCAGGCCGGCAAGATGGCCCACATGAAGGGCCTCGTGGGCGAGGACCGCGCCAACGAGCCGTGGGACGCCGCCGACGATTTGGCCCTGGCCGAGGGCAACGACCACGTGTTCAAGGCCGACACGCTGGAGGAGCTGGCTGAGCTCATGGGCGTTCCCGCCGACACCTTCGTCGCCACGATGGACACCTACGAGGCCGACTGCGCCGCCGGCACGGGCGACTCGGTGTTCGCCAAGCCTGCCGAGCACATGATGCCCATGGGCGAGGGCCCCTTCTACGGCTTCGAGTTGAGCTCAGTTATCTTCAACACCAACAACGGCATCCGCATCAACCGCAACGCCCAGGTGGTGGACGCGGCCTTCAAGCCCGTCGAGGGCCTGTACGCCGCCGGCATCGCCGCCTCGGGCTTCAATACCGAGATCTACTACGTGGGCACCTGCCAGAGCTCCAGCGTGTGGTGCGGCAGCAAGGCGGCCCGTCACCTCATCGAGAACTGCCTGGGCGGCACCGTCGCCGACAACTGGTACGGCGATGAGATCTACACCAAGGATTCCGTCGTAGCCTACGACAACGCCTAAGGCGCTCGCCTCAACATTTCCCTCCCCTGCGGGCCTCGTCATCATGACGGGGCCCCTGCCACATGGGATGTCTCGAGACGTCTTATCGCTAGAAACACTCGATGCAGCATCCCGGAGCACAGAAAGGCCCCGGAATCCGGGGCCTTTCCCATTTGATGGCTCTTAGCGGCGCTTGATGCAGGAGGTCGTTCCTCGCAGCGGGCACTGCCGGCAGTTGTGGTCGCAGGCCGGAGCCGCATCATCGGCCCCCAGGGGCTCTCCCTCCAGCGTCGCGAACTGCTGCGAGCGGTGCTTCATGCGAGGGTCCCCGCCGTTCTGGCCGCCGCCGCGAGCGCCGCGACCGCGGCGACCCGGGCCGCCCTCGGAACGATGCCCACGCCCGCTGTGTCCGCGACGGCCCGACTCTTCCTCGGAATGCTGTTCTCCATCGCGAGCGCAACGACGCCCTTTCTCGCCACGATCGTCATGACCGTGGCACCCGCCGTGGTCATGCCGCCCTCCGCGATGGCGAGGACCCTGTCCCATGCGCTCGCTCACCGCCTCCTCCAGCGTATCCGTCACCCGGGCGAGGAGGGCGTCGAGTTGCTTCTTCTCCTCATCGGTCAGGCAGTTGAATAGCGCGAGCTCGGACTGCCCGCTCTCGTCGGGCTCCATCTCATCGGCGGCCGCCCGTCCCTCATCGGTGAGACGCACGATCTGCCTGCGGCGGTCTTCGGTGTCCTGCTCGCGCTCCACAAGGCCCTTGGCCTCAAGTTTGGCCAGCAGCTCAGCGAGCGACTGCTGGCGCATGTCCAGCAGCACCGTGAGATCCTTCTGGCTGATCTCGGGCACCAAAGCCAGGGCGCGCAGTACGCGGCCCTGCCCCCGAGCGCCGTCGCGGCCGCGGGAGAGGCGTCCGCCCTCTTCCATCCGCATGTAGCGGCCGGCCAGCATCTGCACCCGCTCCAGGCGATGCCAGAGGCGGTGGTCGAGAGAATCAATGTCCTCGAAGTTCGGAATTGGTTTCAAAGTATGGTGGGTATTCATATAAGGCACTTCCTTATCTACTTGTCACGAAAGCGATGGCTGCGATGGTCGTTTCCGCTCCCTGCACGTCCGACCATCCCATCGACACGATGACATAATACACAGGTACCTGTGTTATAGGGAGCCCCTCACATCACTCCTGACAGTTTCTCCATATTAACAGGTACCTGTGTATTAATGACACGCCGTTTTGTAGGCCAGGAAGGCAGCTCAGCTGTCGTTGCGGCGCTCGCGCTCGGAGATGATGAGCAAAAGCTCGCTTCGCGTGGTTGCCCCCAACTTCGCGTACAAGTTGCGAATATGGGTGCGTACCGTATAGTAGGAGATGACGAGCCCATCAGCGATTTCCTCAGTGGTCTGTCCCTGGGCCAAGAGCCCGAATATCTCAGCCTCACGCGGCGTGAGGGCGCACTCCTCGGCAAGCTGCGCTACGATTTCCTCCAATGACAAGCGCGGCGCTGGGGGCACAGCTGCAGACGCCCCCTCTTCCGCGCCACGGCCACCCTCCGCTCGACGACGGCCTCGGCCCGTCAAAGTGAGATAGGGAAAATTGCGCACCGAGAAGCCGAAGGTGCAGAACACCGCCACCACGCAGCCGGCGGCGATAGAAAGATAGAGTCGGTCGCGCCCCAGCTCGGCATAACAGTGCGAGCCGATAACCCACCCCGCGGCCATGCAGAGCGCCCCTACCCCGAACACGAGCGCAAAAGCACGCACCGGATCTACCTCCCCCACATGGCCGACGAAAGCCGTCAGCGACCAGAACACGGTAAATAACCCCAGATAGGTCATGACGTTTAAGGCCGCGAACGCGGAGTCGTCGGTCAGAAGGGGCTGCAGCACCAGCTTCAGCACCATAAGCACAATAGCCGCCTGATAGAGTATCTTCAGAATCTTGAAGGTACGCACCGATCCATCCGTCAGAAGAATCCAGGCTATCACCCCGAGCACCAGCGAGAAGCCAACCCAGCCCTCGTCAATACCCAAGGCAAAGTCCTTCGCCGGCTCGAAACTCTGGGTGAACGAAGCAGCGAAGGCAAAGACCCCGAAGGCGACGATCATCTGCACGAAACCTCGTGCGTAACGCGTATGGCCCCCTTCAGAAGAGACAAGGCCGGCGCTAATGGCGGGGTTACGAGGCACGCGGCCGAAAGCCGTCGCACCCTGGCCTTCTTCCTGCTTCGACGCATCTGACGATGAGGATCGAGGAGCGGCGTGCGCCTGAATGTCGGCGCGCTCCCACAGGCAGACCGCCGAAATGACGGGAAGCAACGAAAACGCCATGTCAGAGTAGGGATAGTCGAGACTCGACACGGCAAAGAAGGCGAAGAATGCCGCTCCGAACGAAAAGCAGAAACCGAGCAGCGCTTGGACAGGAGCAAGCCTGCTCGCCCGCGTGCCGAAACCGAGGAACAGCAACGCCGTACTCGCACCCATCACAAAGCATAAACCGCGCACGATCCACCGAAGCGCCTGGTCGGAAAGGCCGCCCGAACCGAGATGCAAGACAACGCACGCGCTGCTGGCCATACAGGCGAACAGACCGGCCACCATCACGCCGCCTAAAGGCATGCGCCGTCGTATGGCGGGAATCCACCCCACCAAAACGGCGAAGATCACAAAGGCCACCAGAAGGGCGGCCACCGCCACCGGCTCGGTGCGCCCGCTGCGAAAGCAGGGATATCCCTCATAGAGGCCAAGCCACATCCATGCCTCGAGAAATCCAAAGCCTACGATCTGAAGTATGAGAGGCAGCGGCGGCAGGGGCGGCAGCCGGCGATCATCATCGCGAAGTGCCTGGTTTTGCTCCGCCTTTTCCGCCTCTATCTCCTTTACCGCTTCTGCAGCTGACCTGCTGCGCCGCCCATCCCCGTTCTTGCCCACCATGAAATGCATGCGCCGCTGCGCCCCCATAGCCCTCACCTGATTAGACTCGTTGGCGACCGCTGAGACCTCGGCCGTCTTCCTACATTGTCCCTATATCAGTATAATCATTTACCCCCCTCACGTACCTGCGGGCTCTTCATCGAGATCAGATGCTGGCGCACGGTCCTCGTTAAGAGCAGCTTCCCCGTCCTTTTTCGGCATAAGCGGAAACGAGATGGCCCCTTCCGGACATGCCTCGGCGCAGGCGCCGCAACGCGTGCACTCGTGAAGGGCCACCAAGCCCTTATCGCTATGAGGGTCGATGTGCTCAGGACAGCTCACAGCGCACACACCGCAGGTATCACCTTTGTGGCTACGCAGGCACTTCGCTGTATCTATCTGCGGACGCAGCGTGCGATTCGCCCGCGATATGAGCGAGAGCAATGCGCCGACGGGGCAGATCTTGGCGCACCATTTGCGCAGGAAAACCACCTCGAGAACGAGAATTGCAGCGAAAAGCACCAGGCTCCAGCTCGGCTCGTTGAATCCCACCAAGCGGATAAGACCCAGCATGATGGCGAAGGTGAGGCCGATAGGGCACACCAGGCAGAATACGGGAAAGCCAAAGATGGCCGCCGATCCGAGCGCGCCGCAAAGCACAATATGGCGCGAGTCGATGCCGGCTTTCGAACGGGAGGGGCAGCCACCCTGCTCGTGGCAAGCGCGGGCCGCCTGTCCGGCGGCTGCGCGCTCGGCATCATCGGCCTCGCGCCGCTTCTTCGTCTTGAAAAAACCCACGACAGGAGGCACCGGACAGACCCAAGCGCAAAACGCCCGGCCCACCAAAAGCACTATGGCCACCACCGCTGCCAAGGCAATAATCAAGCGGGGAACGAAAGCCCACGTGCCGAAAAGGGACTCCAACGCTCCAAGAGGGCAAATGGCGGCAATAGTATCGAAGCCGAAACTCGAAAGTGTGCCCGTGCCCGTATTGAACAGCAGTCCTATTACCACAAGGAGAAAAACGAGCCCCAATGTACACTTGCGCAGAAAGCTCGGCGTGAGCTTTTTCCCTTCGTATTTCTTAGCCACGGCGTTCCCCTTCCCACGGCTCGACGTTAATCCCCCGGCGCTTCGAGCCGGTATAGGCCCGATAGGAGTTCGTGGGGCACACCTCTTCGCATACTCCGCATCCCCAGCACGCCTCTTCATCGAGCACGAGACGGTTGTCCTCGGTACGGGAGAGCGCCCCAGCCGGGCACAGCTCGACGCACTCGTATTTGCACTGAGCAGATATGCCATAGGCCTCGCACAAGTCGAAGTCGATGACGGCCATGCCTATCTTGTCCGTCTCGGTATTGAACGCTCCCAGTGCGCCAGTAGGACACACGCGAGCGCAGAGATAGGCGCCGTCGCACGTGGTGCACGATCCCAAATGGAAGTTCATCTTGGGAGTGCGCACGTTCACCAGACCATCCTCAACCGTCGCCACATCAATGGCGTTGGTGGGACATACGCTTCGACAGCGATCGCATCGTATGCAAGCTCCTAGCAAGCGATCCTCGTCCTGACCACCAGGGGGTCGCAAGAGACTCTCTTCCCCCGCGAAGGCCGTGCCTACCCCGCCTACCGCCGCCAAGGCGACAACCCCGGCAGCTCCAATGGCAAGCTGGCGGCGCGTCAAGCCGCTTCGAGGAGCACCGCTGTCGGCTCCCTGAACGTGTTCCATAGATCCCTCCTCTCGAAACGAGCAGGTGCCCCTTCCTCAGAAAGGGCACCTGCAGGACGCATCTTCTAGGCTGCCCGCAGCTCTTCAACCGCCTCAACCTGCTGCCTGATGGTGGCAGCCTCGCTGTCTAGGAAACCCTTGGTCATCCGCACCACCCCGCGATAGAACCGCGAGCGCACCAACTCGGCGCTCAGGTTGAAGAAACGGTCCGTCCAGGTGAGCATCTGCTGGGAGAGGAAGGCCTGCTGCTCATCGAGAAGCTCCGCCGCCTCGCGCGAACGTCCGGCCTCCAGGGCGTCGGCAGCACGCTCGCCGAGGACAGCCATGAACTCGCACTCGAAGGAGAGGTGGTCCTCCGGGAGGTCGACTCCGTCGGCGAGCTTCACCCGATGGCGCTTATACGTGGCGCGGGCCCGATTGCGCGGCTCGCCCATAATCTGCCCCTTGTCGGAGATGAACAACGAGGCATAGGGCTGGCACGCGAGGCCCTTGTACGTTGCGCCTCCCATGAAGCTGCGGGTAAAGTCGGCGTTCAGCTCCTCGCGGGTGCCCGTGTGGCGCCGACGCAGATGACGGTACATGTCGTTGAAGCCAGCCGCCATAAGCGGCGCATCCTCGCAATGGGAGAGCTCTTCCAGCTCGTCGATGTCGATGGCATCAAGCTCGTCCTGCGAAAACGGCCAGTAGTACAGGCGGTAGAGCAGCCGGTAGATGCGGGAACGCCCCCGGAGCTCCTCGATCAACACCTCACGCTCGTTTCGGCCATCATCTTGAGTTCCATCGATGGCATCTTCAG
The DNA here is from genome assembly GCF_958431955.1 of uncultured Adlercreutzia sp. Lineage (GTDB taxonomy): Bacteria > Actinomycetota > Coriobacteriia > Coriobacteriales > Eggerthellaceae > Adlercreutzia. Next base: position 153,619 of record NZ_CAUASN010000001.1, on the reverse strand, counting down.
CGACCGCAACGTTCTCATAGCTCGTCATGACCGCCCTCCTCTCCTTGTCAAAGCCCCTTGCTAAAACATCCAGGTCCGCGTCGTCATGGCCACTTCGAACAGGTCCAGATAGCCGGTCGACGCAGCCCACATGAGCATGCGCAGACCCACTCCGGCCGCCACGGCGCACACCAGGGCCACAACCGCTATACCCACGCTCGTCTCTACGCCGGGGCGCACGAGCACAATGGCGCAGCCAAGAGCCGCCAGGGCGCCGGCAATGGCCACGATGGCGAATGTAGGCGCCTCTCCTTCGAGAGCACCCTGAGACCCCAGGTAGATGACATAAGCCGCGACGGTAATGAGCGACAGGAGCGCACCCACGAGAATCCAGACGCGCAGCCCGCAGATAACCTCAGCGGGCTCTCCCATAGCGCGCTGAATCGTCGCGAACAAAAGGGCACCCGCGCCAAAGGCAGTTCCGAGGTAGGCCAGCGGCAGAAGCTCGGTATTCCACAGCGGGCGCCCATCCATCACGTAGCCATGGCCGCAGAAGAAGGCGAGCAGCACGCCGGCGATAATGCACAGCACAGCTACCACCTTGCGCGCCGTCTCCGACGTATCGCGCTTAAGCATAATGGCGTAGATAAGCGCCACGATGCAGGTCGTGCCGAGCAGCACCAGCTCAATGGAGATACCCGAGAAGCTGAGAATGTTGGTGACAGCCGCCATCACGTTCTCGACTACTGCCAAATGCAGCATGGAACAGCATCCGCCTATCACCATGCACGCAATGGCGATAACGGTCGTCACGAAACGCGGGTTGTCGCCGCCTTTTCCCAAAATACCCGAGAGCGCAGCACTTGCCAGGGCAAAGCCACCCAAGCCGGCAAGGAACGAGAACAGGACCAAGGGCCATTGGACTTCAAACATGTTAGATCAGCTCCTTCCAGGTAGCGATCTCCGGAGACAAGATATAGCGCGTCGTCGGCTTGGAGTTGTGGGGATCGGGCAGCGAGTGGATGCAGTCGTCGCTGTACTTGGCTAGCTCCTCGGACACCCGGCTCGTGGGATCGTCCAAATCGCCGAAGAGACGACCACCCGTGGGGCAGTTGTGCACGCAAGGGGGCTCACCCTCGCCAGTGGCTGTCAGCTGGCTGCACAACGTGCACTTCTGGGCCACGCCCGTTGCCTCATTCACCGAGCGCACGCCATAGGGGCACGCCATGATGCAGTACTGGCAGCCGATGCACGCGCCTTTGTCCACCAGCACGACATTGGTGTCCGGATCACGGTAGGAGGCACCTGTGGGGCACACGGCCACGCATTGCGGATTCTCGCACTGCTGGCACTGAACGGGGAGCCAGTATTGCTCCACATCGGGAAATTCGCCGAAAGGACCCACCGAGATAACCCGACTGAAGAATTCTCCCAAGGGCAGCCCGTTCTCGAACTTGCAGGTGGTGATGCAGCTATCGCACCCCGAGCATCGATCCAAATTGATAACGAGAGTGTTGCGCATATTAATACACCTCCGGGGTGACAGGCTCGTTCAGAAGCGTCGGCATGAACGGCTCAAACTCCTTGGGCTCGACCCAGACACGATCGGGACGCTCACCCGGCTCGATTTTCACCTGGTAGGCACGGTAAGTCGCCGATCCGAACACGTCGCCCAAGGTACCGTCATAGGTCAGGCAGGATACGCCGCACTCCTGCCAGCCGCCCGTAACCGAATCCTGGGTGCTATCGAAGCACTCGGGGTTCCAGAAGCGCTCCATCTTCACCACGCCGGGATGGATGCCGGCAAAGCAGTTCGCCTTCGCGTTAATGGAAGCGCGACGCGAGGTGACCTTCACCCAGTCGCCATGCTCGATGCCGTACTGAGCTGCCGTGTCCGGATGCACGAGAATCTCAGGCGCCGGATACAGCTCGCGAATGAACGGAGCGTGGCGCACGGTGCCATGGTGGAAGTAATGCACGCGGCCGTTGGTCATGACGAGCGGGTACTCAGTGTCGTCGAAGGGATTCTCGGCCTGCTCCTTGTGCACGGTAATCGGCGAGTAATCCTGGGGAGCCGCTTCCATTTCGAACGGATACAGGAACGGCCAGCCGGTGCGCCCCATCTTCACGAGGAACGAGGCGTACGGCTCGCACTTGCGCGATTCGGTGCCGAAGCCCACAGGCAGACCATCCTCGGCGATATCCAGGTGCTGGTAGTACTGCCAGAAATCTTCCGGCTCCACAACCTGGGGCAGATACTTGTCGTAGTTGTCGATAAGATCCTGCCAGTTCTCGGCATGATAGCGGTTGACCGCCCAATCATCCTTCTTGGCCGCGCTGTCGGTATAGCATTCGGCCACATCAACGAGGAAGTCGGGATCGAACACCTTGTCGCGGCCGCCGAGGATCTCGCAAACACGATCGACGATGAGGGCTGCCGGCATCTCAGGCGGCAGCGTCTCGCCCAAATGGATGCAGGACTGGGCCACAAAGGTCTTGTTGAGCTGGGCGGTGCGGGTGCGTCCCTGGTTATACTCGAGCCATTCGTTGGTGGGCAGGAACAGGTCGGTGAACTCGATGTCGAACGAGGTCATATTGGCGTACTGATGCACAATGAAGTCCTGATCGGCCATGGCCTCCACCCACTTATAGGGCTCGCCGATGTTAGAGAGCAGGTTGCCCGACACGTAGTACATGCACTTCAGTGGATAGGGCTCGCCGGTCAGAATGGCATCGCGGGCACAGGAGTTGGCGCTCTGGTTCCACCAGTTGGCACCCTTGTGCTCCACAGAACCGCAACGATCCATAATGCTCTGGGCCACATGGGCCTGCATGGCATCGGCGTCGAGACCCTTGGCGCGCAGCTTGTCCTTCTGCTCCTCCAGCCACTCGTCATTCTTGCGCTTCGTCCAGCCGAGCGTCCAGCCCAGGCCGTAGCGGTTGTGCGAATCCTGGTACTCAACAGGCTTGAAATTGTAGGGGCCGGTTGCACGCGTTGTGGTGCGGCTGTTCGGCCCCGTCTTGGTCACCGTAGTGCCCGGCTTGTAGATATGGCCGGTCATGCACTCCATGGCCATGGTGCCCACCGGAGCCGCGGCTGAGCATTCCTGCTGGTCGGACCACACACCGTGGGAAATGCCAGCCTTCTCGGTCGTGGCGTACAGGCGCACAGCCTCCTCGATCTTAACGGGATCGAGCCAGCACACCTCGCCGGCTTTCTCCAGCGTCCACTCGTCGGCGCCTTCCTTCCAAATCTGGAAGCCGGTCTTCGCCTCGACGCCGTTCACGTCCACCGTGGCGAACAGCTCCGGATCCACCGGGCAATCTTCGGGGGCGGTGTAGGGGAAGGGCTGAATGGAGTTGGTCTTCTTGTCGAAGCACACGTACGCCGGAGTCTCGAACACATCGTTGGGATCAAGGGCCGGGTTCACGTAATCGGGCCAAATGTCGTTGGCCTCATAGGGCAGCTTCGTCTCGGGGTTGATGAGGAACGGCAAGTTCGTCCAGTACTTGCAGAATTCCTCGTCGTACAGGTTGTTCTCAATGATGTAGCGAATCCACGACAAAATGAGCGCGGTGTCAGAGCCGGGGCGCACGGGCAGCCAAATGGTGGCCTTCGTGGCGTCGGCCGTGAACACCGGGTCGATGACGATGGTCTTCAGGCCGCGGTCAACGCGAGCGTCGGCCATGCCGTGGCCCGCCTGGGCGGTCTGGGAGGTCGTAGGCTGCGTGCCCCACATAACGAACAGCTCCATCTGGGGATCATGATCGTTGAAGGGCTCGGGCACCTCGCAGTCGGCGATGGAGATGGAGTCCACGTTGAACATCATGTTCGCAATGCAGCAGCGCGGCATGGCGCACTGGATGGCGCCGGGCGAGACCTGGGTGGTTCCGCCGAACACATAGGGCCATGCGGCCGACACCGCCGACACGTAGTTGCCGCCGCCACCGGCAGCAGCCCATAGCGCATAGGGACCGTACTTTTCCTGAGTAGCCGCGATGTGCTGCGCAGCCAGGTCGATAGCCTCGTCCCAGCTGATGACTTCCCATTCGTTTGACGTGCCCTTCTCGCCGACACGCTTCATAGGATGCAGCACATGGCGAGGGCTGTAGCAGGTATGCAGCTGCGACTGGCCCTTCAGACACATAGATCCCTTGTTGACCGGAGCCTCCGGGTCGCCTTCCAGCTTCACGACCACGCCGTCTTCCATATAGGCAATGGCAATGCACGACTTCGTGCAACCGTGGCAAATCGTGCGCACCATTTTGCGCTCGGTGCCGCTTGCGGCATAGGCCTCGTCGGCCTCAACCAGCGAACCGCATGTCACGCCACCCAAAGCGGCCACTGCCGCCGTCATGGCAGACGCTTTGACGAATCCTCGTCTCGACAGAGTTGCCTTGTTCGACATTCTCTCCCCTTTCCTGGTTTCTTCTCTTTCGCGGTCTAAGACCTGCCCCTAGACCAGACTTCCCTTCTCGATTAATGTGCCAAGCAGGGCCTCCCCTTCCCGTGTGATGTTCCAACGGCCTTCGCTCCACACAAGACCGCCGGCTTTCTCCATGTTGTTCACGAATACGCTCGGCTTGAGCGCCACGTGCTTTTCCGTACCGATCGTGGCAATGCCCGAGAAATCGCGGCCAGCGAAGAGCTTCTCTATTTCCGCGTAATTGCAGGGACGCGCCTTCACTTGGCTGAGCAGGTCTCGATAGATAGACCCGCGATCGGGAAATTTCTCCAACAGGTTGCGCAATCGGCGTTCGGGCGCATGCTCCTCGGCGATAGCGCGCCCCGCCTCTGTGGTCTCGAGCACGAAGCAGGACACCAGGTCGTCTACCTCGTCCTCAGTCAGATCCTCCACTTCGGCAAGCCCAATTTCACGCCCTTCGGCATCCAAGCTGATGCGCCGTAAACCACCGGCTTCGACGAGCGTTTTGATGAACTGGTAGGGACTTTGACTTGCCAGCGGAAACTCGGGGAATGCCTCAATGGCACGCTCCACCTCGGAGAACTCGCGACGATCGCGGCAAAACTCGAGGGTCCGGCGGAAAATCTCCTGCCGATTCAAGCGCCCGCTCATCAACTTCGCAAGAGACTCACGAGTCTGATCAGCAGGAACATCCAGAGAGAGGAGACCGAAGCCGGGCAGCTGCGACGAGGCATCGAAGCCGCCAACCGAAAGGAGGGAGGACTGCACGTTATCGTGCACGACTTCGGTCTCACAGGGAATAGCGAAGTGGCGCCTGTTCTTTGCCGCGAGGGCACCCCAGAAGCTCTCGAACTCCTCCGCCTCAAGCTTGGAAGCGTTAATGCCTTCGTAGAACGTCGTACCCGTCAAATCGATATCGACGTCGGCAGCTGCATCGAGATCTTTCTTCTTGCGACGCGGCTGAGCGCACAACTCAGTCATAGGATCTCCTCCCTTTCGCTATGAATGCCAGCTCAAGACAAGGCTGGCGCGAACCCCCTTGAGAAGCGACAGCCTCGAAGGACTGGCCGCTGTCTCGCTTTCGAGTATGGGGGTGCGAAAAGAGGTTTTGAATCGCTCAAAATAAGTAAATCGATTCGAGAAGACCCTCTAGTCCGTTTGAAGTATAAATAAGATTATGCCTGGTAAAACCGTTATTTTGCTTTCACCGAAGAAAAGCTGTCAACAAGAACGGAGAAGAGGACCGCTCTCCTCCCCGTTTTCATTCCAGGAACATCCGACAAGGTGTCAGCCTCTGCTGGCCTATGACGCTGTGTATTCTAAGCGGCCACGAGATGCACCGCATGAGTCGGGCACACATCCTCGCAAATATGGCAATCGATGCAATTTTCAGGCTCAATCACATGAGCTTTGTCATCGGGTTCTCCCAAGAAGTCGTCGACTTGGAGCAATCGGACATTTTTGCGTTCCTCGACCGAAGAAAAGACGTTAAGGAAGATCCCCGTCAGCCCCGCGGGGCCTGAATCTTATTTGCTTCTTATTTGCTTCGCTAGAACGAAACGCGGGCGCCCCGTTTTCCGGGGCGCCCGCGTTTCGTTCCGATAAGAGAGAGGCTCGAACTGCTGCGAGGAGCTTAGCGATCCTTGTTGGAGCAGAGGAGCAGGATGCCCGCGACGAGCGAGCAGAAGATGAGGGTGCACACGTCGAAGGCGACGGTGTTGGCCTTGGTGCCCTTGTAGATGCCCCAGGAGATGACGGCCATGGGAATCATCCACGCCAGCGGGATGATGAGCCAGCACGAGCCCACGAGCGACAGGATGACGAAGATGAACGCCACGAGACGCAGGTTGCGATCAGTGTCGGTCATGGGGTACAGCTGCTCGGGTGCGGCGGCCGCCACGGGCTGGGCGTACACCTGCTGGTAGGCCACCTGCGGCTGCTCGTAGCTGGCCTGATAGGGCTGCTGATACGGCTGCTGCTGGGCCTGGTAGGGCTGCTGCGGCTGGCCTTGGGGCTGGGCCTGGTAGGCTGCGGCGGCCGCGGCCTGCTGGTTCGGATCGAGTTGCGGATCGGTCATAAGATACCTCCTCAGTGGAAATGGTCTGGCGCCAGTATAGCCCCATCCGCCGCGCCCTGCCTTACGAATCGGCTTTCATTGTCGTAAGGCAGAGGGCCGCCGTGTCAGCGGCCCTCTGCAAGGGGGAGGGGGAAGGCTTCTAGAGCGTGCGCCGCACCGCCCGCGGCGCCTGCGATTGCGGGCTGGAACAGCCCGGTGCCAGGACTTCGGCCTCGGCGGCCTCGAGGCGGCGCGTATGCCCGCTCCGACGGCCGAGCGCCACCACGGCGAAGAGCGCCGTCAGCAGCAGCCCCAGCACCATCAGCCAGTGCACCCAGCAATGGGGCTCGTCGAAGGCGCCGAGGGCCGTGGCGTCATCCTCGATGACCTCGCCGCCCACACGGGTGATGGTGGGCACCTCGTCGTCCCCCATCGCCGTCGCCGCAAGCGGGGTCTCCTCGTCGAGCAGCACCTCGGCGGCGCGGGCCACGTAGCCCATGGCCGCGCCCGCGTCGGACGCGCGCGTCACCGCAGTGCCGGACGGCGCGCTCATGCCGCCCACAACCGCCGACACCGCGGCCGTTACTGCCGACGTCATTGCAGACGTCGCATCACCGGGCACGGCAGCGTCGCCGGAGGGCCCGGGTCCGGCCGTGCCGCGCGGGGGCAGCAACGGGTTCTGGCTGGGCACCACCGTGGAGCCGGCCGGCCCGATGGTGAAGGTGCCGGGCAGCACCGCCACGGCGTAGTTGGCGTTCGGCTCGAACCGCGCCGTCAGCGCAGCCGTGTATAAGCCCACATCCTCGCCCTCGACGCTGCGCTCAAAGGAGATCATGCCCAGATCGTCCTCGTCGACTAGGTCGCCCTCCACGATGGAGCCTCGGAACAGCGGATCTGCCGTGCCGGCGATCTTGAAGGAGTCCTCTACCTGGATGGTCACGGGACGCGCGAGGATGTTCACCGCCACGGTACCCGCGAAGGTGCCGTGATCGGGGCAGCTCACCGTGTAGCCGATCTCGTACCGCCCGACCTCGGTGTAGGCCAGCGGCGCGTCGAAGACCACCTCCGCCTCGGGAGACTCCCAGGTCACAGCGTGCTCCACACCATCGTAGACGCCCGCGAAGCCCTCGATGGACACCGGGCACTCCGCCGACACCATGCGAATCACGCCCAGATCGGCGGTCACCGCGTAGTCGCCTTCCTGAGCCGTGTAGTCATTGCCGGCCCCCGCCCAGGTCAGCTCGAAGGTGTTCGGCACCTCCTCGCCCACCTCGGTGGCAGCACCCGTCGCGCGGGCACCCACCGTCTCGCCGTTCACCAGGCCCGTCACGGCAATCTGCTCGCTTACGGCAGGGGCGCCGTTGTAGGGCTGCACGACGGAGCCCGTGGCCACATGGAGCGCGGCCGGCGTGATGCGCGCCGACACCCCGTCGGCGCGGAAGAGCACCTCGCCGTCGCGGGAGAGGATACCCACCGTCAGGTCCTCCGCGCCGTCTGCCACATGCCGGTAGCGCGGAAGCTGCTCGGGATCGGTCACCCACGTCTCCCCCACGAGCATGGCGAACCGCTCGCCCTCTTTGAGGGAGAAGCCCGCCGGCAGCCCCAGGCGATGGTCGCGCCCGTCGTAGACGCCCTCGTAGGAGAAGTCGGCGGCCTCAAGGCCCGACACGTCAAGCCGCCACTGGGCGTAGTAGACCGTCTCGCCGGCGGGGAAGGTGGCGGGGAATCCCTCCACGACCTCGCCCGAGCCGTCGGCAGCGCTGTTCCAGCCGGCGAACACGTAGCCCGCACGCTCCAGGTTCACCGCCGTGGGGAAGGCTACCGTCACCGCGCCGTCGGTCACGCCGTGCAGGCCCACCGGGGCCGAACCAGTGGCATCGGCAGCGTTCTTGTCGAAGATGATGCGCGCGGGCAGCGCCTCCCACTTGGCGTAGTACACCGTCTCGCCCGCCGGCATCGTCGCGGGCAGCGCCGTGAGGGCATCCCCCTCGCATGCCTCGTTGTCGTACCAACCGGCGAACGCGTAGCCCTCCCGCTCGGTCGCGGGAAGCTCCGTCGAGCCCAGCGGCTCGCCCGTGACGCCCTCGAGGGCCTCCACGGCGGCACCGCCGTTCTCCACGAACGTCATCGTGGCGGGAAGGGCCGTGTAGCGGGCCGAGTACGTGACCGCCCGGCGCACCGGCGCCGTCGGGTCGGCGTCAGCTGCGTCGCCCGCCGACCATCCGTCGAAGCGATAGCCCGCAGCCGGCACGACCGCCGGAGCCGCCGGGCCCGCCTCGCCGAGCAGGCGGCGGTAGGTGGCCACGGCGCCATCCTCGGAGAGCACCGCGTCTTCCGCCACACTCGCCACATCAATCGCGCCGTGCGCGCCGGCATCGAACGCAACGGCCAGGCGCTTCTTGAGGTACACCTTCAGCGCCACATCCCGGCCCGGTTCCAGAATTCCCTCGTACACCGCTCCCGGCGCGTCGTCGTCAGGCACGTAGTTCTCGACAGCGTAGTCGGCGGGAACGCCGCGCAGACCCGCGAGGTCGAAGGCCTTGTCCTGGGCGCTCGCCTGCACCGGCAGGTAATCGTTGCCCGAAAGCTCGCGGACGCAGGTGGCCGTATCGGCATAGGCGCCGTCGTCGCCCATGAGGAAGTACTCAATGCGGTACTCGTGGGACGCGCCGAAGGGACCCACGAAATCGAAGCAGGCCACAAAGGTGGTGTCCGCGAACCCTTCCGCCGCGTTCCCGTTCAGGTGGGCCGCGGCCACTGCCGGGGTCAACTCGAGCGTGAGCGCATCGGTGACCTGATCCTCCATCACGCCCGCATCACGGGAGCTCATCTTGAACCAGCCCTTGAACCGGTAGCCGGGGTTCGGGCGCACAACGGCACCCCGCACGCCGTCCGAGATCCCCGTGAGCAGGTTGCGGTCGGCGAGCGACGCCCCCGTCGCGCCCACCGTCAGGCCCTGCTCGAGATGACCCGCGGCACGGTTGCCGGGATCGATCAGGTAGGAGACGGTATAGCGCTGGGAGGGATCTTCCTCGTACTTGGCGTAGTAGGTGGTGCGGCCGGCGGGGAAGACGCTCGGCAGCTGCAAGAGCGCGGAACCGGTCAACCCCTCGCTCGTGTACCAGCCCACGAAGCGGTAGCCCGGCAGGACGGGCGTGGGCAGCGAGCGGTCGGACAGGGCCGCGCCCGTAATACCGGTCAACTCGGCGGAGGCGCCCTCCTCAAGGGAGCCGTCTCCCGCATCGAACACGATGCTCGCAGCGCCCGGCGTCCAGGCGGCCACGTAGCGCACGTCTGCGCTTCCCATGGTGCGGCCCATTCCGGCGGCGTGCAGGGCGTCGTTGCCCTCCATCTTCCAGCCGGCGAACGTGTAGCCGAAGCGCTCGGGCGCCTCGGGCAGCCAGTAGGAACCGCCCTCGCTCACCCGCAGCGCCTGCGGGGCCGTCGTGCCGTCGGCGAAGGTGCCTCCCGCGGCATCGAAGGTCGCCGTCGGCGCGTTCTCGGCCACATAGCGCGCGTAGAACGTGGCCGAGACGCCCTCGTCGTAAACGGCCGCGGCGCGCGTCCGGAACGCCGCATCGGCATACCACCCGTCAAAGAGGTAGCGCGTGCCGCCCTCGACCGTCTTGGAGGCATGGTACTGAATGCCGTCGACGGTCACGGAGGAAACTCCCTCGGTCAAGCCGGCCAGGGCAATGGGCTCATCGCCTTGCTGGTGCATGACCGAGCGCGTCTCGGTGCCGGTAGGGGTGCTCACCGTGTAGGACACCGTGTAGCTATCGGGCGTCGTCACGTTCAACGACACATACATATGATAGGCCGAGGAGGGCTCGATGGCCGACCCGTTGTAGCCCACAGAGGTCTTCTCGCCCTCGAAGAGCACGGGCTCGTAGGTATAGGTCCAGGAATCGTCGTACTTCAGTCGAGAGGTCTGGCCGTCCTGGGCGCCGTCGAGCGTGCCGCGGTAATAGGCGGCCAGGCCCGTACGGATCTCCTTGTCGGAGGGGGCCTCCACGATCATCTCGCGCAGGTTCACCACCTTGTTGGCGATCGGGTTGCCGGCGGCATCGGCGGAAGAGGCGATGACGCTGCCGTTCACCAGAGGGCGATGCGACTCGTAGCCCGCGGGCACGCGCACGAGACCCGAGCCCAGGTACTTGGCGTTCTCGGTGCTGCCCGGCGTGCCATCGGCGGTGGGGGGCAGGAAGTAGAAGTGGGTCACGACCTCGCTTGCGGGGGCCTCCTTCACCGTTACGGTGAAGAGCGCCTGGTCATCGCAGCGCACCGTCGTCGTGCCGGGGGATGCGGCCCTGATCGTCACCGTGGGGCTGCTCGCGTTCGCCAAGGACGCCACTGCTGCGTCGTCGGTCACCCAGCTGTGGTTGTGGCCGGCGATGCACGACACCGCACGGGCCTCGCCCACGTACAGCTCGAGGCTCTCGACGCGCGCGGCGCCGTCGTTCGAGCCGCCTTCCTCCGAGGGGGTGTCTCCGGGAAGGGCCACCGGGGGATCCTGCGGCGCGCCGCCCTCACCCTCGGAGCCGTCGCCGGGCTGGCCGGGCTCGTCGGCCGCCGGGGCGTCCTCGATCACCGCCAGGGCGTACACCGAGGAGGCGGCCGGGGTCACGAACGACAGCCCCGCGTAATCGGGCACGAGCTGGAGCGCGCCCTGCACCTGCTGAGCATGGCCGTTGCCCACGAGGCGAAACACCTCCACGCCCAGCGGGCCGACGGGCGGATTGTCCATGCTCACCGTCAGATCGCCGAGCGCGCCCGCAGACTCGCCGGCCGCGTCGAGCACCTCGATCTTGTAAGCGGTATGCGCCCCCAGCTGCTTTCCAGCGGGAAGCGCCGCGCGCAGCGCCTCGGTCACTTCCTGCGACAGGGCCGTCTCGATGCGCAGCTGAGCGCCGGCGGGAAAGCCCGCGGAGGCGGTCACCGTCACGCGCGTGCCGTCGTTGGCCTCGGCCGAAAGCGACGCGGCGGGCAGCGCGGGGGAATCCGGCAGGGGCCCTTCCGCCTCCTCGCCGGCGGCATCGGCCTCGTCGGCCGGAGGAACGGGCTCGTCGCCTGAGGGCTCGCCGGCGGCGGCATCCTCCACAGAACCGGAGACCGCCTCGTCGGCCGCATCGCCATCGGCGCCGGGTGCTTCCTCCTCGCCGTCGACCGCATCGGCGACCGCAGGCTCCTCCGGGGAGAGGTCAGCCTCATCGGCATCGCCGGACGGTACGGGAGCAGCCTCGGGATCGTCGGCCGCCCGGTCGCTCACGGGAAGGATCGGAGCCTCCCCGTCGGCATTCTCCGCAAAGGCCCGCGACGGAAGCCCGGCCACGTTCAGAAACGAGAGGGATAGCGAAACCGCCAAGACCACCGAGAGAGCCTTCCCGCTCCGGCGGTGCCGCACGTCGGTCATGCGCTCGAATACGCTCATCGTACCCATTCTCCTTAACCCCGGCGCCCCAGCGCCCAACGCTCCCGCATCGGCCCCTCAATCCCCGGCCGACCTCGGGAGACACTTCTTCCACTATTCCTGACAATTCTACGCAACATTTAACGGGCGCGCACGAGGGCCGCCGATCTTGGTCGGAAAGTGACAGTCTATTGATAGGGAAATTTTGATACCGAACGGTAACGCAAGACGGCCGAGCGGTCGTAGCTAGGAACGAGCCGGCCGTGTGGTATCGTCGACGATGGACACCAGCTCGCGGCGGTTGCGGAAGGGCATCGGGCGGTCGGGACGTGTCACCTCGACCACTTCCCCCTCCCAGACGCTCCCTCCGTCGGAGAACTTCGAGGTGCGCACGATGCGCTGGAAGCGCACGCGGGAATTGGCCGGCAGCTCGGCCATGTCGAACCCGTAGGTGAGGTTGCTCAGAAGGCGCTCCAGCTCGTCGGATACTGCGGCATCGCCGCCCATGCGCGTGACCCCGGTTTCGCAGTTGTACATCAGGCCCGGCGCGAGGAACACCGTGCGGATCCGCTCCTGGCGCTTCTTCTCAGCCAGATGAATGGCCACGCAGACCACGGCGATGACCACCCACCACACCACAGTGACCATCACGTCGAGGGGGTTGTCGACCAGGTTGAACTGAAGAGCCCACCACAACCAGAGGAAGACCACCGAAGCGGTGGCCAGCAGGATGACGATAATCCAGTTGCTCTTCCTCACCAGGCTCCTCTCAGCTGCTCTGTCGCCCCCTGCGCACCTGCGGCTCCCCCTTGCGCACGCGACTCGTCCCAATATAGCATAAAACCGCGCAAACCGCCCCCTGAGGTGCAGAAAGGCCCGCCACGCAGCCAAGGGGCCTTCGCGCGGCGGGCCAATACGGACCGCATGATTCGGCGGCGAGCCGCCAGCGGGCGATAAGGCGGAGTTAGTCCTCCACGATCTCGGGGATGGCGCCCATGGGGCACTCTTCCACGCAGTCGCCGCAGGCGATGCAGGCATCCTCGTTCACAGCGTCGGCAACGCCGTTGACAACCTCGAGCACTTCCTGGGGGCAAGCGTCAACGCAGATGCCGCAGCCGATGCACTCGTCAGCTTCAATAACCGGATGAGACATGGGAAGCTCCTTCGTTCAAATATCATTCCTCGTCATTGAGGGCGGGGAGCTCGGCTCCCAACCACATTGCGCAAGATACCATGAAAGCAGCGGAGCGCAAGTAGGAATCCGGAACTTCTCAGGGAGCGGTTTAGGTGTTGCTAAACCGCCGCCTATCGGCCCGGTAAGCGGTCGCGCCGGGCCGATAGGCGCCCCTCTAGCAGATGCGGGGAAGCTGCTCGCCGACGAGCATGTCCAAGATGCGGGTGCTACCGAACGATGTGCGCAGGAACACCTTCGAGCCGCGGGACGGGTCGGCTGCAGCCACCTGCCCGATGATGGCCGCATCGGCACCGTAGGGGTTCGCACGCATGGCGGCCAGGGCTGCCTCAGCCTCGTCGGCGGCCACCACGCAGACCATCTTGCCCTCGTTGGCCACCTGCAGCACGTCGTAGCCGAGCATCTCGCAGGCACCGAGCACCGCGTCCTTCACGGGCACGGCGTCTTCGTCCACCGTGATGTCGGTGCCCGACTGGACGGCCAGCTCGTTCAGCGTGGAAGCGAGGCCGCCGCGCGTGGGATCGCGGAAGCAGCGCGTGTTCGGCGCGGCTGCCAGCACGTCGGCGATGAGGTGGTTCAGCGGGGCCGCATCGCTTTCAATATCGGCCGAGAAGTTCAGGCCCTCGCGGCAGCTCATGATGGTGATGCCATGATCGCCCAGCGTGCCGCTCACGAGCACCGCGTCTCCGGGGCGAATCTGCGCGCCGCCCAGGTTCACGTCGGAGGGAAGGGCACCCACGCCGCTCGTGTTGATGTAGATGCCGTCACCGTGGCCGCGGTTCACCACCTTGGTGTCGCCCGTGACGATGCGCACCCCGGCCTCCTTCGCGCAGGCGGCCATGGAGGCGCAGATACGGCGCAGGTCATCCATGGGAAAGCCCTCTTCCAGAATGAAGGCGCAGGACAGATACAGCGGCCGAGCACCGGAAGTGGCCACGTCGTTCACCGTGCCGCACACAGCCAGACGCCCGATGTCGCCGCCGGGGAAGAAGTGGGGCGTCACCACGAAGCTGTCGGTGGAGTACGCGATGCGCTCCCCGGGTGCGAGGGCCGCGAGCACTGCGGCATCGTCGCCCACGAGCAGCTCGTCGGTACCGTAGGCCTCGAAGAACACCTCGTCGATAATGCGCTTCATCATCGAGCCGCCCGAGCCGTGGCCGAGCATCACCTTCTCGTCTGCCATTACTGTCCTCTCGTTTTTGGCCTCGTACTTCAACCAGCTAGACGGCGGACGGGCTCTACAAATGCCTTCCCGTGGTCGTGAGCACCAGCTTGCCGTTCTTCACGCCCTTCGTTCCCAGAATGAGGTTCGCCACGCTCTGCACGAGACCGGTCTCGCCGCGCATGACGATGACCTCCAGGCACATGTGCTCGTCCACATGCACGTGCATCGTGGAGATGATGGTGTCGAAGTAGTCGTGCTGGATGGTGTGCAGCTTCTCCTGCAAGTCGTTGGAATGGTGGTCGTAGATGATGGTGAGCGTGCCCATGACGAGCGAGCCGGGCGTGGCGCACTCCTCCTCCACCAGGGCATCGCGCACCAGATCGCGCACCACTTCGCTGCGGTTCTTCGCCAGGCCGCGCCGGGCCACCAGCTGGTCGAACTCGATCAGCAGGTCCTCCGGCATGGCCACCGAGAACCGAACCAGGTCGTTGCTCATTGCCTGCGCTCGCTGTTCGCTCGTTGGCTCCGCGCGCCGCTACACGCGGGCGACGGTGAAGCCGGCAGCGTCGGCAGCGTCGTCTTCCATGGCGTCCTTCGCCTCGTCCAGCGCCGCGCGCACCTCGTCGAGCAGATGCATGACATCGTGCAGCTTCTCCCCCACCGTGGTGAAGCCCGCGTCGGAGGCCAGGTGCCCCAAATCATGCGCGTGACGGCGCTCCAACTTGATATGGTCGTCGATCTGGTCGATCATCATTTCCAGCTGGCCGGTGTTAACTCCGTTGGTGCACATGGGCGTCTCCTTTGGATTTGCTACTATATAAGCATCAACTGTTTTACCGCGAACGTTTCCCCGGCGCAAGATGGAGTGTGAATTTTTCCGTGAGCAGTAACATGTTCGAGGTGACGGGCGAGTCGGTGCTCGTGCTGTACGGATCCCACGTCACGGGCACGCCCGCGAGCTCCCTCATGGTGATAAGCGAGACGCCCCTTGGCGACGCAGCCCGAAACGCCCTGGAGAAGTCGGCGGCCTCGCTGGAGTTCGGAAGCGCGCCGCTGGCCCTCGTGGTGGCCGAGGCGGACGAGGGGAAGCTCGGCGCCGAGGACGTGCGCACCATCGTGGAGGGGCTCGATCCCGTAGCGCTCGTGGCCGTGGACGCCTTCGCCGCCGAGCTGCTGTCGGGCGCCTACCGCGCACCGGTGTCGCTCGACGCCCCCAACCGCCTGCTCGGCCGCACCGCCGTCGTCTTCGAGGACTTCGAGGGCCTCATGGGCACCTCCGACGGAAAGCAGCGCGCCTGGGCCCTCCTGAAGAAGCTACGGTAGGGGCCTCAACGACGATTACCCGCCTCCACACAAGCGGGGCCGAGAGCTTTGCGTCCCCGGCCCCGCTCTACGTAGCTTTCAAACCGCTTCCGCGACTGGCCCTACAGGCTCATGACCACAGCTTCGGCGGCGTCCAAGAGATCGTTCACCTCGTCGGTCGTGGCGGCCTCGGCGTAGATGCGCACGAGGGGCTCGGTGCCGGAGGGGCGCATCATGACCCAGGCGTCGCCCTCCAAGAGCAGTTTCACGCCGTCGCGGCGATCCACGTCGATCACGCGCTTGCCCGCCACCGCATCGGCCGTGTAGTTCGGCACCGTCTCGGCGCGGAAGCGCTCCATCTGCTCGGGGGTGATGGAGAGCCCGCGACGCGCGAACTCCAAGCGGCCGATATCGGCGAGCATGTCGTCGATGAGCGTGCCCAGGTCCTTCCCAGATTGGGCCATACACTCGGTGAGCAGCAGCGCCATCAGCAGGCCGTCGCGCTCCTTCACGTGGCCGGGAAGGCCGATGCCGCCGGACTCCTCGCCGCCGATCATCACACCGCCCTTCTCCATCTCGCCGTAGATCCACTTGAAGCCCACAGGCGTGCTGACCAGCTCAAGCCCCAGCTTGCGGCACATGCGGTCGAGCATGGCCGAGGCCGTGATGGTGGACACCACGCGGCCCGTCTCGCCCCGGTCGACCATGTGCTTGGTGAGCAGCGTGATAATGCGGTGCGCGTTCACGTAGTTGCCCTGCGCGTCGCCAGCGGCAATGCGGTCGGCATCGCCGTCGTTGATGAACAGCGCGTCGTAGCCCAGCTCGGCCACTTTCGCCAGACCCTCGTCCACCCAGGGCTGGATGGGCTCGGGATGCAAGCCGGCGAACGTGGGGTCCTCGCCATTGTGAATTTCCACCACTTCCACGCCCATATCGCGCAGAAGGTCGGCCAGGTAGTGGCGGCCGGCACCGTAAAGCGGGTCGCACACCACGCGCAGGCCGGCCGCGCGGATGGCTTCCACGTCCACCAGCTCGCGCAGGGCCGCCAGGTAGTCGGTCATGAGGTCGGTCGTTTGGAAGAGACCGAGCACGTCGGTAGGCTCAGGCGGCAGCACCGCCTCCACGCGGTCGGTGAACTCGGCGGGGCTCGCGCCACCATCGGCCATACGCAGCTTCACGCCCAGGTACTCGGCAGGATTGTGCGAGCTCGTAAGCATGATACCGCCCACCGCATCGTCGTTGTGGGCCACCGACCAGCAAAGCGTGGGCGTAGGGCAGTAGTCCTCGGTGAGCAGCACGTTGAAGCCGTGGCCCGCAGCCACCTGAGTGGCCAGTTCAGCATAGGCGTGGGCATCCTGACGGCAGTCGTGGCCGACGATGATGGTGCCGGGAGCGTCGGCGCTGCGGCCCGCGGCTACCGCCTCCTCCTTGAAGATGCGCGCCGCCGCGTCGATCACGCGGTTCAAGTTATCAGGAGTGAAATCCTCGCCGATGATGGCGCGCCACCCGTCGGTTCCGAAATGAATGTCAGCCATAGGTTCCTTCCTTCCGCCTTCGCCCACGAACAGGCCCGGGAGCCGTCTCCCAGCTGCTTGTCTCGTCGCGCACGATTATAGTTGATGACCCTCTTATTTCTGAGAAAACCGTCTTATCGTCGGGCGGAATCGCTCTTTTGCCTCGTTTTGGCTTAGAAAACACGGTTTTGTTACGTAGGATGCCGAAAATGGCGCTCTTTGTATTACCAGCGCGCCTTTTCCCCAGATGGTGTATGACAACAAGGCCCATAATCGCCGATTACGGTCACAAAACCGTGTTTTCTAAGCCAAAACAAGCAAAATCAGCCAACCTTGCTATCATGGGTCCTATACGAGGCATGCCCTCGGCCTGAAGCGAGACCTGAGGCAAGGGCCGAAGCAAGACCCAAAGCGAAGCTCTCGGCGGCCTTTTTCAAGACGAAAGAAGGATTCTATGGCGAATGCACTTTTGGCGAAGGATCCCGCGCAAACGTGCGTGCTGGTGACGGGAGGCGCCGGGTTCATCGGCAGCCACACGGTAGTGGAGCTGCTGGAGCGCGGCTACCAGGTGGTCATCGTGGACGACTTGAGCAATTCCAGCCGCGAGGCGGTGCGCCGGGTGGGCGAGATTTCTGGCGTGACCCCCATATTCGCCGATGTGCACACCGAAGAAGTGGCGGAAGCGGCGGCGGCCGTGGCTGGTGCTACCCTGCGCGAAGTGGCCCCCGGCCCGTCGCTTACCTTCTACGAGGCGAACATCCTGGACCGTGCGGCGCTGGAGGCGATCTTCGCGGCGCACCCGGTGGACGTGATCATCCATTTCGCCGGCTTTAAAGCCGTGGGCGAAAGCGTGGCCAAGCCGCTGGAATACTACTGGAACAACATCGCCGGCACCCTGGTGCTGTGCGAAGTGGCCCGCGAGCATGGCTGCAAGAACATCGTGTTCTCCTCGAGCGCGACGGTGTACGGCCAGGATGCCCCGGTCCCCTACACCGAGTCGTTGCCGCGCGGCGTCACCACCAACCCCTACGGCACGAGCAAGGCCATGATCGAACAGATCCTTGCCGACCTGTACGTGGGAGACGACGAGTGGAGCGTCGTGCTACTACGCTACTTCAACCCGATCGGGGCTCATCCCTCTGGACTCATCGGCGAGGATCCTAAAGGCGTTCCGAACAACCTCATGCCCTACGTAGCCCAGGTAGCCGTGGGGCGGCGCCCCTTCGTCGGCGTGTTCGGCGACGACTACGACACTCCCGACGGCACCGGTGTGCGCGACTATATCCACGTGGTCGACCTGGCCCGCGGGCACGTGGCGGCCCTGGATTGGATGGCTGGGCGCG
This sequence comes from uncultured Adlercreutzia sp., assembly GCF_958431955.1. Classification (GTDB taxonomy): domain Bacteria; phylum Actinomycetota; class Coriobacteriia; order Coriobacteriales; family Eggerthellaceae; genus Adlercreutzia. The sequence goes on along the minus strand of NZ_CAUASN010000001.1, from coordinate 135,231 downwards.
TGGGTACGGGCGAGCCGCGAGGCCTGGGCTCCATCGCAGGCGAGCCAGCCGAGGACGGCAGCCGGCGCGGCGTGGGCATCTTCAATCTGGGAACAGGCACCGGCTCCTCGGTGCTCGACGTGATCCATGCCTTCGAGGCAGCCTGCGGCCACGAGATCCCCTACCAGGTCCTCCCCCGACGCGCGGGGGACATTGCCGCATTCTGGGCCGACGCCACGAAAGCTCACGACGAGCTGGGCTGGACGGCCGAGTACGACATGGCCCGCATGTGCGAGGACAGCTGGCGCTGGCAGTCGCAAAACCCCAACGGCTACGGAGACGTGGAATAAGAGCGAGCGATCACTCTTTCCCTTGAGGGGCAGCCTGCGGGCTGCCCCTTCTTGTTGCTAGCATCAGCACAGCTCCCAGGGCAGCTCCCAGAGTGTCGGTGAGCCAGTCGGCAGGGTCGCAGAGGCGGCCGGGGACGAAGGACTGGTGGAACTCGTCGGTTACCGCGTACAGGCTGGCCAGCGCCACAGCAGCTAGCGCCAGGTGCCCGAGCGAGGCCGACGGCCAGGTGTAGCGCAGGGCCGCGAACAGCAGCGCGCCGAACACGAGGTACTCGGTGAAGTGGGCCGCCGCGTTCACCACATCGGTTTCGGGGCCGAACACCGGGGCGACGAGGCCCACCAGCCAGCGCTTGACCGCGGCCAGGGGGCCTTCTCCGTCGAAGTCGCTGCCCGTGTGGGCCGACATGAAGAAGATGACCGCCGCCCACAAGACGACAAGCGTCCAAGAAAGTATGAGTTTCCTTCGCTGGAACATGAATACCCTTCGACTCGCTTTGTTCCCTCGGAATGGCACAGGGGGCCGCCCACTCGGAACGGCACGGGGCAGGACGCCACTCGCTCAGAGCGGCTGCATGCCAGTCTGAGCGGGACATCTCGGGGCCGAAGCTGACGAACCTCCGACTCCGAACGGTACCGGCAACAGCGGCTACACAGCCTCGGGCGCGAGGGCCACGATCTGCTCGGGGCTGCTGGCCAGCACGTCGGGCTCCCAGCCCTCGGCGGCGAAATCGGCTGGGTCGTGGTAGCCCCAATCGACACCCACCGCGTAGCAGCCGGCGTTGCGGGCCGCGTGGATATCCCCCGGCGAGTCGCCGATGTACACCGTGCACGCCGGCGTGCTTCCCAACTCCTCGATGGTGGACAAAAGCCCCTCGGGCGCGGGCTTGCGCGGGAAGTGCCGCTCGCCACCTTCCCCATGAGCCACATCCACCTGGCCGTCAAGGCATTTTCGTACGATGAAGGTCACGCCGCGATCGAACTTATTCGAGAGAATGCCCAGCTTGCACCCGCGCCGACGCAGTTCGGCAAGCATAGCCTCGATGCCCGGGTAGGGCTTCGTGAGGTCGTTCGGGTACGTGTCGTAGGCCTCCTTCCACCGCGCGAGGCACGCATCGGCCACTTCTTGGGACGTGCCTGCAGGCACAGCCTGGTAGATGAGAGCCGCGGCGCCGTTGCCCACGTAGGAGTTGATCTCCTCGCGAGTGTGCGCGGGCATGTCGAACTCGGCCAGCACGTCGTTGGTGAGCACCATGAGGTCGTCGAGGGTGTCGAGCAGCGTGCCATCCAAATCGAAGACAAACGTGTCGAAGGGCGGGGTCGGCGCTGACCCACGCTCGCCCGGCTCGGCCTCGACGGCCGCACGCTCGCCGGACATGCGCTCGTCGGTCGCACACTCACCGGTCATGCGCACGTCCTTGCCGGCCGTAGCAGCACCGGCCGCAGTCGCATCAGCTGCGGCCACCTGTTCCATGCCCTTATCTTCCCTAACCATGGGGTTTGGCTCCTTTCGAGCGTCGTTGCATCCCCCTGATTGTAGCGGCCGCTTCCCCTCGGCGGGGAAACGGCCGCATTACCGATAGATGGAGCCCAGCGCCGAGATGGACGACGCCCTTGCGCGCAAACGTCCTACAGCGCCGCGGCGATAACTTCGCCCAAGCGCTGGATGCCGTCGCGGATGGTGTCGGCATCGGCGTTGGTGAAGTTCAGGCGCATGGTGGAGTAGGCACCCGGCTCGGCGTAGAACGGCGCACCGGGCACGAAGGCCACGTTGCGCTCGAGCGCCTTCGGGAACAGCTCCATGGTGTCGATGCCCTCGGGCAGGGTGGCCCACAGGAACATGCCGCCCGCCGGCTTGGTGAAGGACACCTCGGCGGGGAAGAACTCGGCCATGGCCTCGGTCATGGCCTGGGCCTGGGAGCGGTACAGATCGCGAATCTTCACCAGGTGCTCGTCCAGGTCATTGTGCTGCAGGTAGTCGAGCACGACGAACTGCGAGAACACATTGGTGTGCAGGTCGGCGGCTTCCTTGGCGGTGTTGAGGTTGCGCAAAAGCTCGTGGTCCTTCGTGAGCAGATAGCCCATGCGGAAGCCCGGCGTGACCGTCTTCGAGAAGGAGCCCATGACCACGCCGTGGGGCAGCGCGGTGCCGCCGATGTAGGGCAGCGACTCTCCCTCGAAGCGCAGCTCGCCGTAGGGGTCGTCTTCCACGACCACGATGTTGCGGCCCGCAAGCGCCTCGCGCACCTGGCGGCGCCCCTCGGCGCTGTAGGTGAGGCCGGTGGGGTTCTGGAAGTTGGGGATGAGGTAGATCATCTTCGCACCCGCATCCAGCGCCGCGTTCAGCTCGTCGATGTTCAAGCCGTCCTCGGTAAGCTCCACCTCGCGGAACACCGGCTGCTGCAACGCGAAGGCCTGGATGGCGGCCAGGTAGGTGGGCTTCTCCACGATGACGCCGTCGCCCTTGTCGAGCAGTACCTTGCCCAGCAGGTCGAGCACCTGCTGGGAGCCGGTGGTGATGAGCACGTCGTCGGCTACGTAGTCGGTGCCGAAGCGCTTGTTGTAGCGGTCGGCTACCCACGCGCGCAGGCCCTCGATGCCGGCAGTGGCGGAGTACTGGAAGGCCTCGGCGCCGCGCTCGGCCACCACGCGCTGCATCGACTCGAGCAGCTTCTCCTGCGGGAAGGAGATGGGGTTCGGCAGGCCGCCCGCAAACGACGTGACCTCCGGGTCGGAAGCCGCCTTCAGGATGGCGCGCACGAACGACGGCGGGGTGCTCGTGATGCCGTCGGACAGAAGCTCGTCGATTGCGTAGTCGGTCGTGGTGTCGGTCGTGGTCATGGTTGCCTCCGCTCGCTGGGAACTCTCGGAACCATTGTTCCACTAACGCCAAGCGCCGCGCCCAAGTTTTTTGCAAACGCACCGAAGATGGGGGCGGGACGGGGAGATTGTCCGGGCTTGCCCGGTCAGCTCGCTGCAGATGGCAGCTTCGGTTGACGGATTTCCAACCATGGTTGGTAGATGCGCGGCTCCTCTTCCCCTTGAATTGAAGTGCGCTCATACTGAAACCGAGGAAAGGAAGCGCCATGAAATTCAACGAGCGGCTCATGACCCTGCGCAAGAAGCGGGGTCTCTCCCAGGAAGAGCTCGGCTTCGAGCTGGGAGTATCGCGACAGACGGTGTCGAAGTGGGAGCAGGGGCAATCCTACCCCGACTTCCAGCGCCTGGTGCTGCTGGCCGACTACTTCGACATCAGCCTCGACGAACTGGTGCGCGGCCTGGACGTGGGCGACGTGCGCGCCCTGAACGAGTCGGAAAAGCAGCTGTCGTCCATTTACGCCGACGTGGAGGGAGGCAAGGCCGCCATGCACAAGTACCTCCGCGTGCTGCTGGGCATCGGCGCAGCAGTGCTGGCGTTCTTCGCCGGCATCGTCTGCTACGCCGCGCTGTTCGCATAGGGGCGGCCTTTCTCGTACGCTATAATCTCCGCGAAGGTAAAAACGACCCCGCCGGGTAGGAAAGCTTAAGGCCCAGATGATCGCCGAGGACATCGCGGAAACGATCGGCCTCATCGGAATCTACGCAACGCGGGCGGCGCTGGCTCCTCAGCCCCCAAGCGGCCTCGATAGGGTTTTGAAACAGACCCAGACATAAATAGGGCCAGTCCCAGTAGGACCGGCCCTTGCAAAGCCTCGAAGGCTTTGACATGTACGATTATGTTCGCATCCTCATAGGCTTTTGTCAATGAGCCGCGCCAGAAAGCCGAGATACGACACGAAAGCGTTCTGCTCGCCATACTTCTCGCAAACCTCGCTGATAGAGCCCTTCAATCCGCGCAGATCGTCCACGGAATACCGCGAAGACGAAACGCATCCCATCCTTTCGAACATGACCAGCGTTTCAAGAAGTTGCTGAATCCTCCTGTTGCGCAGCTTTGCCTTGCGGGCACCGCTCCGCTCCAAGCCTTTGGAGTCAAGCCATTCGTAGGCGATGCTGGATGCGCGGGTGTCCGCATCATGCTCGGAATCGAACCCGTTGACGACGCAGGCTCCGTGGGAGCAGCAGTTTCGCACCGCCTTAACGCCTTTCATGGCGTAATGCTCTTGGCGCATCTTCTCATCGTTCCATCGTTCTGCGCAGAACAGGTAGAACGCCAGCAACGTGCCGAACGACACGACTTCCAAGAAGAGCCACACGGGCATATCGGCCGCATACCTCGCGATCAGCGCTCCCGTATAGGCGTCTTCTACCATTCGCACCTTGAGGTTGCTCTCGATGCTGTTCCTGTACCGCTTCTGCTGCGATGCCATGAACTCCGCGACTATCGCGTACCCGTCCTCCGACTCGTCGAGCGATATTCTCTCTATGAGCCTCGCCTTCGCAACGCGCTCTATGTCGTAGGCAACGGACTGGAAAGCGCCTCTCAACCGTGCGTCCAGGGCATCCAAGTTGAGCAGGTCGGCGAAATCGAGCCGCACGTATTGGCCTTCCTTCTCTCCGTCCCGATGCTTCTGGAACAGCTTGCGGTAGGAGGCGATGTGCAGGAAGCTGTCGCGTTCTGTTAGCGCGAAGATAGCCTCCGCCTCCTCAGCGCCGTGCAGGGCGAAGCCCTCGGCCTACGGGCGAAGGCTTTTCGCTCCTCCTGCGGTATACTTGCCCCAGAAGGTAAAACACGACCCCGTCGGGTAGTCGGGGTGCGGCCGCCCTCTTGCGACGAGCCGTCAGTAACCTGCCTCCTTGGTTGTCCCTCCTTCAGGTTCGTCATCGACATAAAGGAGGAACAGCGATGAGCCTGTGCAAACTCACCGTGCGCTTCGAGGAGCCGTTTTGGATCGGCCTCGTCGAGTGCGAGGACGGCGACAGCTACAGCGTGGCGAAGCACGTCTTCGGAGCAGAACCCACCACGCCCGAGGTGTTCGACTTCATCCGCGACCACTGGAACGACCTTTGCTTCACGCACGAGATCCAAGTCGAGGCCAAGGAGTCCAAGCGCATCAACCCCAAGAGGCTCCGCCGCATGATCGAGAAGGAGATGCGATCGGACGCCTGGCGCGGGACCAAGGCGCAGCAGACGCTCGCAGAGCGGCGCGCCATGGCGATAGAAGCCAGCGAGGCGCTTTCTCGGCAACGGAAAGAAGAGCACAAGCGCGAGCAGTTCGCCAAGCGGACGGAGAAACGCAAGCAGAAGCATCGCGGCCACTAGGGTATATTTACCGCACATCGTCATGCTCGCCCTGTGCCATGGGCAAGCGCGTCATGCCCTCCTACATCATGGCCGGCGGCGGCATCCAGATAGAGAAGTCCAAAGTCCAGATGATCACCGAAGACATCGCGGAAATGATCAGGTTCATCGGCGCCTAAGGCCCTCCCCCAACAAGCGGCCAGGGAGAGCAGCGGCCTAGATACACGCCGCATCGCTCCTAGGTTGCGGCCTCAGCGGAAACTGCACGGCGGTTCCTTGCCAGTTCCTGCGCTCGGTGGGATAATCCATGCGTTCGAGTAATCGCATCGACAGGAACAGCCATGAAGCTCTGCATTGGGACGGCTCCGGAAGCATACAGACGAGACGCTGACCGGAGCGAAGCCTGATAAATCGTCAGCCCCCGCAACCCGCCACGGGTTGCTTCGGCTTGCGCAGATGAACGATGGGCACGGGAACGGGCATGCGTCCGTTCCCTTTTTGTTCTCACCCCATCGAAAGGCTTTCCATGTCACATACCACCGAACACGCACCGTCCCTTCTGGAAGGGAGCGCGCCGAAGCGCCTGGCTGCGTTCTCCGCCCCGCTCATCGCGGCGAACCTCCTCCAATACGTCTACCAGTTCGTCGATATGGGCGTCGTGGGCAATGTCGTCGGCGAGGCGGGGCTCGTCGCGGTCAGCAACGCCTCCGCCGTCGTCTTCATCATCAGCGCGATAGCCATAGGGCTCATAGCGGGCTGCACCGTCGCAGTGGGCAACCGCGTGGGCGCCCATGACGAGGCAGGACAACGGCGCGCCTTCGCCGCATCCCTCGGGGTCGCCCTCCTGGGAGCCGCAGCGACAACGTTGGCGGGGACGGCGCTCGCCCATCCCATCTTCTCGCTCATGGGGGTCCCGGACGCCTCGCTCGCCCAGACGGCCGCCTATCTCGAAGTGATTTCCCTGGGCGTGATCGGTCTCTTCCTGCTCAACGCCGCGTGCGCGTTCCTGCGGGCGCAGGGGGATTCCGCCGGTCCTCTCGCCATCATGGCCTTCTCCGCCGTCGCTAACGTGATCCTCGACCTCATCCTCATCGCAGGTGCCGGCCTCGGTGTGGTCGGCGCCGCCATCGCTACCGTGGCCGCCCAGGGCGCGGGAGCCGCCTTCGCCCTCTGGCTCGCGCGGCACAGGTATGGCTCCGCCCGCAACCTGCTCCACTCCGCGCGCGACGGGCGGGAGCGCCGGAAGGCGATCGCGACCGCGCGGGACGTCCTCCGTGTCGGCATCCCCATGGCCGTGCAGCAGGCCGTCATCAACCTCTCCTACGTCTTGGTGACCGCGTGGCTCAACTCCTACGGGCCGACCATCGCCGCTGCCTCCGGGGTCGGCCTCAAGATAAGCACCATCGCAGGACTTCCCTGCTGGGGCATCGGGCAGGCCGTCTCCGCAGCGGTGTCGCAGAGCATCGGGGCGGGGATGCCCAAGCGGGCGATCGCATTCGCCAGGTCGGGCTGTCTTATGGCTGTTGTCGTCACCGTATGCATCCAGGTTGTCGTGCAGCTGGGCGCGGAATGGCTCGTCTCGCTCTTCGGGGAATCGAGCCAGGAGCTCACCGAGGCGGCGGTCCTCTATCTTCGCATCACCTGCAGCGTGAACGGGATCTTCTACGCGGCGATGTACGCTCTCGATTCGTTCGCCCTGTCCTCGGGTGCACCGAAGCTGGCCCTTGCGAACTCCCTCATCGACGCCTTCGCCGTGAGGGCGGGGCTGGCTTGGCTCCTATCCGCCCCTCTGGGCTTTGGCTTCATTGGGATCTATGCGGCGCAAGCGGCGGCACCGGTGCTGCCCGCCCTCGTCGGCTTCGTTTACCTCCAGCTATGGGCGAAGAAGAACCTGAGAAGATAGCGATCGCCTTTTGGCGCAAGAGTTAGTGTGCCAGTAGGCTGCTTGCTCGGAACGGCCCAGCTGTGCTAGTATAACGCATGTTATATAACGTGCGTTATATAGGAGCGCCATGAAACAGCAGTTCTCGAAAGACGACATCCTCGCTGCCGGGTTCGGCATCGTGAGAGACGAGGGGTACGAGGCGGTCACCATGCGGCGCGTGGCGGTGGCGGCCGGAAGCTCTGTTCAGCCGCTCTACAGCATGTTCGGGGATCGCGAAGCGTTCATGAAGGCGCTCTACCGGTACGCCGTGGAGTGGGTGCGCGACTACAATGAGGAGCACTCCGACGCCGGGTGCACCGCATTCTCCTCCGTGGGCGTGGCCCACATCCGCATCGCGCAGGAACATCCCGGCGTCTTCGCGTTCGTGTACATGTCGCCCTATGTGCAGGCGCGCAGCATGGAAGACCTCCTGAGCCTTGCCGAGCAGCCGGGCGTTCTCTCGGCCATGGTGGAGGCATGGGGCATCAACGAGGAAAACGCCCGCATGCTCTACGCGAACATGGCCATATACACCCACGGCCTCTCGACCCTTATCATGGCTGGAGCCACGTTCTCCGACGAAGAGCTCAGGTCGGCCATGAACGGGGCCTTCTCCGCATTCGCATCGCAGGCGGGGGTCGACATCGCGCAATTCACGGGAGGGCGCGGCCATGAGGCTTAACCGACAGAATGCGCGCTTGCTCGCCTTGACCGTGTCCTTTCTGCTGTTTCCCGTCATCATCTTCTACTTCTCGCCGTACTTGATCGTCCTGGGCGCATTCCAAGGGGTGCTTGCCGCCGCGGGAATCATGTTCGCGTGCCAATTCCTCGCGGCCCTCTTCCTGAGGCGCGGCCTATGCGGCTGGGCCTGCCCAGTCGGCGGCCTTCAGGACCTAGAGGCGAGATCTATCGGCAAGCCGTTCACGAGGCGGCGGCTCAACCTGGTGAAATGGATCCTATGGGTGCCGTGGGTCATCTCGATCATTGCAGGTTTCGTCGCGGCGGGCGGTATCCGCGAGGTAGACTTCTTCTTCCACACCGACCACGGCATATCAGTGTCAGACCTTGCGAGCTTGGCGATATACTTCGCCATCGTCGCTCTTTTCTTCGTCCCGAACATCTTTTTGGGAAGGCGCTCCATGTGCCACAGCATCTGCTGGATGGCGCCGTTCATGATCGTCGGCTCCAAGATAGGGAAGAGCCTCCGCCTACCCCAACTGCACGTTTCGTCCGCCGCGGATGCCTGCATTCATTGCGGGAAGTGCGACAAGGCGTGTCCGATGAGCCTCCCCGTGGAGAGCTTGCAAGCGGCCGGCGCGATCGACGACGCCGAGTGCATCCAATGCGGCGCCTGCTGCGATGCATGCCCCAAAGACGTGCTCAGGCTGCACGTCTCGTAGCTCGACTGCCTCCAAGCCGCCGTCCCGACATCATGCATTCCCGTTTGCGTGGCATCGCCGCGTCGTATGCTACACTGGCAGTCGATTCCACGTAGATGCGTAATATGGGGAGGGTTCTGTTCATGGCGTTAGCGAGCACGCGCGCTGCACATATCGGTTCGGACGGCGAATCGACGAAGGGCCGCCCTCTCGACGGAAAAAGCATCGCGTGCGCGTTTGTCGGCCTCATGTGTCTCTGGCCGTTCGTGTCCTTCTCCTCCCGGGTCTCGCTATGGACGTCGGCTGCCGTCGGCGAGACAAACGCCCTGGTCGGAGGCCATGCCGTCGCACTTTACTCGACGATGCTGGCAGTTTGCTTCGTGGTCCTAGGCCTGCTGAGCCTGCGGCCAAACGACAGCGTTGCGAACGTGTGGATCCCGTCCGTCGCCTTCGGCCTGATCGGAAGCGTCGGCGTGGCTCTCCTTTCTTCGGCGCCGGAAAACCCCGTTGTCTTGGTTGTTGGGTTAGGTGGCATTGCGGTTTTCGTATCGACGTCGGTTTTGGCGTGGGGGTCGTGGACGACAGGCGCTCAGCTGGTCGCGCGGATCGGCATCCTGCTTTCGGCCGCCGCTGTGTCGTGCATCGTTTCGCTGGCATGCCACCTTCTGGACATCGACTTTCAGGGTGTTTATGCGGTTTCGCCCCTGATCAGTTTTCTGCTGTTCGGTCTGTTGGCAAAAAGGCAGGCGCGACCGTGCGAAATTCCCGCACCCCCCGACGATTCCTCTAACGAAACGCCTCCGTTCAGCCAGCGCTTCCAGAACGAGCTCGCTGCTTTTTGGGATCTCCCTCTGCCCATCATCGTCTTCGCATCCTGCCTGCTGGCCCTAACTTCGGTCATCGTCGCCGTGCTAGTCGGCCATCAGCCCGACAGCCTATCCGTCGGCGCGCATCTGTTCATCGCCGCGGCGACCGTGACGGGAGCCTTGCTTATCCTGGGCTTTGTTCGTTTGCAACTGAAAACGCTGGACGACCTGTATGTCCTGTTTGGCCTGTTCGTGGTCTTCTACGGAGCGGTGCTGGCCCTCATGTTTTTAATGCCGGTCTTTGGAGGGGCATCCCTGTCGTTGCGGCTGTGCCTTGTCATGTTCCTTTGGGTGGTGTTCGCGGTCAGCTGCGCATGGGCTCCCTTTTTTCCGCCGCTCGGCTTTTCGCTTTTCGGGCTGTTCGCCATTGCACCCATGGGGATGCGCCTGTTTGATTACGAAAGCGCCCTTGAGGCCCTCCACAGAAACTCGCTTTTCGGTCCGGTCGCCGCCGGTTTCGTGTTTCTGACGCTGTGCGGCATCGCATTCGCGATCGTTCGCGCGCACATGCACGGTCGTTCGGCGACTGAAAAGACCGGCGACGCACCGAGCCTCGGCGACAGCGCCCCCGACGCGATCCCCGGTGAATTTGTCGCATGCATGGAAAACGCCGTCCTTACCGAGCGCGAGCGCGAAGTGGCGTTGCTGGCTGTGAAGGGCTACACCGCGAAGAGGATCGCCGAGGAGTTAGTGGTGTCCGAATACACTGCCAAAAACCACCTGTCGAGCATTTACCGGAAGATGGGCGTCGTCTCGAAGCAAGAGCTCATCAAGCTTTGGGAAGTCAGCCGGTAGCAAAGATTTCGCGCCAAGCGGAAGAGCGATCGGCTATGCGGTTTTCGCCCATTTTTGAAAATCCCAGTTCAATCAGATAGTTCGTTTAGAATCAAACCGCATGTTGGCGCGTTTTGAATCATGACATGGCCCCCGAAACCCGCGATGATCGGGTCGTCTCACCAAGGAGGCGGGACGCAAAACGTAAAATACGAAAGGGGTACACCATGGGAAATGACCAGGGCTTCATGCCCTCTAGCGCGCAGGAAGGAATCTCGCGCCGTAATTTCTTGACGGCTGGCGGTATTCTGGGTGCATCGACGATCGTCGGTTCTATGGTCGGTTGCGCTCCCAAAGAGCCATTAAGCGACACTGCGACAGCAGAATCCGACGCGCCGTACTATGACGACGCTCCTTCCCCGAATGCCGAGGACACGACGTCCAGCCTTGGCGAGAAGGCATTCGTCGAGAAGAAGTACTTCCCCGAGCAGCCCGCTCCGGAAACGACCGAGTACACGTGCGATGTGCTGGTCGTTGGATGCGGCTGGGCGGGCCTTCACGCTGCCGTGACCGCTGCTGATGCGGGCGCGTCGGTCGTGGTGGTCGACAAGGGGCGCCCCGGCTATTCCGGCCTGTCCCCCTTCTCGCAGGGCGCGACCTACCACATCGAGGGCTATGACGACCGCGAAGCTTCCGTTACCGCCATGACCATGGCCGGCGAATACGTGGCCAATCTCGACTGGTTCAACCTGTGGCTCGACGAATCCGAATCCGTTGTCGAGCAGAACAAGGAATTCGGATTCATGGAAACCTACCCGTCGGCGACGGAGTCGGGCTATTGGGACAAATGGGATCCGAAGGGCTACCGTCGCGAGTTCGAAGACAAGATGCGTCAGCCCAAATGGATGGGAGTTCTGGAGGACCGCGGCATCACGGTGGTGGAGCACACGATGCTGGTAGACCTCGTGACAACCGATGGCAAGGTGACGGGCGGTGTCGGCTTCCACACGAAGAGCGCGACGCCAATCACATTCAGCGCGAAGGCCGTGTGCCTGTGCACTGGCACTGGTTCGATGAAGTCGACCGGCTATCCTACCTCGGGCGACACTTTCGACGGCGAATACATGTGCACGAACCTGGGTCTGACGTTCGTGGGCAAGGAATTCGACGACTTCCATCAGACCGCATCGTACGCCCCCGGCAGCTACTATTACGACAATACCTGGGAGTATTCCGAGAACATGAACGGTGCCAGTGTCGGCGCCACCATGGAAGGCATGAACGAGTACGTCGTCAAAAAGCTGAACAGCAAAATCAAGTACCGCAACATGTCCGTACTTCAGGGCCTGTCGCCTGTGGATGGATCCCAGTGGCAGAGCACCTTCACAGCCGCTTCAGTTACGGGCCACGACGGCGATTCCTCCGACCCGGGTGATCGTGGATCCTTTACACGAAGCAAGGAGCGCGTCCGTGACATCTTCGGTGCCGCACCCGGCATGAACAGCCAGATGAGCTGTGGCGTGTTCTGCGGCTGGGACGATACCGACGGTTTTACGGGGGTTCCCGGCTTGTACGTAGCGGGCAACGGCATCTACGGCTGCATGGTCAACGGTGCGGTGTTTGCGGTGCAGACCAACCATCCCGGCTGCTGCGTCATGGGCAACCACGCCGGTGCCGCGGCTGCTGATTATGCTGCATCGACCGAGATGGAGAGCCTTGACCAGGCGCAGGTAGATGCCATCGTCGAGGAGATTTTCGCTCCCAGCACGCGCGCCAAGGGCGTCGATCCCAACTGGGTCATCGAACGTCTGCGCGATATCCTTGTCGCTCCTGGCGTCCATGTGGTTAAGAACGAAAAGGCCCTGCAGGCAGCCTTGATGCAGATCGAGATCCTTCGCGACGACTTCGTGCCTATGATGATGGGCTATACCGGCCACGACCTGCGCCTTTGCCTTGAAGCAAAGCACAAGTGCCGCTCGGCCGAGATGAAGGTGAAGGCCAACCTGTTCCGTACTGAGAGCCGCGGGCTGCACTATCGCTCCGACTACGCCTTCCGCAACGACGAGGAATGGCTGTGCCACGTTGGCGTTTCGCTAGACGAGAACGGCGAGGTGGTATGCCGCAAGATCGATATCCCCGACTCCTGGAAGGGCGATACCTCCAAAAAGCACGAGGAGCGCTATCTGGTGCTGTTCCCTGGCGAGGCCGAGGCCCTGGGCATCGAAGTTGAAGAATCCGGGCGCTAAGCCTGCGACCCGTAGAGAGGAAAGACCATGACTGTTGCAAGGAAGAGCGTCGAGGAATGCATTGGGTGTGGGAACTGCGCGAACATCTGTCCCATGGATGTGTTCTATTTCGATTACGATGCGAATAAGTCCGTATGCCTTTATCCCGAGAACTGCCAGAGCTGCGGCCAATGCTACCTGGCTTGTCTCGGAGACGTGATCATCATGCTGGACACAGCCTACGAGTTCGCGCCAACGCCGATGAGGGGTTTGCGCACGTTCTCCCAGTTCATGCCTGAAGAGGAAGAGGAGGACGGTAAAAAGGGTTAGTCGTCCGCCGCCGACATGGCGGAATCAAAGGCTGCGCTCTCCCCAACACGCAGCCGCCACGGGCGCGGAGCCGACGGGTTCCGCGCCCGTTTTGCATCGGGGAAGGACATCCCGCTTTGGGGAAGCGGGCCGCTCAAACCCAGCCGTTGACGACTCGGACAGCCGCCCGGCCCCGCGCATCTCCTAGCCCGCCCGCAGGATCGCCTGGGCCTCCTCGCACTGGGTCGCGAGGAGGTCGTACAGCTCCTCGATCTTCGGATTCAGGCGCGCCGACTCCCGCGCGTACGTCTTGCGGTAGAGGAAGTAGGCGCCGACGCAGCCCGCGATGCCGACGATGCCGACGACCACGCCGATCGCCATGAGGCCGTCCCAGACCATGCTGCAGCACATCCCCACGCCCAGGACGAGCGCGGCGGCGATGCCGAGCACGGAGGCGCGCACGGTCGCGGCGCGGGTCTTCTCGCTTCCCAGGCGGGAGATGGACGCGAGGGCGTCGTCCATGACGCGCTGGATCTTCGCGAGCTGCGCCTTCCCGCGTACCTTGCGGCTGCGGCGGAAGGAGAACGTCGTCTGGTTCCCGACAGCGCCCACCTGCTGGCCCGTCAGCTCGTACCCAAGGCTCCCATAGCAGTCGATCGCAACCTGCGAGAGATCGCTCTCGACGGTCGTGCGCGCATACTCGTAGGACTGGTAGCCGCCACCCGCCCAGGCGCTCTCTGCCTCTGCCGCGCCGCCGGGGCAACCGGCCGGGATCGCCACGCGCTCGGCCGCGCCCTCGATGGGCTTCCCGCACTTCTCGCAGAAGGCGGCGTCTTCTTCTAGCCTGTTTCCGCAGTGCCTGCAATACATCTGGTTCTCCTTCCAACGCGATGCCCTAAAATGAGATCAGGGATCCTTCCGAACGCCCCCATCGTGGACCTTCGAGATAAACGATCCGTAAACTCCCGATAAACTCGGCGATTTACGTCTCGTTTATCTTCCGTTTACCTTCGTGTGGTTTCATGGCCCGCAGACGAGCAAACCAGAGAGGAGCGTCGTGGCACGAATACTGGTGGTCGAAGACGACCGCAACGCGAACAGGCTCTTGTGCGCCGTGCTGCGCAAGGACGGCCACGAGGCGCTCTCGGCCGCGGACGGGCGGGAGGCACTCGGCATCCTCGACGGGCAGCACGTCGACCTCATAGTGAGCGACCTCATGATGCCGAATCTGGACGGCATGGAGCTGGTTCGCCAGCTGCGCGAGGCCGGCTGGGACGTCCCCGTGCTGATCCTCACCGCCCGGGAGGAGGCCGAGGTGCTCCACGCGGGCTTTCTGGCGGGAGCAGACGACTACCTGACCAAGCCCGCCGACCTGAAAGAGCTCGTCTTGCGCGTGCGCGCCCTCCTGCGCCGTGCGGGCGCGACCGGCCCGGACAGGCTCGTCGTAGGAGCGACCGTGCTCGACCCGACCCAGATGACCGTCGAGCGGGCAGGTGCCAAGACGGTCCTGCCCCCGAAGGAGTTCCAGCTCCTGTTCAAGCTGCTCTCGAACCCCGGGCGCGCCTACACGAGGATGCAGCTCCTCGACGAGATATGGGGATGGGACACCGAGAGCGCGGAGGCGACCGTGAACGTGCATGTGAACAGGCTTCGGTCGCGGTTCGCGGGCTGCGGCGACTTTGAGATACGCACGGTGCGCGGCATCGGCTACTGCGCGGAGACCGGCGGCCATGGCAAGTAAGGGGGCCGAGGGGGATCCCCGGGACGAGCTGGACACCCTGCGCTCCATGGCCCTTGGCGCGGTGCTCGTCGCCGTTTTCGCCGGCACTCTCGCGCTCATCTGCACCGTCATAGGAGTGCTTGGCTACGCCCTCGTGGAGCTCGGGTGCATCACGTTCGAGCAGCTCACCTCGGCTCCCGCCGTCATGCTCACCATGCTCGTCGCCGGGGCCATCCTGGCGGCCATCATCTGCTACGCCGTGAACTACTCCCTCGTCCGCCCCCTGCGGAGGATGACGCTGGCGATGGGGCACCTGGCGTCGGGGGACTTCGGCTACCGACTCGAATCCCCCGAGCGATTCAAGCTGCGCGAGGCCCGCGAGTTCGAGAGGAGCTTCAACGTGGCCGCGGCCGAGCTGGAGGGGACGGAGATGATGCGCGCCGGGTTCATCAGCGACTTCTCGCACGAGTTCCGCACGCCCATCAACTCGCTCTCGGGCTTCGCCCAGCTCCTCCGCGACGACGGCCTCACGGAGAACGAGCGCCGGGAGTACGCCGGCATCATCGTGGACGAGGCCACGCGCCTGGCGGGGCTTTCCGAGCGGATCCTGCTCCTCTCGAAGGTCGAGGCCGCGACCATCCTTCCCCATGCGGAAGACGTGGACGTGGCCGAGCAGCTGAGGAGGTGCGCGATCGTCTTGGAGACGAGGCTGGAGGATGCCGGCGTGCGGCTCGACCTCAGCCTGGACGACGCGCACGTCTGCGGCAACGCCGATTACCTCATGCAAGTGTGGATGAACCTGCTCGACAACGCCATCAAGTTCTCGCCGGCGGGGAGCCGTGTGAGCGTTGCCCTGTACGGCGGCCGCGTCCGAGAGGAGGGGCGGCCGGGCGGCTCGGGCTCCATCGCCGTCTGGGTGTCCGACGAGGGCGAAGGCATGGACGCCGACACGAAGCGCCATGTGTTCGATCGATTCTACCAGGGCGATTCGTCGCGATCGGCCCAAGGGTCGGGGCTGGGCCTTTCGCTCTGCAAGCGCATCGTCGAGCTGCACGGTGGCACCATAGAGGCGCAGAGCGCGCCGGGCAAGGGCTCCGTCTTCGAGGTGCGGCTTCCCCGCAACGTCGAAGAAGGCATGGCTCGGCGATGAGCGGGAGGGAGGCCGCACAAATGGAAGGACCCGCCGGGCCTCGTAATCGTCGGCAGGGAGCGCAACGTGCAGGCTACGTCGTTTCGTTCCTCGGAAGCGTGGTGCGCGCGATGCTCATGCCGAGCGGCTACGTGGTCGCCTCGTGCCCCCTCGTCATCGCCGCTCTCATGGCTTGGGCGTTCTTGCTCGACGGCCGCGAGAGCCCCTTCTCCGTGCCCGCCTACCTCGTGTCCGGCTGGGCGCTGCTCGTCATCTCGATCTGGGCGGCCCGGTGCCCTGTCAAGGCCGGACTGCGGATCCTTTGCGAGAGGAGCAGGTTCTTCGACAGGCTGGTGACCGACCCCGACTACCGCCTTCACGCCAGCACGGCCGTCGGCTTCGCCCTCTATCTCGCCTGGGGCGCCTTCAACCTCGCATCGAGCATCTTCTTCGCGTCGACGTGGCTGCTCGTCCTCGGCGCCTACTTCCTGCTGTTCGGGGGGATGAGGGCCCTCCTCTTCCTGCAGCTGCTCTCCGGAAGCTACACGATCGAGAAGGGCTGCCGCATCGAGCGTGTTTGCGGGGCGCTCCTCATCGCCTCCGTTCTCGTCCTGTCGGGCATCGTGACCCATGTGATGGCCGGGTCGGGCGCGTACCGATACGAAGGCGACCTCATATACATGATGGCGCTGTTCGTCTTCTACTCCCTTATCAGCTCCATCGTGAGCTACGCGAGGTTGAAGCGGAAGGACCCCGTCATCGCCACCATTCGGCGCATCAACCTTTCCGTGGCGCTCGTCGCGCTCTTCGCCCTCGAGACCGCGATGCTGTCGGCCTACGGGACGACGCCGGCGGACGAGCAGCTTTCTTTCGTCATGCCGATCATCACGGGAACGGTAATCGCCGTCGTCATAGCGGTCTTGGGAATCAGGTCGATCATCACAGCGAGCCTGCAATTGAAGGCCGAGAGGATAAAGTGCACCCCGAACGCCGCCATGGGTAGAGGGGGAAGGTGCATCGATTCCATCCATTCCGCCGAGCAAGATTGTGGTTTTATCTATTAGTCGGGGCCGACAAAGATCAATAGCGTATAATTCAACAGCACGCGGGCGTCGCCAAGTGGTAAGGCCCAAGCTTCCCAAGCTTGTATTCGCGGGTTCGAGTCCCGTCGCCCGCTCCAGAGAAACAAATCGAGCGCCGTCCCTCAGCGGGCGGCGCTCGTGTTTTCAGCCGGCTGCGCGAGAAGCACGACGTGCTCATGGCCGTCGAGCGCTCCGTGACCGACGAGGCCCACAACGCTGCGGCCGACCGCGCCTTCGTGCGGGAATAGCGGGCGGCCGCCCCGAACTCGGATGTCAAGGGAACCGTCCCTTTGACAATACCCCTACTATGCTCTGTGCTATCCTGCAGGAGCATGATTTCTTGCCAGAAAGGTGTTCCCATGGCCGCATCTTCCATCCTCTCTCCCGCTGAGGCGCCTGCCCCTACCGCCGCCGACACTGCGGCGGCCATCGACCGCTTCCTCGGGTTCTGGGACGGCTCGCTCACGCCGATGGAGGCCATCGAGATGCGCCATGCGGTGCGCAGCTATACCGACGAGCCGATTGCGGGCGAGGCCGAGGCCGCCTTACGTCGGGCCATCGCCATCGTGAACGACGAGACGAACCTGAACATCCAGCTGGTGCTCGACGAGCCGCGAGCCTTCTCCGGCTTCAAGGCGCGCCTCGTGAACTTCACCGGCGCGCGCAACTACCTGGCCCTCGTGGGTCCCGAGTGCAAGGAGCTCGACGGCATCGTGGGCTACTACGGCGAGAAGCTCGTGCTGCTGGCCCAGTCGCTCGGCTTGAACTCCTGCTGGGTCGGCGGCACCTACAAGATGGTGAACCGCTCCTACAACGTGGATCTGGGTCAGAAGCTCACTGCCGTCATCGCCCTGGGCTATGGCACGACGGCCGGCGTACCGCACAAGTCGAAGACGCCCGAGCAGGTGTGCCCCGGCTACGACGACACCCCGATCTGGTTCCAGCGCGGGGTGGATGCGGCCCTGCTCGCTCCCACGGCCTTGAATCAGCAGAAGTTCTCGTTCGCCCTGGCCGGCGCCGATGACGAGGGCATCCCGCTTGTACGCGCCTCCACCAAGCGCGGGGCCTTCACACAGATGGACCTCGGCATCGCCCAGTGCCACTTCGAGATCGGCGCGGGGACCGCTTCCTTCGCCTGGGCCGACCGCTAAAGCCGCCGCGGCTCCTTATCGGCGCTCACCAGACCGGTCACCACCGCGACACCCTGCCATCGCTCCAGCCGATGGCGCGGCATCGGATACAAGTGTTTTTCACCGCCCGCAGCGTCGGGTACCATTCCCTTCATACGAAAACGCGTCCACCGGACGCCCCGACCCGCGGGGCCGCAGGCCCCCGACCGAGAAGGAACCCCGACCCGTGATTGAGCTGCGCTCCATAGATAAAACCTTCCGCACCGGCAAGACCACCGTGTCGGCCGTGCGCGATGTGAACCTCACCATCGGCGATGGCGAGATCTTCGGCATCATCGGCTTTTCCGGCGCGGGGAAATCCACCCTCGTGCGCTGCATTAACCTGCTCGAGCGGCCCACGTCCGGTTCGGTGATCATCGACGGCGTGGACCTCACCACGCTCTCGTCCCGCAACCTGCGTGCAGCGCGGAAGAACATCGGCATGATCTTCCAGCAGTTCAACCTGCTCGCCCAGCGCACTGTGGCCGACAACGTGCGCTACCCCCTGGAAATCGCCGGCACCCCGCGCACCGAGGCCGACGCCCGCGTGGCCGAGCTGCTCGCGCTGGTGGACCTCGCCGACAAGGCCGGCGCCTACCCGGCCCAGCTCTCCGGCGGCCAGAAGCAGCGCGTGGCCATTGCCCGCGCACTCGCCACCAACCCCAAGATCATCCTGTGCGACGAGGCCACAAGCGCGCTGGACCCCATCACCACCCACGCCATCCTCGACTTGCTAAAGAAACTCAACCAGCAGCTCGGCGTCACCATCGTGGTCATCACCCACGAGATGCGCGTCGTGGAGCAGATCTGCGACCGCGTGGCCGTCATGAGCGACGGCGAGGTGGTGGAGCAGGGCTCGGTGCGCGACGTGTTTTTGCGCCCCGAATCCGACACGGCGCGCCGCCTCATCGATCCCACCTACCAGGTGGGCAGCGGCATCGCCCTGCCGCCGAACACCCTGCGTCTGGCCTTCACCGGCGAGGAGTCGGGTGCGCCGGTCATCTCGGACATGACGGTGACGTGCGACGTGATGGTGAGCATCCTGTCGGCCAACACCGAGAATGTGGGCGGCAAGCCCTTCGGCCAGATGCTCATCGAGATGCCCGCCGATGCCGCCGCCCAGCAGCGCATCTGCGACTATCTGGACGGCCGCGGCATCACCTACGAACGCGGCGCGGCGGCAGACCGAATGCCCGCGCCCGGGCAGGACGGCGCCGAGAGCGCCAGCGCGCCCGACGAGGCAACCGTTATCGCAAGCGACGTTCCGAACAACGAAGTGTACGGTCTGGGAAAGGAGGCGAGGTAAATGGCACCCGAGCTGATCGACCTCATTGTCACCGGTGTGTGGGAGACCCTGTACATGACCCTCGTGTCCACGGCCATCGCCTACGTGCTCGGCATCCCCCTGGGCGTTATCCTGTACGTGACCGACGCCAAGGGCATCCGCCCGAACCGCCCCGTAAACCTCATCGTGGGCACCGTCGTGAACATCCTGCGCTCCGTGCCGTTCCTCATCCTTTTGGTAATGATCCTGCCCTTCACCCGTCTCGTGGTGGGCACCACCATCGGCAGCACGGCCACCATCGTGCCGCTCGTGGTGGCCGCGGCCCCCTACGTGGCCCGCATGGTGGAGTCGTCGCTGAAGGAAGTGGACCCCGGCGTGGTGGAGGCAGCCCGGGCCATGGGCTCGTCGGTGCCGCAGATGATCGTGAAGGTGTTCCTGCCCGAGGCGAAGCCGTCACTGCTGGTGGGCGCGGCCATCTCGCTGGCCACCATCCTCGGCTACTCGGCCATGGCCGGCTTCGTGGGCGGCGGAGGGCTGGGCGCCATCGCCATCAACTACGGCTACTACCGCTACCAGTTCGATGTCATGCTCGTCACGGTCATTCTGCTCGTCATCATCGTGCAGATCTTCCAGGAAGGCGGCCTGGCCCTCGTCCGCAAGCTGGACAAGCGCCTGCGCTAGCCCGCGCCGCTGCACGGCAACCTATACCCTACTCAGGCAATATCGCGGCCCGACCGCCGCGTGCGCATACCCTCATGATGCTTATCAGTGATTTGGAAAGGGAGGAAACATCATGAAGAAGGCAATCACCCGTAAGGCGTTTCTGAAGAAGGCGGCCGCCGTCGTGGCCTGCGGCGCGCTGTCGAGCTGCCTCATCGCCGGCTGCTCGTCGGGCTCCGACAACGCCAGCGCCGATGCCGGTGCGACCGGCACCGAGGGCGACACCGTCATCACCGTAGGTGCGAGCCCCACGCCCCACGCCGAGATCCTGAACGCCGTGAAGGACGAGCTCGCCCAGGCCGGCTACACCCTGGAGATCAAGGAGTACAACGACTACATCCTGCCCAACACCGCCCTTCAGGACGGCGAACTGGACGCCAACTACTTCCAGCACATCACCTACCTGAACGACTTCAACGAGGAGAACGGCACCGATCTGGTGGCCGTGGCTGACATCCACTTCGAGCCCTTCGGCCTGTACTCCGAGAAGGTGACTAACGTGGCCGACCTGCCCGACGGCGCCACGGTAGCCGTGCCCAACGACACCACCAACGAGGCCCGTGCGCTGCTGCTGCTCGAGCAGGAGGGCCTCATCAAGCTGAAGGACGGCGCGGGCATCTCTGCGACGACGCTCGACATCGAGGAGAACCCGAAGAACCTGCAGATCCAGGAAGTGGAGGCCGCCCAGGTGCCGCGCACCCTGGCCGAGGTTGACCTGGCCGCCATCAACGGCAACTACGCCCTGAACGCCGGGCTGGACGTGGCCGACGCCATCGCCACCGAGTCCTCCGCAGGCGAGGCCGCCCAGGCCTACGCCAACGTGCTCGCCGTGAAGGCCGGCAACGAGAACTCCCCGAAGACCGAGGCCCTGAAGGACGCCCTGCTCTCCCCCACCGTGGCCCAGTTCATCGCCGACAACTACGGCGGCGCGGTGGTGGCCGTGTTCTAGGCTCCCGCTAAAACGGCCCCAAGCACCAAGCGACCCGGCGCCAGAGGCATTGGCGCCGGGTTCCGCAGTGCTCCTTTATCATGACGAAAACGCCTGGTAACGACCACACCCATCAAGGGTGTTTTTGTCGGGAAATCCCCTATACTTGACCCGCAAGCTTCACTATTACCAGTTCAGGAAGGCCGGGAAGGGGTGCCCATGGATCGAATCGCATCGCCGCGCCCGAGCACTCCGGCTCTCTCCGGCGGCTGCCTGCTCCTCATGTTCGCCGGCGTGTGGTCCTGCGACGGGGCCACCCTCCAGCTCGTCTCGCTTCCGGGCGGCTACCTCTCCATCCGCTTCTTCTCGCTTCTCACCTACAGCCTCGCGCTCGCCTTCGCCTGGCGCTGGGGTCGCGGCCCTCACGGGCTCACCCTCGGCACGCCGCGCCGCCGACGCCTGCTCAACCGCTTCATCATCGTCGGGTGCCTGCTGTTCGCCCTCGGTCTGGCCGGTATGGCAGTCGGCGCGGGGCACACCGAGGCCGGGGCCGTCGTCTGCGCCTTCCTCATGAAGTGCATCGGACCCCTTCTCAGTGTGGCGCTCCTCCTGCTGTTCGCCCGGCTCGACGGCGCCACTTCCCTACGGGCCGGTACCATCGGCATGGCCGGGGCCTTCGCCCTGAACGCAGTGCTCGACGGGCTCGCCGAGGCCAGCGGCGCAGGTGCGGCCCTCCTGCTCGGCGGCGGCAGCCTGTGCCTTGCCTGCGCCAGCGCGGGCATCGCCGAGCTCATCCGCCGTCGTCCCAACTTTCCCGAGGCCTCTGAGTCCGGCACCGCATTGGCAGCGGCGCCCTTGCCCCGCAAGGCGCTGGGGCGCATTGCCATCGGCATTACCGTTACCGCGCTGCTGCTCGGTTTTCTGCGCGGAGGCGGGGCGCCCGACGACTCGGTGAGCCTCGGTGCGGCCCTCATCGTCCTCGTTGCGGTCGGTGTAGTGGTGGGCATGCGGCTCCCCCTCGCCGTCGGCGACCTGTACCGCGGCGCCATTGTCTGCGTGGCAGCGGGCTTCCTTCTTCGCCCCCTGCTCTGGCTTGCCTCCCCCGTCCTCGCGCCGGCGCTCGCCGGCATCGGGTGTGCCCTGTTCGAGGCCCTCATCTGGGTCATGTCGGCCGAAGCGGTACGCGAGCAGCCGCGCCCCCTGCGCGTCGCCGCCCTCATGAGGCTCCTCGCCGTCATCGGCCATCTCGCGGGGGCTGTCCTCGTGGCCGTCACCGCGGGAGGCGCGGAGGCAAACCCCCACGCAATGCAGGCCGCCTCTCTCGCCATGGTGTTCGTCTACCTGGTCATGGTACTCTTCTTCTCCCAGGACACGCCTCCCTTCGCCGCAGGCCGCGCGGATGCGGCGGCTCAAGCGGGCCCCCTCGCATCGGAGGCGACCACGGCCCTCATCGCGCCCGGGGACGCCTCACCTCTCGCGCAGACTGCCGCGCAGGCATCGGCAGCCCCCGCAGAAACCCCCGAGGGGGCACCTGACGATTCCCCAGCAGAGCCGCCGAGCCTCGAGGGTGAGCGGTACTGGACGGTCCCCTGCTCCGTGCTCGCCGACACCTGGAAGCTCACGCCCCGCGAGAGCGAGGTGCTCGAGCAGCTCGCCCAAGGCCGCGATCTGGCCTTCATGGAAGAGAAGTTCGTCCTCTCACGCAACACCGTGAAGATGCACGTGCGCAACGTGTACGCGAAGCTCGGCGTCCACGGCAAGCAGGAGGTTATCGACCTCGTCGAGGCAACGCGCCGCGGGCTGTGAGGGCAAGGGCACCCGCCCCGGCAGCCGCCGCGAGCAGCCCCGCGAAGGCGCCGGCCCCGTCGCCGGTCTGGGGAAGGGCGGCCGCTTTCTCGCGGGCCGGGGCGAGCGGAGACAGCTCGTCCTCGATGACGACCGTCGGGGTGTCGTCCCCGCCCGCGTCGGGCCGGGCCGCCTCCTCATTGCCGGCGGACGGCCCCTCGTCGGCTCCGCCCGCAGCCGGGCCCCCAGAAGCGCCTCCTTCCTGGGATGCGTCGCCGGAGGGGGAACCCGCCCCCTCCTCTGCACCAGAGCCGGAGCCGGAGCCAGTGCCGCCCTCAACGCCCGAATCGCCGGCATCGCCCGCGCCGGCATCGCCCGCGCCGCCCTCGGCGCCGACATCGCCCTCTGTGCCCGCACCGGGCTGGTCGGCCCCAGGCGCGTCTTCCACCGGCGCATCGTCGGGAAGGGTCGTAGCCGTATCCACCGTATAGAAGAGGTTGATCTCGTTGGCAGCCGCCAGAGGCTCCACCGCGATGGAATCCTTGTCCGCATCAAGGTACACCAGCCCGTCCAAATCCACCGCGCACTGCTCGCTCGCGATCTGGGCTCCCAGCGGCAGGCTCTGCACCTGGTACGAGCCCATCTTCCAGAAGGAGACCGGCACCCCGGCCACGTCGCCGATAATCGGAACGTCCTTCGCCAGCGGCGCGGCGCTCGCCTCTCCCACGAGGTAGTAGTTGACAACACTCGGGCTCTTCGAGCGCATATAGTGCAGCTGGGCGTGGTTCTCCTCGGGGTTCTCGCTCAACGTGATGTAGCGCGGCCAGCCGTCGAAGAAAAAGAAGTCGTCGCGCATCTCCACGTAGTTCCACAGATCGACGGTCTCGCCCGCCTTCAGCCCGTCGACCACCTTCGTCTCCATCAGGCGCAGGCCGCCCGGCTCATCGAAGGACGGGTCGTCGTAGAAGACGATCTCGTACACGGAAAGCGTCAGCGAGGTGGCCTCGCCGGCCTTCGCGCCCTCAGGCGCCGGCCCTTCCTCGACGGAGACCGGCGGCACCTCCCCGGCGGCCGGGCCCGGCGACGCAGGAGCCGCCGGCTCGTCCCCTGCGGAAGTCGCCGGCTCGTCCCCTGCGGAAGTCGCCGGCTGCTCGAGGGCCGTCCGTTCGTCTTCCACGACCGAGGCCCAGGCCAGGGAAGTGGGCATGCCCCCGCTGAGAGCCAGCGCCGCCGCCAGGGCCACAGCTCCCCCGCGGAGCATCTGCGAAGCGAAGCCCGATACGTGCTTTCTCATCTATCCTCATTTCCGGGAACAGGCCCACTCGAGCGCCCCATCCCCTCATCAAAATCCCTCACTCAGTAATTCCAGCAAAGTACTAGACTTTTTTGCGGGACACGTTGTACCAAATATTTCCGCCCGCCGTCGCGGCGGCAACGAGGAAGCCTCCCGCAACGGCCATTCCCCATGCTGCGCCCACGCCCGCTCCACGGTTTCGCTATACAGGAGTTTCCCGCTCATCATCTGCAAATCCGCTTTCGGGAAGAGGGGCTTCCATAATGGTCTGGCGACCGTCGCACGGCAAACTGGAGAAAGGAACTTTATGGATTACGCAGACCTCATCACGCAGAGAATCGAATTCGCCCGGCAGGAGCGGGGCATGAGCATCGCCGAGCTGGCGCGGCGATGCGGCATCGACGGCAAGCGCCTGTGGTACGTGCTGCGCCGGGGCCGTACCATGCGCACCGACGAGTTCATGCAATTGTGCCTCGTGTTGGGCCTCGGGCCGCAGTGCTTCCTCACCCGCGCCCAGGCGGCCGGGCTGCGCGAGAGGCAGCGGCGGGTGGCTGAGGAGTTCGGCACGGGCACGCAGGCGCCCTTGGAGACGGCCGTTGGAAAGGAACGGGGAAAGGTCCGCGCCGCTGCAGTCCAGGAGGCGGCGATCGAAGGACGCGAAGAGAGGGCAGCTGTCACGGCGGCCCGTCCGGCCGTACCGCCGAGCACCCGCTAGATCAGCGGAATAGCCAGGGCGCAGGTTGCCACGCCCGCCGCGATGCCGGCGGCCGCGCCGGCCACCACATCGCGGGGGAAGTGCACGCCGCCGAGTACCCGGCACCAGGCCAGGGCGCAGGCGCAGGCGATAAGCCCGCAAGCCACGGGCACGCTCGCCACAAGCCAGCTGACGGCGATGGCGAAGGCCGAGAAGGCGTGGCGCGAGGGAAACGAGCAGCCGGCTCCCTCGCGGGCGATGAGCGGGTCGGTGCCGAACACCTCGTAGGGCCGCGGCTCGTTCATGCCCTTGCGGGCGGCGCTCACCAGCACGAAGGCGGCCGCGGGGACGAGGGCCACGGGCAGGACGCGCCACGGGTCGCCCAGGGCCACAAGGACGAGGAGCAACGCGAAGGCGACGTAGAACAGCACGGTGAGCACGCGGTTCGCGCCCACGAGCGCCGCAGCCGCAACGGGGCTCTGGCGCAGCGCGGCCATGCGCGACGCGTAGCGCTCGGCGGCACCGGGTTTCAGCGGGGAGGACACGGCGGGCCGGCCTTAGGACGGGTAGTACAGGGGCGGCAGCTCGGCCAGGGTGATGGCGTCGCCCGGCTTGCCAACCGGCGCGATGGCCGTGCCCTTCTCCACCATGCGGTCGTGGTGGCGCACCGCGCGGCCCCAGTCCTCGGCGTAGGCCGCGTCCCCGCGGTGGTCGGGCGCGCCGTAGCGATCATGCAGGATGTCGGCCAGCGCGCGGGACACCTTCACCGCGCCGCGGAAGTTCAGGTGGTCGCCGGCATCGCGCGTGTCGGTATCCCAGTCGATGGCCACGGCGTCCTCGCCCGTGTTCAGGTCGATGAAGTCGATGCCGAGCTCGTCGGCGGCCGCCTGGGCCCCGTTGTGCCGCGACGTGTACCAGCACTTGGTGCTCGGCGTGGCCACGATGACAAGCTCGCTGCCCGCCTCGCGGCACATGTCCCGCATCTCCGCGAGCACCGATTTGGTCAGCTCGGGCACCTCGGCCACGGCATCGGTCGGCTCCATGTAGGCGCTCGCGTCGGCGGGGTTCTGCGCCCACTTCATGCGGAAGCCCTTCATGTCGTCCACATGATCGTTCTCCGTCTCGCCGACGAAGTCGCGCAGTGTGAGCGCCTTCCAGCGGTCGTGGCGCTCGAAGATGGGGAACATGTCCTTAATGGTGCTCTTCAGCAGCTTGTTCTCGTCGAAGGACCTGAACAGGGAGTTGCCCTCGATCATCACCACGCGCGGCTTCTGCACCGACAGCGCCCGCTCGAGCAGGGTGCGGCTGTAGGTGAGGTTCTGGCCGCCGATGGCGCAGGTGTAGGTGGCCGCGCCCGCGTCCTTCCAAATCTCCACGGGAGAGATGGCGCTGTAGGTCTCCGAGTCGCCGATGAACAGGGCATCGAGGCTGTCCCGCGCCTCGCCGAGAAAGCCGTTGGCCGCCACATGGGCCGCCTTCACACCGCCGATGTTGCCGTTGCTCTTGGGCTCGAAGATACGCGAGGCGCCGTACAGCAGGAGCAGCCCCACCAGCACGAACGCCACGCCCGCAGCGAGGCTCTTGCCCAGCGAACGCCAGCGGGCCGCGCCATGCAGGGCCGCCGGCTCGGCGGAGAGGGGCTCGGCCCCGTCGGTGGGCGCGGCGGCGGTATCGGGGGCGATTCCCTCGGCGCGGGCCGCGGCGGCGTCGGCCGCAGGCGCCGTGGACTCCTCCACCGCGCTTACGGCCGTCTCGGTCTTCTCTGTGTGCTTCTCTTCGTTCAACGAAAGCTTCCTTTGTGCGTATCGGGTGCGTTTCACCAGCTAGAACTGGGCGTACATCGGGTCAACCGGCGCATAGGCCGTGCCGTAGGCCCCGAAGATGATCACGGCGAAGAACAGCGCGTACCACAACGCCCAGCGCGCGGGCAGCGGCCAGGCCGCCACGCGCTCGGTGATGGACACGTCGCGCTCGCGGATGAGGCCCACCACCAGCATGAGGACAACGAATGCTAGCACAATGGCCAGGTCGTGGCCGTCCAAACCGATGCCGCTGACACCAACTCCAAAAACCGACCCGTCTACGAGCGACGCCGGGTTGAAGTCGCATACCATGGCGCCGAACATGGCGAGGCCCGCATCGAGACCCTCGGCCCGGAAGAACAGCTCGCCCACCACGATGACCACGAGCGTGCGCGCGATCTGGAAGGCGCGGTAGCCCGCCGAGTCGCGGCTGATGCCCGCGCGCTCGGCCAGGCGGACGGCGGTGGGCTCGATGAGGCTTCCCGCCACGATGAGCACGAAGTAGTACAGGCCGAAGAAGATGTACTGGCTGCCGGCGCCGTGCCACAGGCCGTTGCCGAACCACACGCAGAACAGCGCGGCCGACGAGGCCAGAAGCGGCCCGTAGCGGTTGCCGAAGCACTTGCGCGCCTTGCTCGTGAGCTTCTTCAGCGGCTTGGAAAGCGACACCGGGTAGTAGATGTAGTCGCGCAGCCACGTTCCCAGCGTGATGTGCCAGCGCTGCCAGAACCCGGCTGCCGTGCGCGAGAAGAAGGGCTGGCGGAAGTTCTCCGGCAGCGACACCCCGAAGATGCGGCCCATGCCGAGGGCCACGTCCATGGTGCCCGAGAAGTCGCAGTACAGCTGCACGGTGTAGAGCACCGCGCCCAGGGCGATGATGCCCCCGTCGTAGGCGGTGTAGTCGGAAAACACCGGCTTCACGAAGGCGTTCAGGCGGTCGGCCACGATCATCTTCTTCCCCAGGCCCCACAGCATGCGCAGCGTGCCCGCGTACAGGTTCGCGCGAGTGACCGGGGCGCCGGCCATGAGCTGGTCGGCCGTCTGCCCGTAGCGGCAGATGGGGCCTTCCATGATCTGCGGGAAGAAGCCGAGGAACAGCGCCACGCGGCCGAGGTTCCTGTCGGCTTGCACCGTGCCGCGGTACACGTCGATCAGGTAGGAACCGGCCATGAGCGTGTAGAACGAGATGCCGATGGGAGCGGCCCACACGGGCAGTTCGGTGTTCAGCACGATGCCGAACACCCCCAAGGCCCCGTCGATCACCGAGGCGAAGAAGTGCAGGTACTTGAAGGCGGCCAGCAGCCCGAAGTTCACGAGCAGGCCCGCGGCCATCACGAGCTTCATCTTGCGGGCGTAGGCGGCGCGAATCTCGCGCTTGCCCGACTTCGCCGCCTTCACGGCCGCCTGGCGCCGATCGATAAGCGCGCCCAAGCCGAGGCCGGAGGCGTAGATGGAGAGTGTGGACGCCACAAGCGCCAGTATCAGCTCGCGGGAGAGCCAGAAGAAGAACACGTAGCTGGCGACCAGCAGCACCGCCCAGCGCGCGCGGCGCGGCGTGACGGCGTACAGCACCACCACGACGGGCAGGAAGGCCGCCAGGAATATAAAGGAGAAGTATGAGGTCATAGGTCTAGTGCGTCGTTCCCGTCTTGAAGGCTAGTCGAGCTGGTCCTCGACGAGGCGCTGCACCATGGCCGTCAGGCCGTCCACGGAGTTGAAGTTCTCCACCACCACCTCCACGGCGGGAATGGTGATGTCGAAGGCATCCTCGAGCTCGGCCACCAGGGCCACGATGGTGAGGGAGTCCAGCACGCGGTCGTCCACCAGGGTGGTGCAGCCCTCCACATCGGCGCCAGGCGCCAGCTCGTCCAAGATCTCCAGAATCGTCTCGCGTTCCTCCATGGTTGCTCGTCCTTTCTCGAAGCAGTTCGTCGGTCGTATCGTCGGCGCCGGGCTGCGGGGCGGCAGGGCCCGGCGCGGGGTACCCTTAGGTCAGCGGGGTGTTCAGCGGGTCGGTGCGCAAGGCCTCGCGCGCCAGGCGCACCGAGCCGTCGGCGCAGGCGAAGGCCACGGCGGGCAGATCGCGCGACAGCAGCAGCGCCACGCCCTCGGTCATGCAGTAGGCGCCGGCCTTCTCGAAGGCGAGGAGGGTTCCCGGCGCAAGGCCCGCCACCGGCATCGCCTTCATGAGGATGTCGTTGGTGGTGCACAGCGATCCGCAGATCGTCCAGTCCTCCACAGGCTCGTCGGGCGCGGCCAGCTGGCGGGCGGGCCACGCCTTCATGCCCAGGCCGCCGCCGTAGTAGGTGATGTGGTGGATGCCGCCGTCCACGATGGCGTAGTTCACGCCGAGGTTGCGCTTGGCATCCACCACGCGGGTGAGGTAAGTACCGCACCAGGCCACCAGACCGCGGCCGATCTCCAACGTGACGGGCCCCTCAAACGCCATGGCGTCCAGGCGCGCCGCCAGACCTTCCAAGTGCTCGCGCATCGCCGCGGGATCCTCCTCGGCGAAGTAGTCGGCGGGCAGCCCGGGGCCGTACTCGAACTCCCGGCAGGCGAAGCCGTAGTCGGCGGCGAGAGCCTCCATGAGCGCATCGGCGCGGGCGAGCTCGCGCTCAACCCGGCGCAGCGAGGTCTTCTGGGTGCCGGAGAACTGCTGGATGCCCCAGATGTCCACCGCCGGGTCGCTCCCGTGCTCGGCGATGATGGCGCGGATGTCGGCCTCGTCCATGCCGAATTGGCTGCCGCAGGTCAGGCGCAGCAGCAGCGGGAGGGGACGCGCGTACTCGCGGGCCAGCTCCAGCAGCATGTCGAACTGGCGGCGCGACTCCACCGTGTAGCGGTGCACCTCGGCGCCCGCGTCCAGAAGCCCGCGGATGAGCGCCTCGTCCTTGGCCACGCCCGACAGCACGATCTCTCCGGCCGGCACGCCGACGTTCTGGCAGATGCGCAGCTCGCCGGGCGAGCACACCTCGAAGCGGTGCACGTAGGGGCTGATGAGGGGGATGGCGAGCGGGTTCGCCTTCACGGCGAAGCACAGCGTCGCGCGCGGGCCGAGCACGTCCTCCAGAAGCGCCACGCGCTCGCGCAGGGGCTCCTCGTCGAACACGTACAGCGGCGTGCCGAACTCGTCGGCGGCGGCTATGAGGCGGGAATCGTTCATCGTTCTCCTTCGCTCGCGGCGGGGCTTGCGCCCTCGGCCTGGTCGGCACGGGCGCCTCGGGCGCTCCGCATACGGGCGCGGCGAGCGCGGGCGGCCGCGCGGCTCTGCTCCAGCAGGGCGGCGCGATCCACCTTCCCGTTCTTGGTGAGCGGCATCTCCTCCACGGCGGCAATCTGGGAGGGAACCATGAAGGGCGGCAGCTTCTCGTGCACCTCCGCGCGCACGGCCGCCACGTCGGCATCGCCCTCGTAGAAGGCGACGAGCCGTTTGCGCTCCTTGTCGTAGGCGCAGCGGCAGCGGCGCACGCCCGCCACGCGCTCGATGGCCAGGTCCACTTCCTCCAGCTCGACGCGGTGGCCCTGGTGCTTGATCTGGTTGTCCACGCGCCCGCGGTAGAACAGCTCGCCGGACTCGTTGTAGGCGGCCAAATCGCCCGTGCGGTACACGCGGTCGGGGAAGCGGTCGTGCAGCGGGTTCTGGGTGAAGGACGCCGCCGTGCGCTCGGGATCGCCCACGTAGCCCAGGGCCAGCGACACGCCGCGCACCAAAAGCTCGCCCACCTCCCCCGGCTCGCTCACCTCGCGGCCGTCGGCGCCCACCACGAGCACCTCGCGGTTGGGGAAGGCGACTCCCAGCGGGATGCCCTCGGCGTAGTCGCGCCCGCGCTCTATCTCATGGTACAGGCAGTTGCAGGTGACCTCGGTGGGCCCGTACAGGTTCACGAAGCGCGCCTCGGGCAGATGCTCCATCCAGGTGCGCAGATGCTCCACGGGCATCACCTCGCCGCTGAACAGCACGCGGCGCACCGACGCGAGCGTCTTGCCCTCCAGGCCGTGCAGGCTCGTGATGAGGCAGAGCGCTGCCACGGCCCAGGTCATCACCGTCACCTGCTTCTCTTCCAAATAATCCACGAGGGCCGCGGGCTGGGAGAACAAAGGACGCGGCACCACGACGAGGGCGCAGCCGGCCGCGAGCGCGCCGTAGATGTCCTTCACCGACACGTCGAAGTCGAAGGGTGCCTGGTTGGCCACGCGGTCGTCCTCGCGAAAGCCGAAGAGCGTGACGAAATCGCCGATGAAGTCGATGATGGCCCGATGGCTCACGGCCACGCCCTTCGGCGTTCCCGTGGAACCCGAGGTGAACAGCACGTAGGCCGGGTCGGAGTCGGTCACGCCGCGACGGGCTGCCGCGAGAGCCTCCGCATCGGCCTTACCCGCGAGCACCTCGTCGGCCGCCAGAAGCTCGCCGCCCTCGGGCAGCGCCGCCGCGGCGGCGGCCATGCGGTCGGCGTCGGCCACCACGAGGGGGTTGCCCAGGGCGCCGGCAATGCGCGCGAGGCGGTCGGCGGGCACCTGCGGATCCACCGGCACGTAGAAGCCGCCGGCATACAGGGCCCCCAGCATGATGCTCAGCGCGTCCGCGCCCTTCTCCATGTACACCACCACGGCCCGATGCGTGGCGTTGCGGGCCGCGAGCGCCGTGCCGGCTCCCTGGGCGCGCTCGCGCAGCGCGGCGTAGGTGCACGATCCGTGCTCGTCGATGACGGCGACGCGGTCGGGATGCCGGTCGGCATCATTTTCCAAGTATGAGAGTACGCTTCTTCGCAGCGGCATGCCGTATTCCTTCCCTTAGGGCAGCTTTTCCATTCTAGTAAACGTCCTGGGAAAGTGGTCAAGATTCATAAGGGAAAACCTTAACATTTTGCCAACGGTACGCCGATTGGATGGTTTCGCGCCCCCAAGCGCACCTCCCCTGCGCCGCAGCCCGCGCGTTCGGGGCCTCTTTCTTGCACTAGCGCAAAAAACTATGGCCGCGCAATCTGTAGGAAACCTGAGAGGGAGTATCATGGTTCCATCTATTTCGCGGCGCAGTTTTTGGGCCGTGTCCGACGTGCTTAGGGGGCACTCATGCAGATTATCGAAGAGAGGGTGTACGCGTTCTCGAAGGACAACCCGCCGTGCTATACCGCGCATCCGGGCGAGGTACTCGTGTTCAAGAGCCTCGATTGCTTCTCGGGCCGCCTCACCGACGAGTCGGTCACCATGCGCGACATGGACTTCTCCTACAACATCACCAACCCGGCCGCGGGCCCCGTGTACGTGGAAGGCGCCGAGGTGGGCGACGTGCTCGTGGTGGACATCTACGACATCCAGGTGGCCGACGAGGGTACCATCGCCACCGACGACCATTGCGGGCCGCTGTTCGAGGGCACCGACTACCGCACGAAGAAGATCCGCATTAAGGACGGCATGGCCGACTTCAACGGCGTGCGCTTCCCCATCAACCCTATGATCGGCGTCATCGGCACCGCCCCGGCCGAGGGCGCGCCGGCCGACGGCTTCGTGGGCAACTACGGTGGCAACATGGACAACAAGCTCATCACCAAAGGCACCCGCCTCTACTTCCCCGTACGCGTTCCCGGCGCCCTGCTGCAGATGGGCGACGTGCACGCCACCATGGGCGACGCGGAGCTGTGCGGCACCGGCATCGAGATTGCCGCCGAGATCACCGTGCGCGTGGGCGTGCTGAAGAACTTCGAGCTGCACTGGCCCGTGCTGGAGACCTTCGGCCCGGCGGGCAAGTGGTACGTGAACGCCAGCGCCCAGGAGTACAACGAGGCGCTCGTGTGCGCATCGAAGGAGATGCAGCGCCTGCTCATGCGCATTACCGGCTGGGACGCCGTGGACACCTACATGTACATGTCGGTGCAGTCCGACGTGGAGATCAGCCAGGGATGCAAGCCCTGCGAGGTGCAGCTGTCCCTGCGCATCGGCACCCCCAAGCTGCCCCAGTTCCCGCCGCTGGTGGGCTAGGAGCTCGGGGCCTGACGGCGCGGTGCTGGCGGGGAGCCGCCGGCGCCGGGTGCCGACGACGTGCGGCATGCTGGGGAGCATCCGCGCGTCGCGAGGGAGACGCCCGCCGTCCCACGAGGCGCGGCGTATTCGCTCAACCCTCGCCGAGAACGCACGGGCCTTGAGGCCTGCGGGGCGCACCGCCCCGCGCAGCCCGCTTCGCCCATGCGCTTTTGGCGAGATTTGAGATAGAGGGAAAGGAAAGGGAACGGAAAGGAAGGAGACAGGAATGTCAAAACCCGTTCAAGAGCCGACGATCGGTCTCGGTGAGGACATCGAGGCCTTCGGCTACAAGCAGGAGCTGAAGCGCGGCCTTCGGCTTCACGACGTCATCTTGTATGGCGTGCTGTTCATGGTGCTCATTGCACCGCAGTCCATCTGGGGCTCGCTGCAGGTGGAATCCGGCGGCCTCACCCCGCTCGTGTACATCATCGGCTTCGTGGCCATCAGCTTCACCGCTCTGAGCTACGCCGCCATGTCCAACAAGTTCCCCATCGCGGGCTCGGTGTATTCCTACGTGCAGCGCGCCATCAACCCGCACGTGGGCTTCATGTCCGGCTGGCTCATCCTGCTGGACTACATCCTGGTGCCCTCGCTGCTGCTGGTCATGGTGGCCAACTGGGGAACGACGCTCGTGCCCGGTTCTCCCTGGTGGCTCTGGGTGCTTGTGTTCATCGCCTTCAACACCTTCGTGAACGTGCGCGGCATCACCATGTCCAAGGGCGTTGACTGGGTCATCTTCGCCGTGGAGATCATCGCCCTCATCGTGTTCATCGCCGTGGGCTGCATGTACGTCTCCGGTGGCGGCGGCTACGGCGAGTTCTCCACCGAGCCGTTCTACAAGCCCGGCGAGGTCGACCTCCACTTCGTGGCCACCGCCGTGTCCCTCGCCTGCCTGTCCTTCCTCGGCTTCGACGGCATGTCCACCCTCGCCGAGGAGACCTACCAGCCCGAGAAGAACATCGGCAAGGGCATCCTCATCGCCCTGTGCATTATGATCGTGGTGTTCGTGGTTCAGACCTACGTGGCGGCCCTCATCCTGCCCGACTGGGCGAACACCGACCCCGACATGGGCTTCTTCGACGCCTGCTACACCGCCGGCGGCCTGCTCCTGCAGAACTTCATGCTCGTCATCAACATCGTCGCCATCGGCATTGCCAACATCATGAACGCCCAGATCGCCTCCTCGCGCCTGCTGTTCTCCATGGGCCGCGACGGCGTGCTCCCCCGCGTGCTCGGCAAGGTGCATCCCAAGTACCAGACCCCCTGGGTGGCGGCCATCTTCCTCGGCGGCTTCTCGCTGATCCTCACCCTGACCGCCGGCCAGTTCGGCGGCATGACCGTGCTCGCCCCCATGGTGAACTTCGGCGCCCTCGCCTCGTTCATCGTGCTGAACTTCGGCGTGTTCTGGTACTTCTGGTGCAAGGAGAAGCAGCGTGGCGGGAAGGCCGTCCTGCGCTACCTCATCTGCCCCTGGATCGGCATTCTCATTCTGATCTACGTGTTCACCGGCTTCGACGCGCTCACCTACGGCGTGGGTGTCAGCTGGTTTATCGTGGGTCTCATTATCGCCGCCGTCATCTCCAAGGGCTTCAAGGAAGTGCCCGAGGCCTTCAAGCACCTCGAGGTGTAGGGTAGCGACAGGCGCACGTCGCGCGACCTTACGATGCGCCACCCGCGCAGAGCCGCGCCATGCAGCCCAGGCAAGGTCGCGACAGACCTTGCACGACGCGCAGGCCTGACACGCCACCCGCGCATGGGCCGCGGCGCGCGATCTGCGCCGCATATGACGCCCGCGAAGCGCCCCCGGTTCGGCCGGGGGCGCTTCTTGTATACTGTGCTCGTGCAAAGATGCCCTTTTTGTCCATGTTGATACAGGGTGTTTGACCTGGTAATTTGTTGAAAAATTCCAGGTCAAATGCGTGGTCAAAACAAGGCTGTTCGCTTGAGCGACCACGCGAGATTGGGCCAACAGAAAGGAAGGCACCTGTGAGAATCGGGTTTATCGGGCTGGGTAACATGGCGAGCGCCATCATCGGCGGCATGCTGCGGAAGGGCGTGAGTCTGGACGGCCAGGCGCCCCTGAGCGCCGGCGACATCATCGGCTCGGCCAAGACCGAGGCCACGCGCCGGGCGCGGGCCGAGGAGTTCGGCATTGCCGTAACCGCCGACAACCGCGAGGTGGCAGCAGGCGCCGACGTACTGGTGCTGGCCGTGAAGCCGCAGTTCTTCGGCGAGGTCATCGATGAGATTCGTGACGCGGTGCGCCCCGACGCCCTGGTCATCTCCATCGCCGCCGGCCTCACTTTGGAGCGCATCGCCGCGCTGTTCGCGCGCGACGTGAGCACCATGCACCTCATCCGCTGCATGCCGAACACCCCGGCCCTCGTAAACGCCGGATGCACCGCCGCGTGCCCCGGCCCCGGAGCTACCGAAGCCGACGAGGCCGCCTGCCTCGCGCTCATGGAGAGCTTCGGCCGCGCCATCGTCATCCCCGAGCGCCTGATGGATGCCGCGAGCGCGGTGGCGGGCAGCTCGCCGGCCTTTGTGTTCATGTTCATCGAGGCTTTGGCCGACGGCGCCGTGGAAGCGGGCATGCCCCGCGCCCAAGCCTACGAGTTCGCGGCGGCGGCCGTGGCCGGATCGGCGCAGCTCGTGCTGGAAACGGGCCGCCACCCGGGAGACTTGAAGGACATGGTGTGCTCGCCGGGCGGCACCACCATCGAGGGCGTGCGCGCCCTGGAGCAGCGCGCCTTCCGGGCAGCGGCCATGGAGGCCGTCGGCGCCTGCGTCACGAAGGCGAAGGAGCTGTAGCCCGTCCCGGCATGCGGCGTGAGGACCTGGCGGCTCGAACGCCAGATCCTCACGCAAAGGGTACGCCCCGGAAGCGCTTTCAGCCCCGAGCCGCCTACGGTTCGGCTACCGTTTTCCAATCTGCGCGTCGAGCGGACTATGATTGAGCCCGCATCCCCTCTGAAAGGCGGAACTATGAACATGACGAAAACGTTGCGCGTCGCGGCCATGGCGATGCTGGCCTTCGGGCTCATGGCGTGCTCGGCCTGCTCCCTCCAGGGCGGCTCCAACGAGGCTGCCCCCGCAACGCGCAGCGACGACGCTGCAGCGCAGCCGAACGCCGGCGGCGAGCCGGCGGCCGGCGAGGTGACCAGTACGGCCATGGTGGCCTACGCCAACGGCGACGAGCTGCTCTTCGTCGACCAGGAGACCCAGACCCCCTACATTCCCACCAACATCGACGACGCGGCCATCATCTACAACGGCCAGGAAGTCGACGAGGACGACCTGGTGGCGGGCAACATCGTGCAGGTGACGGGCAACGGCATCATGCTGGAGAGCTATCCCGGCCAGTACCCCGGCATCACGAAGGTGGAAGTGGTCGAGCAGGGAAGCCCCGCCGATGCCGAGCAGTACGCCGACATTGTGGACACCGTGTTCGCTGCGCCCGATCAGAGCCAGGTGCCCGTCGGCAACCTCGACTACAAGACGACTGACGCCCAGGTGAGCGTCATGCTGAACCCCTACAGCTACGAATGGGCCTTCGACCAGCCCGACGGAACCCCCGATCGCGTGGCCCAGGACGGGGACATCCTGAACGCCGATGGGACTGTGCTCGACGGCGCGCCCGACGCCCGCATCAGCGGCGCCGTGGACGCTTTCGCGGCCTTCTCGGTGAACCCCACCTCGGTGGAGATCGAGCGCATCCCGCTGGCCGCCGGCTCTACCGCCGACGCGGCGAAGGTCGATCCCACCGCCGATGACACCAACGTTCCCTGCACGCTCGGGGAAGACGGGGCAGCGGCGTTCACTATCGAGCCGGGCGACCTCTACCGAATCGACGCCACCTTCCCCCAGGGCGAAGCCGACTACGCCTTCTTCACCGTGAGCTGAGGGCCCCCGCAGCAAGCTTCACATCCCTCACGGCAGCTGCCAGCCGAGGGCTCCTCAACAGCAAAGCGGGCCGGGATCTCTCCCGGCCCGCTTTCTTGACCGCCCTTACAGGCGGCGCTCTGATTCCGAAGCTCCTACAGGATGTTCTTCAGCACGATGGACTTGGTGTGGGTCATCTCGTCGAAGGTGCTCATGACGCCCTCGGTGCCGATGCCGGAGTACTTGTAGCCGCCGAAGGGCTGCTCGAAGGAGCGGTAGAAGCTCGCGCCGTTGATGACCACGCCGCCGGCCTCAAGCTCGCAGGCGAACTTCGCGCAGGTCTTCTGGTCGGCCGAGAAGATGCAGCTGGACAGACCGAACTTCGAGGCGTTCGCGATCTCGATGGCCTCGTCGGCGGTCTTGAAGGTGATGATGGGCACCACCGGGCCGAAGATCTCCATGTCGATGGCCACGTCCGCCGTCTTCGGCACGTCCACGATGACCGTCGGCTCGATGAAGGCGCCGTCGCGGCCGCCGCCGAGGACGATCTTGCCGCCCTGCTGCACGGTAAGCTGGATCTGCTCCTCCACGGTCTTGGCAGCCTTCTCGGAGATGAGGCAGCCGATCTGGGTGTCCTCCTCCGACGGCATACCCTGCTTCAGGGCGCCGATCTTCTCCACGACCTTCTTCGTGAATTCCTCGGCCACGTCCTCGTGCACGAGGAAGCGTTTGGAAGCGCAGCACACCTGGCCGGTGTTGTACATACGGCCCCAGATGACCTCGCTAGCGGCCAGCTCGATGTCGGCATCGGGCATCACGACGAAGGCGTCGTTGCCGCCGAGCTCCAGCGCGGTGTGGGTGAGGGTCTTGGCGCATACCTCGGCGGTCTCGATGCCCACCTCGGTGGAGCCGGTGAGCGTCACGAGGTCCACGTCGGGGTTCGCGCACAGCTCGTGGCCCACCACCGAGCCGCGGCCGGTGACGATCTGGGCGGCACCGGGGGTAACGCCGGCCTCGCCGAGCAGGGCGGTCAGCATGCACAGGGTCAGCGGGTTATCGGTAGAGGGCTTCACGATGACGGAGTTGCCGGCCAGAAGCGCCGGGGCCACCTTCTGGTCGAACAGGTCGCAGGGGAAGTTGAAGGGGATGACCGCGGCCACCACGCCGAGAGGCTCGCGGCGGGTGATGAGCACCGTGGTGTCCTGACCCTGCTCGCAGCCGGCGGTGATGACCTCGTCGTAGAGGTGCTTCGCGCGCTCGGAGAACGCCTTGAAGGCGATCGGAATGTTGCCGATCTCGGCGCGGGCCTCGGTGATGGGCTTGCCGGTCTCGTCGGACAGGGTGCGGGCGAGCTTCTCCTTGTCGCGCTCCACCAGGTCGAGGAAGGCCATCATGATCTCGGCGCGCTTCCACACCGGCACGGCGTTCCACTCGGGCTGGGCGGCGCGGGCGAACTTCACGGCCTCGGCCACGTCCTCGGCGGTGGCGGCGGGAACCGTGTCCACCACCACGCCCGTCGCCGGGTTGACAACGTCGATGGAAGCGCCGTCGGAGGAATCGGCCGCTTTGCCGTTAATGAACATCTTCATAGAAATAAACTCCTTTGTTCGATGCTTGTCCGGGAAGGTCCGCGGGCATTTAGCTCGGGCAGGCTTCGCTTGGTGAGACAGTCCACTGGACTGTCTCAGTCGCTGCAGAAAGCCCAGCGCCAAACACCCGCGCGCCTCCCCTTCTCTTCCTTATAAGAAGCGAGGATCCAAGAGCAGGGTCACTACTTGCTGAAACCGGTGAAGCTCAGCATGAGGCCGCCGCAGGTGTTGTTGTTGTCGCTCTCGAAGCCGTACTCGCCGAAGGTGAACTCCATGAGGTAGGGAATGTCGCCGGCCACCTCGGCCACGGCGGCAGCCACTTCCCCGATGCGGGCGTCGATGCCGGCGCGGCGGCCGCCGCAATGCACCAGGTGGAAGGCTGCGGGCTCGCCGGGCATGCGGTCCATGAGCTCGCGCAGCGTGTCGGGCACCGACTGGATGAGCTCGTCGACCGTGGCCTCCATGCGGATGACGCAGGTCTTCTCGGCCAGGTTGTTGCCCACGTTGATGGAGAAGTCGTCGTTGCCGTTCATGGGATGGCGGATGGCAATGAGGTCGCCCAGGCGATCCTTCACGCCCAGCGGCGAGAGCACCGTGTAGGCGAGCAGGTTGCCACCGGCGATGTCGTCATCGGTGCAACCGGTCCACTCCTGGAACTTCTTGGCCGCCGGCACGCCGTCGATCTCAACGAGGGTGCGGTTGCCGTCGATCTTGGTGATGATGCCGAAATCCTCGGTCTCGCGATAGGCGCCGGTGAACACGTTGGTCATGGCCGGGCCGCCCCAGAAGAACGCGGCCACGCAGCCGTCGGCGAAGGACTCGCCGGTGGTGTAGAGCTTCCACTCGCCCGCGATGGAGTTGTCGGCAGCCGAACCGCCGAAGAACGGGATGCGACCCACGACGGAGGCGATGCCCTTCAGATAGAACTCCTCCTCAGCGGGGGACGCGGCCATATAGAAGTAGTCGGGGGCATCGGTGCGGCCCGCGGCCTCCATGGCCGCCGTGGCCAGCGCGGCACCCGCCACCACAGGGTCGTCGTTCTCGGAGCGGTCGGCCGCGGCCACCCCCACCGTCATGGCGTCGTCGGACAGGGCGAGCACACCCACAAACGGCTCGTCGCCACCCACGTATCCGGCGCCCGGAACCACCACGCCGGTGAACGAGGTGTTGCCCAGCACAGGCACTTCGGGAAGCGCCTCCCCTACGCCGGCCACCACTTCGTCAACATCGTAAGCGCAGCTGCAGTACACCATGGCCACCTGAGTGGCATCGAGGCCGGCAGCCGCCTGGGCCGCGGCCTCCTTGCCCGCAGCGCGGGCGTCGGCGGCAGTGCTGGAACCTACGTTAGCTTTGAACATGGTCTCCTCCTAATTTCAAATGAGGCGTCATTGCCTCTGGGGGTCATAGTAACGCTAATCGGTACCGTAAAGTTAACCGATTGCTACCTTTTTTCGAGATTTCCATACCTCTTACCCGATTAGTTAAAGATAAGTTGTTGACTAATCTTTTTCCTTCATATATAGACGCTGCGTCAACAACCTGGAGCCCCTTCTCACCGCGTCGAAGGCAGGCGCGACGGCATCCGCCTGCCAGCCAGCAGCGGGGGCAGCCTCCGCCAAATCCAGCGCGCAGCGGCGGCCTTCCGCGCCCCCATCAAGGTGCGCGCCATCGCGTTGCCAACACCCCTGCTATACTGGCACGACCCCACGCGAAGGAGGAACCCCGTGCGCTATCTCATCGCCTCAGACATCCACGGCTCGCTGCCGGCGGCCGAAGCGCTCATCGCCCGCTTCCACGAGGAGGACGCCGACCGCATCCTGCTACTCGGCGATTTGCTCTACCACGGACCGCGCAACCCCCTGCCCGAGGGCTACGCGCCTGCCGAGGTGGCGAAATTGCTGAACGAGTATGCCGACCGCATTACCGCCGTGCGCGGAAACTGCGATGCGGAAGTGGATCAGATGGTGCTGGATTTCCCCTGCCTTGGTGACTACGCGCTCGTGGTGGACGAGGGCACCACCCTCTTCCTCACCCACGGACACCTCGATGTTCGCCGGGCCATCGAGGGCCTCGCCCGCGGCTCGTTCGTCTTCAGCGGGCATACCCACGTGAAGGGCATCGGAAGCGCGTTCGCCCCGGCCGCCCTGGGAGACGATGCACCAAGCCACATCACCTTCGCCAACCCCGGCAGCGCCGGCCACCCCAAGGACGGATCAGCCAGCTACTCCCTCTACGAACACGGCACGGTAGAGCTGAGGAAGCTGTAGGGCGGGCAGTCTCGCCTTCGCAGGGCTCGCGCCTCGAAGCCCCCGGATATGAAAAGAGCCCCATTGCTGGGGCTCTTCTTGATTATGGTGGTCGGAGGGGGACTTGAACCCTCGACACACGGATTTTCAGTCCGTTGCTCTACCAACTGAGCTACCCGACCAGGGGCGCGGAAAGCAATCGCTTTCGACGCGAGCATATATTCTAGCGGGAGCCCATGCCCATTGCAAGAAGTTTTTTCGAGAATCGCGGAACGAGACGCCGGAGCGGTGCGGAACGAAACGCGCCTTTGAAAGGGGTGTCCGTTGGCTAACGGTAACCGCAGCGTTATAATGCCTACACGCAAAACACCCTGTCAACGGAAAGAAGACGCACCATGAAGTCCCTTTCGCTTGGAATGCACCTTACCGGGCGTGTAGCAGCTGCAAGCCTGGCCGCGATCATCGCCACGGCGGGCCTTGCGGGAGCAGCCTCCCCGGCCGCTGCGTGGGCAGACAGCACGACCCTCCATGAGGCCGCAAGCGCCCTCGCCGATGACGGCGACGACGCCGTCCTCACCATCGTCGCCGGCCGCGCCGTGCGCGACGGCAACGTGTACCGCTTCCCCGATCTGAAGATCACGGCGAATACCGACAAGAACATCCGCAGCATCACCGTGCAGTTCACCACCGCCATCACCTCGGGCGACGACGTGCAGTTCGATACCGTGGACGGCTTCGTCGTGACGGGCAAGACCGCCAACCGCTCGGTGAATGCCTCCAACGCCGCCGAGGAAGACGGAGGCTGGCCGGCCGAGAAGTGGGAGGAGTACCTGCAGCAACACATGCGCGTCACCCTGGCCGGCGGCAGCGGCACCAAGGGCCTGCGCATGATCGCGAGCCTCACCCCCG
Source organism: uncultured Adlercreutzia sp. (assembly GCF_958431955.1). GTDB lineage: Bacteria > Actinomycetota > Coriobacteriia > Coriobacteriales > Eggerthellaceae > Adlercreutzia. The sequence continues at coordinate 93,991 of NZ_CAUASN010000001.1, read as the reverse complement.
TTACCGACATCTACGACTACAACTCCGAGAACGGGCACTACTACCGCTACGTGAACAAGCCCTCCACCTGGACCGAGGCCCGCGATGCGGCAGCGGCCGCCGAGCCCTACATGGGCATGAAGGGCTACCTCGTCACCGTCACGAGCGCCAAGGAGTCCAGCTTCATCACCACGCTCATCGACACGAACATGTGGATGGGCGGAACGGCCGAGCCCACCCTCGGCGCCGTGGCGAACACGGGGTTCACTTGGCAGAATCCGGCTACCGGATGGCCCTATAGCTTCTACTGGGTCACCGGCCCCGAGGCCACCATGGGGCCGGGCGGCACTCCTATGGAGATCTGCCGCATGACGGCGGCGGGCGCGGCGCAGACAGTCAAGGATCCTGTCACCGGCGGCAACGCGTACTTCAGCTTCGCCTCGGGCGAGCCGAACAACGCTAAGAACATCGGGTCGTACGACAACGCCGGCGCCCAGCCCTCGGGCGAGTACTGCCTGCATATGTACAGCCAGAAGAACTCCGCCGGCGTCGCCACCGCAGCGGGAAACATCGGGAAGTGGAACGACTACCCCAACTACCCCAACAACGGCGCGCACCAGAAATGCTGCTACGTTATTGAATACGGCGGCCTTGAGGATGATATGGAGGATCCGGACAACCCCGGCAACGACGGCGACGCCGATGTCGACGTGAACGTGGACGTGTACGTGAAGGTCGACATCAACGTCGACCCCGAGGAGCGCACCATCACCACCGAGGCCGACAGCATCAATCTGGGCCAGACGCTCAAGGTGAGCGAGAACATCAACGGCGGCGTGCTCGATCCCACGTCCGACCAGGTAACGCGCACCTACACCCTGATCGATGCCAACGGCAACGACATCCTCGACGAGAACGGCCGGCCCATCACCGTGCCCGAGAGCGAGGTGCCCTACCGCGCCGGGCGCTACAAGGTGACCTCCACCAAGCCCAACGCCGACGACGGCACCGAGTTCGTCGCCGGCACCGCCACCTTCACGGTGCGCCCCGCCACGGTGGATCCCACCCGCGAGACCACCGCCGACGGCACCACCCAGCCGAAGGTGTACGAGAAGGTGTACGACGGCACCTCTGACTTCAGCCTCGGGAACGTGGCGCTGCCCGGCGTGCTGCCCGCCCACGCCTCCGACGTGAAGATCGCCGCCGACTCCGCGGCCTACGTCACCTCTGAAGTGGGCGATACCAAGGTCGTGCTGCAGGGCGCGCGCCTGGAGACGGCCGACGGCAACGCCACCTCCAACTACACCCTGGCCGGCGTGAAGGAGGACGGCTCCCTCGAGCTTGCGGCCCGCATCGTTCCCCGCGAGCTGGTGGTAAGCGCATCGGCCACGGTGCGCTGGGGCCTCGAGGGCAAGCCGCTCAACGACGAGGCGGGCGCTCCCATCGCCTTTGCAAGCGACGAGGACGTGCACGACAGCGCCACGTCGCCCTGGGCCGCCAACATGCTCGCACCCCGCGACGCCCAGCGCGTCGAAAGCGGCATCGCCTCCATCCTGGGCGAGGCCACGCTCACCTGCACGCGCGATAGCGACGGGGCCGCGCTCGATGCGCAGAATCCCCAGGCCGGCACCTACACCGTGGCCGTCCACTTCTCCGAGGTGAACCCCCTCGGCGCCGCAGCCAAGGCCGCCCGCGCCCTGGCCGCGCAGGCCGGCGGCGCCTCCTTCGACGCGCCCATCACGAACGTGAAGGACCTGGGAGGCGGCCGCTACGACATCGGCAACTACCTTCTCACCCTGAAGCCGACGAAGGTGGTCGTGACCGCCGATCCGGCCGGCGACGGCGCGCTCGGCGAGATCGGCGACCTCATCGAGGGAGGCACCATCGAGGAGGAGGTCACCCCCGGCAGGCCCCCCATTTCCAAGGACGACCTCGACGACATCGTGAAGGATCAGATCGGCGGCAAGGTGCCCGACACCGATCCGATCATCACCATCATCAAGGACGGCGAGGAAGTGGACTCCATCGATCCCACCGTGCCGGGGCACTACGTGGTCATCGCCACCTACCCCGATCCCGATGGCGGCGAGGACAAGGTGGTGCGCTTCGAGTACGTCGTCTCCGAGCCGAAGCCTGACGACCCCGGCAAGCCCGAGGAGCCCGGCACTCCCGAAAACCCCGACGGCACCCAGCCGCCCGCCGGCGATGTGGTGGTCGACGAGACGGTGACGCGCCCTGTTGATCCGAACGGCAAGCCCATCACCAAGGACGACATCGACAAGGAGATCAAGACCGAGTGGCCCGACAAGGTGCCCGCCGACGTGAAGCCCGAGATCACCATCACCCTGAACGGCGAAGAGGTAGACTTCATCGATCCCACGCGTCCCGGCACCTACTACGTCACAGCCGTCTACCACGACCCCAACGGCGGCCCTGACAGAATCGTGCGCCTGACCTACGTGGTGGAAGGTGCCGACGAGGAGGGAACCTCCGTGACGACCAGCCGCCACCGCCTCGCCCAGACCGGCGACGAGGCACCCATCGGCGCGGCGCTGATCGGCCTCGCGGGCGGTGCGGCCGCCCTGGCCATCGCCCGTCGCCGCTGCCGCGACTAGAGACCGCACTCCGCGCGACAACGAGCGCCCCGCCTGCACTCACAGCAGGCGGGGCGCTTTCGTCTTTCCCCATTTACCGAGCCCGCTTACGCCGGGCGGCGCGCAGCAGAAGGAACCCTCGCCACGACCCCGCGCCGCCCGGCCGCAGATCCAACTGCCCGGGAACTCTTACGCCACGAAGGCGAACAGCGTGCCGAAGGCGATGAAGGGGGCGAAGGGCATCGCCTCCTTGAAGGCCGCCGTGCCTCCCTGCTCCTCACAGCGCTTGCCGATGCGCCGCCACGCCGCGCGCGCCAGGGCGTACAGCACGCTCGCCAGACAGGCGGCGAGCAGGCAGATGAGCCCGCGCTCGGCGCCGAGGAACAGACCCAGGGCCGCCATGAGCTTGATGTCGCCGCCGCCGAACGACTCCTTGTGGGTGATGGCCTCGTACAGCGCCGTGAGCACGAGCAGACCGCCGCCCAGGATGACGGCACCGATAATGCCGCCGGCAAACGAGGCGCCGACGATCTCCAGCCCCGGGGGCACCGTCACCGTGGGAGCCGGCGCCAGGAACTCCGCCCGGAAGCCGAGTCCCATATGGCGCCCCGCAAAGCCGAGCACCACGCGCCACAGCAGCCACAGCGCCGCCAAGCCGCCCGACAGCACGTTCGGCACGCGCCGCTCGCGCACATCCACCACCGCGATGGCGGCGAGGAAGGCGAGCACGAGGCCGTAGGCGGCAAGGGTGACGATGGAGATATAGGTCATGGGAGAAGCCTACTTGCACCCGTCGCCGAAGATGAGCTCGCGCTCCTCGCCCGTGAGCGCGGCGCGGGCCTGGTCGCGCAGGTTGTTCACGCCGATGAAGAACTGGCGCATCATGACCACCACCAGGTAGCGGCCCTTCGGCGTGAGCGTCAGCTCGTCCGCGTTGTCGGTGGCGAAGGCGCCGCACGCGCGCATGAAGGCCATCTCGGCCGGCAGCCCGCGATCGACGGTCATGCCGAAGTCGCGCTCGAACTGGCGCTTGTCGAGACGCAGGCCGAACAGCTGCATCATGAAGCGGTAGCGCATGCGATCGCGCAGGCTGAAGGTGGTCTTGCCCATCATGGACATACGGCCGCTCTCGATGGCCTCGTTGTACTCGCGCACCGAGAAGGTGTTCACGTACAGGTTCTCGCCCAAATAGGTGATGCCGCCCGAGCCGATGGCCGGGTACTCCTCGTAGTCGACCACGTACTCGTCGATCATAGCGTCCTCGCCGGCAGCGCCCGTGCCGCGGCGGTTGAACGTCCACGCGCTGCCGAGCTCGAACAGACCCGGGCAGCCGCCGGGCAAATCTCCCAGCAGCAAATCGCAGATGATCTCGTAGAAGCGCTGCTCGCGGTTGTAGTCCACCTTGCCCACCGTGGCCGCGAGCGACCGTTCCACCGAAGGGGAGGCCATGAGCGGGTAGAAGGTGGTCTGGCTCGCGCCGGACTTCACCACCATCTCGATGTCGCGGATGAGCGAGTCCTCCGTCTGGGCCGGGAAGTTGAAGATCATGTCAGCGTTCATGGACACGAAGTACGGGCTGGCCTCGCCGATGCGCTCCAGGATCTCCTGGCCGCAGCCGTACTTGTCGTAGCGGTCCATCTGGCGCAGCAGGTCGTCGTCGAAGGACTGCACGCCCACCGACAGGCGCTGCACGCGGCCTTTCAGCTTCTCCAGATAGGAGGGAATGAGGTGGTTCGGGTTCGTCTCGCTCGACACTTCCTTGATGGAGAACAGATCGCGGGCCAAGTCGATGGTCTCGCACAGCTCGTCGATCATGATGGTGGGGGTGCCCCCGCCGATGTAGACCGAGTCGAAATCGTAGCCGAGCTCCTTCAGCATGCGCATCTCTTTGCGCATGTTCTCGAAGTAGGGCAGGGCACGGTCCTCGCGGAAGGGGAAGCGGTTGAACGAGCAGTACGGGCAGAGCCGCTCGCAGAACGGCACATGCATGTACAGCATGTAGGGCTGGCCCGGCACCGGCGCGGGCATGCGCTCCTCGGTGCAGGGGGAAAGCTTCAGGTAGTTGGCCGTGCAGGCGGCCACCACCTTCGACAGCAGGCGCTCGGAAATCATGGGCTACTCCCAGGCCGAACGGCCCTGCAGGGCCTTCTTGCCGATGTCGTGGCGAAGCTGCTTGCCCTCGAAGTTGATGAGGTCGCAGGCCTCGTAGGCGCGCTCGCGGGCCTCTTCGAAGGTGTCGCCGGTGGCCACCACGTTCAGCACGCGGCCGCCGTTGGTGAGCAGCTCGCCGTCGAAGTTGCGCCTCGTGCCGGCGTGGAACACCGTCACGCCGGGCAGCTCCTCGGCCTCCTCGATACCGAGGATGACCTTCCCCTTCTCGTAGGAGCCGGGGTAACCCTCGCTCGCGAGCACCACCGACACGGCCCAGTCGTCCGACCACGCCAGCTCGATATCGTCGGCGCGGCCCTCGGCCACGGCCAGCATCACGTCCACCAGGTCGCTCTCCAAGCGGGGGAGCACCACCTGGGTCTCGGGGTCGCCGAAGCGCACGTTGAACTCGACGATCTTCGGGCCGTCGGGGGTCAGCATGAAGCCGCCGTACAGCGTGCCGCGGTAGTCGGTCGCGAAAGGAGCGCGGGCCGTGGCAGCGGCGGCATCCTCCATGATGGACACCATGGCGGCCATTTCCTCGTCGGTGACGATGGGCACCGGCGAGTACACGCCCATGCCGCCCGTGTTCGGACCGAGGTCGCCGTCGTAGGCGCGCTTGTGGTCCTGGGCCGGGGCCATGGGGAACGACTTGCCGTCGGTGACGAAGCAGAGCAGCGAGCACTCCGGCCCGGTCATGCACTCCTCGATGACCACTGTGGAACCCGCCTCGCCGAAAGCGCCCTCGAAGCAGGCGCGCACCGCGGCCTCGGCGTCTTCCAGCGTCTCGGCCACCACCACGCCCTTGCCGGCGGCCAGGCCGTCGGCCTTGATAACGATGGGAGCGCCCTGCTCGCGCACGTAGGCGAGGGCCGCCTCCTCATCGCTGAAGCGCCCGTAGGCGGCGGTGGGAATGCCGTTGGCCTCCATGAACTCCTTGGAGTAGGCCTTCGACCCTTCCAGCTGGGCGCCGTCGGCATTGGGGCCGAACACCGGCACGCCGTCGGCACGCAGCACGTCGGCCACGCCATCGACGAGCGGAGCCTCGGGACCGATGACCACCAGGCCGATCTTCCGCTCATGGACGAAGGAGAGCAGAGCCTCGGAGTCGGCCACGTCGATGTCCACGTTCTCGGCGATCTCGGCGGTGCCGCCGTTGCCCGGCGCCACGTAGAGCACATCAGTCTTCGGAGACTTGCGCAGGGCCCACGCGATGGCGTGCTCGCGGCCGCCCGAACCCAATACCAGAATGTTCATACCGGTCCTCTCCTACCAATTTCGCATAATAGTCTGATCGCGGTCGGGACCCACGGAAATGATGCTCATGGGCACGCCGCACACCTCTTCCAAATACTCGATGTAGGCGCGGGTGTTCTCGGGAAGTTCCTCGTAGGTGCGGCACCCGGTGATGTCCTCGTCCTTCCAGCCCGGAAGCTCCACGTAAACGGGCTTCGCGTGGTGAAGCACCGACTGCTGCATGGGGAAGTAGTCGTAGCGCTCGCCGTTGCACTCGTAGGCCACGCACACCTTGATGGTGTCGAAGGCCGACAGCACGTCGAGTTTCGTGAGGGCCACGTCCGTCAGCCCGTTCACCTCGGCGGCATAGCGCCCGATCACGGCATCGAACCAGCCGCAGCGGCGCTTGCGGCCCGTGGTGACGCCGAACTCGTGGCCCGCCGCGCAGAGCAGCTCGCCGTCCTCGGCATCCTGCCCCTCACCGCCGTTCTCGGGGAACTTCAGCTCCGTGGGGAAGGGGCCCTCGCCCACGCGGGTCACGTAGGCCTTGCTGATACCGAGCACCCGATCGATGGCGGCCGGCCCCACGCCCGTGCCCGTGGCCGCGCCGCCGGCGCAGCAGGAGGACGAGGTGACGAAGGGGTAGGTGCCGTGGTCGATGTCGAGCAGCGTGCCCTGGGCGCCCTCGAAGAGGATGGACTTGCCCTCGGCGAGCGCCGCGTTCAGCATATGGGCCGACTCGCACACATAGGGGGCGAGAATCTGGGCATAGGGCAAATACTCGTCGCAGATCTCCTCCACGGTGTAGGTGTGCAGGCCGTAGATCTTCTCCAGGATGGGGTTCTTCTGGGCGAGCACCGCTTCCAGCTTCAGGCGGAAGATCTTCTCGTCGAGCAGATCCTGCATGCGGATGCCCTTGCGGCCCATCTTGTCCTGGTAACACGGGCCGATGCCGCGCTTGGTGGTGCCGATCTTCTTCTCGCCGAGGCTCTTCTCGTCGGCGCCGTCGAGATCCTTGTGGTACGGCATGATGAGGTGCGCGTCGTTGGAGATGCGCAGGTTCTTGCAGGATACGCCCTCGGCCTCCAGCATGGCCATTTCCTTCACGAGCACACCGGGGTCTACCACCACGCCGTTACCGATGACCGGCACCGCGTTCTCGTACATGACACCGGAGGGCATGAGGTGCAGCGCCAGCTTCTTGTCGCCGTGGATGACCGTGTGGCCGGCGTTGTTGCCGCCTTGGAACCGCACGACGTAGTCGTAGTCGCTGGCGATAAGATCGGTGATCTTCCCCTTGCCTTCGTCGCCCCACTGGGCGCCGACGAGCACTGTGCTGGGCATGCTGCGTCCTTTCGTCGAGAGCCTTCTGCTCGAAGAGGTAAGTATAGTACAGGGAGCGCAAAAAGACCCGCGGGTTCGGTACCTGCGGGCCTTTTCTACGGGGCGAAGATCAGGGAACGGCCTCCCCGAGCACGCGGAGCGGCGAAAGCGCTACTCCTTGCGGCGCTTGCGGGTGGCGAACAGCGCCAGCGCAAGGGCGGCCGCGCCCACGAGCGCGACGGAGGCGCCCAGGGCGATCGTCGTATCGCCGGTCTGGGCGAGGCGGGTCAGGCGCGTGGCTTTCTGCGCGTCGCCACTTGCCGCGGCGCCGCCCTGGCCATCGGAGCCCGTACCGCCAGCATTGGCACTGCCGCCATCGCCGTTCCCGTCGCTGTTGCCGGATCCGGAGCCTCCATCGCCCGAGTTGCCGCCGCCCGGGTTGTTGCCCGAGGGGTCGTTGCCGTCGGGATTTTCCTGATCGGGCACGGCCTCGAGCACCACCTGCACCGAGTGGTTGGTGGACAGGCGGTCGAAGGTCACGGAGTCGGCGCCGAGGAGGTCGGGGCGCTCCACGCCGTCGACGATCACCTTCACCACGCGATAGCCCGCATCGGCCGACCAGCTGACCGTGTAGCTGTCGCCGGCGGTCACCTCGGCCGAGGGCGTCACCGTGCCCGCGCCGCCGGTGATGCCGGTGGACACGACCCAGTAGCGGCCGTCGTTGGCGTTGGTGGGCTTGTCCTTCTGGGTGGGGAGCACATCATCGCCGGGCAGCGGCTTGCGCTCCACCACGAGCTCCACCGTGTTGTCCTCGCCGGGCTTCAGCTTGTCGGGGGGAATCACCACGTAGCCCTTCTCGATGTCCTCGGGGGTGAGCGTGATCTCCTCGCCGTTCACCACGATCTTCGTGGGCTCGCTGCCCTCGGGCACATCGTCCCACTTCACCACGGTCTCCTTGTCCGGATCGGGCTGGCCGCCCCACTCCGGCTCGGCATCGGGGTCGGCGGGGTCTTTGGTGCCGATGGTGATGGTGCCCGAACCGCCGTCGACCGTGGGCGTCACCGTGGTGGCGTCGTCCTTGGCCTTCTTCGCAGTGTCGTCGTCAACGGGCGGCTCGCTCTCGGCGGCGAAGTACACCTCCACCTTGTGGTCGCCGGCGATGCCGGAGATGTCGTAGCGCGCCGTCTGCTCGGTCATGGCGCGGGCCACCTTCACCTCGGGAGGGAAGGTGGGCGACGCCGCGCGGGCCAGGGCGAAGGCCATGGGCACCACATCGTCCACCACCGCCTCGGCGACCTCCTCCTCGAGACGGGTGGAGGGATCGGTCTCGTCGTAGACCACCGCGCCGTCCACCACCACGCGGGCGATGCGGCTGCCGGCATCGGGCGTACCGAGGATGCCCGTGTACTGCTGGCCCTTGAACAAGGTCTTATTCTCGGACACCTTGCCACGGCCGCCGCCGATGCTGAAGCCGGTCACGTTGATGTGGAAGAGGGCGGGACGCATGGTGATCACCACGTCCTGATCGGCCTTGATATCGGACAGCTCCAGCGTGTCGTCCCGGGTGCCGGCGCGCTCGTCGCCGTTCACCGTGACGCTCGCCACCTCGTAGACGGCGTAGTTGGGGTCGGTAGGATCGGTCGTCGTCTGCACGATGGGCTCCCAGGCCACCTCGTAGCTGCCGCCCGGGGCCACGGTAGCGCCGCCGGTAATGGAGCCGGGACCGCCTTCGATCTTCGTGTTCACCAGGTAGTCGAGCTGGGACACCTCGGACTCGTGGCCGATGGCCTTGTAGCGCACGTCCACCACATGGTTGGCGGACACGGAGGCGAAGTCGAAGCTGCCCTTGGCAATCTCCTCGGCGGTGAGGTGCTGCTTGCCGTCGATGACCACCTCGGTCACCTCGTAGCCCTCCTCGGGCTGCCACCACACGTTCACGTTGCCGCCCACGTCCACCGTGCGCGTCGGCGAAGCGGAGAGGCCCTCCGAGCCGCCGTAGCGGTTCACAGTCACGGTGTACCAGCCCGGGGTGACGGTGGAGCCGGCCGAGGGCATCTTCACCACGGTGACCACCACCTCGTGGTTCGCCGAGATGTCCGAGAAATCGATGGTGGAGTTCTGGGCATCGTAGGGCTTGCCGTCCACCTCCACAAGGGACACGTAGCGGTCCTTGCCCGCCGACCAGGTCACCTGGTAGCTGCCGCCCTTCTTCACGCTGGCCGACGGGGTGAGGGTGGTGGTGGCATCCACCGAGCCGCGCAGGCGCGTGGTAACGGTGTAGTACGCGGCCTCGGATGAGTCAGGCGCAGCAGGCGCGTCGGGCGCGGGCGGCTCCACCACATAGTGGATGACCACCTCGGTATCGGGGCCGCCATCGGGATCGGGGTACGTCACCGTGATCACGTACTCGCCCGGCTCCGTGGGGTCGATCTCATCGACCACGGTCTTGCCCTCGGTGATGGTGATGGTGGGCTTCACGTCGGGCACGGCGGGCTTGGACGGGTCCTTGCCGCCGGGGCTCACCTCTCCCCCCACGATGTCCAGGATGTCGTCTTCGGTCACCGGCCCGCTGCCCGGGTCGGCGGGATCGGTCGTCACCGTGGTCTCGATGACCGTCGGGGCCGGCTTCGGGCTCACCTTCAGGGTGCTCTCGCCGATGGTAAAGCGGTAGTTGCCAACGAGGTAGGAGTTGGTATCGGGGTCGTAGGCGACGCCCTCGCCCTTCAGCGCGGCGTTCACAAGGTAGGTGCCTATCTGGGGCTTCGCCTCGTTGAGAGCCAGGCCTCCCTTGGTGGCCACGGAGTAGTCGATGGTCACGCCGGCCAGCACCTCGGCCAGGGCGTCATCGGGCGCGAGCATGTTGCCGTTCCAATCCGTGATCCAGGAGGTCTTCTCGCCCGTCGTGGGGTTGGTGTTCTCGGTCTCGGCGGGGTTGCCCGTGGCCTCGTCGAAGTCGGCCAGGTCGTTGGTGGGGTTCGTCTGGCCGGTAATGGGCTTATTCACCTGCCACTGGGTGACCGGCGAGCCGTTGGAGCCGAGCAGCGACGGCGTGAGCACCACCTCGCGGGGCAGGATGGTGCCCCGCACGGTGAGGGTCTTCTGGCCCTCGTTATCGGGGTCGGCCTTCATGCCGGCCAAGGTGTAGCTAGCCGCATCGGCACCCTCGATGCGCACGTTGTGGAGCACGAGATCCTGATCGCCCACCTCCGAGGTGGCGAACGTGGCGTAGTCGTAGACGAGCTTCGCGTCGGGGAAGCCGGGCAGTAGCAAATCCTCGAGACCGATGATCTGGGTGGTGAAGTTCGTGGTGCCGTCGTAGACCTTGGTGTAGTGACGGTCCACCGCCGGCTGGCTCGGCTGCGAGGGGTCGTCCGGGGTCGGCGTCTCGGCCTCGGTGGTGACATCCAGCACCGCCGGCAGAATCTTGAACTGGGCGGAACCGGGCTTGTAGTCCTCGGCTTCCACGGAATCGCCGGCATCGCGGTACACGGCGCTCGACTCCACCTTGTAGGTTCCCACGGTGGTGGGCGGCTCGTCGAGCTTCGTCCAGATTCCGTCCTCCTCCTTCTTGTAGAAGGTGCGGACGACCTCGGAGGGAACCTGCTCGCCGGAGGCGTCGGTCTTCATGATGTCACCGCCGTTGGCGTTCTCGGAGATCTTCAGGGGCTGGCCGAGGCGCACGTTATCGGCCGAGGTGGTAATGGTCTTGCCCAGGGGGTCGATGTCGATTTCCACCTTCACGAACACATCGGCGTTGCCCGACCCGTCGGACGTGGACTCATCCTCCCCGTCTTCGGGGTCTCCCGGCATGCCACCGTACTCGATAACGTAGTAGTTCACAGAAGTACTCGTTTGACTGAAGTCGTTCCATGCCCCGCCGGTGGAGGCGTAGAAGTGCATGCACTGCTCGCCGCTCGAGTTGTTCGGCTCGCCGGTACCCCAGTTCGTGAACATGGTGCCACCGTCAGGATCGGGTGCGGCGACCTGGGCTTTATAGGCGCCGTAAGAGGCGAGCTTTCCCGCTTCCGGGCCATCGACCCAATAATAATAGGCCTGGCTGCTCGTATACGTAGTAGCGGGAGTCGTGATGTTGTGAGCCTTATAGAAGTCCGCGTAGTTGTTCTTCACGGGCCCCGTGTACGCGTCCAGGCAGGTGAGCGACGTCCAGCAGTTCTGGCCGATCATCGAGTACACGTAGTCGTGCTCTTCCTGGCTGGTAACCGTCACGAGATAGCCCTGCATGCCCATGTACTTGTTCTCGGGCTTCCGAGACTCGGCATAGGCGGTTGGCCATGACACCGAGGTGTGCTGCACGGTTTTGTAGTAATGGCCGTTCAGGGAGTTATAGTCGTAGAGCTCAGTGACGGGATTGTAGTTCGCGATCATGCGGAGGCTCGTGGTCTTGTCGGCGTTCGACAAGGTGATGGACATGTTCTCGCGCAGGAACTTCTGCCATTCGGCCGCCGTGGCGCCGGAGCTCTTGTTGATGGAGCGGTTGCCCGCCTTCGTCGGCTGGAACAGCACGAAGCCGTTGGCGGTGTCGTCCTTGATGTTGATGGAATCGGCGTTCGTAATGGGGGACGTGAACTGCACCGTGATGCTCTTGATGAGTCGCTCGCTCGTGCTCTCCACGGTGAGGTAGGGGAACCGCCAGGAGCCGTCGTCCTGCTTCACGGCGGCTCCGGCCTTGATAGTGAGGGTTGCCTCGGTTACATCCGCTTCAGCGGCGGGGGAAGCACCCCCCCCCCGCAGCCTCTTCGCCGTAGGCCTGGAGGGCCGGCGCGGGGAGCATGAGACCGATGGCCAGCACGGCGGCCGTAGCGCACCGAAGAAGAGTTGCCTTCGGGGAAGGACGGGTGTTCAAGTGCATTTCAGTCATGAATATCGCCTCGTTAATCCTGTAATCTTATGAGCAGATATACCGAATAGGTGAGTGATTCTTCTTTATAGCACCACGCCAACAATCTGACAACCGAAAAGTTTCTTTTCGGCAACTTCCCAGGGGTTTGGCAGGGCAATGGGCGGGAAAAGGGTCGGACGCGCATCGGCGACCGGGCGCCAACGATGCCGGCCGACAGGCGGGCCTGCAGAAAGGCCCGCGCAGCTCGAAGCTGACGCGGGCCCTTCGGAATGGTTGAGGGGACGTGGGAAAATCTGATGCGCTTCCCTAGCTGTCCTGCTCCTCTCGGCGGCGGGTTGCGGCCACCACGACGAGGAGCGACACCATGGCGGCAAACGCCATGGCGACGGTCATGGCGAACACCGTATCACCCGTCTGGGCGAGGCGGGTGCCGAACGCATCGGTTCCCCATCCCTCCGACTCCTTCACGCCGCCCTCGGCCGTCACGTTCGCCGAGGGATATACCGGCTCGCCGCTCGAGATGCCCGGGTGCGCGCCCTCGAAGGCATCCCAGCCCTCGTCGGGGACGAACTTCGTACCCGGCTCGGGCAGCGTCGTGCCCGCATCGAAGCGATTGGGGTCGCTCTGGCTCGGCAGGGTGCCGAAGGCCATGGCCACGTTGCCCACATCGGCGCCGACGGCCTCCTGGGTGACGGTCGCCTCAAAGACGAGCTGCACCGCAGTGCCGCCCGCCACGTCGCCCACGTTCACGGCCAAGCGCCTCGTCTCGGCATCGTAGGCATCCTTCACGGGGACAGTCTTGCCGTCGGCGAGCTTCAGCTCGACCTTGGCAGCATCCACCTCGATGCCGCGCGGCACGGTATCCGAGATGACCGCGTCGTACCAGGCCGAGCCCGGCGTCGCGTTGGAAAGAGTCACCGTGTAGCGGATGCGGTCACCCACGAAGGTGTCGCCGCCGCTCGTCGTGAGATTCTGGGCCTCCTTCTTCACCGTGATGGCCCCTTCCTCGGGGTCGATGACGTCCTTCACGGGAATGATATGCTCGTCGGCCAGCGTGCGAGTGCCCGGCTGGGACAGATACGCAGCGAGGCCGCCGGCCGGCACGAACGTGGTGGCCACCTCCGGGTCGTTGTCGTCGTCGGCGTAGTAGGTGGGCATCGTGCCGTGCCCCCAGCCGTTGTCGACGATGGTCTTGCCCGCCGCGCGCGGCCCCACCACCGCCTCGAAGGCGAGCACGACGGACTTGCCGCCGGGAAGCTCGCCGGCGTTCACGGCCATAGTGCGCGTGCCCTCGTCGTAGGAGGCATCGGAAACCGGGTAGGTGACCGCCGCCCCGTCGGCGGCAGGCGCGGCGGCCAGTGCGATGGGGGCCGCGGAAGCCAGCGGCAGCGCGTCGCGAGCGGCGGCGAAGGGCTGCGCGGGCTGGGGGACGGTCACGGTGATGGATCCGGGAACGAGGGTCAGCCCGTCGGGCACCTGATTGCGCAGAGCCGACAGCATGAGCGAGGTGTGCTCCTGGGTATTGGTGAACGTGAGCGTGTAGCGAATATGGTCGCCCACCATGGTATCGGCGATGTTGCGCGTGAGGTTCTCGCCGACGAGGTCGATGGCCAGGGAGTCCTCCACCGGGTCGCCCGGCAGCACGCCCTTGTCGGGATCGTTGGGAGCCGCCGGCTTGTCTTGGTTGGAGGGCTGGGGCTTCTCCTCGGGATAATCGTTCCAGTCGAAGTCCTCCCACGGGTCATCGGGATTCTGCGGGTTCTCGGGCACGAAGGGGTCACCCGGGTTGGGCTTCGGCTTCGGAGCGGGGTCGGTTCCCGGGTTGTCCGGGTCGCTGCCGCCAGGGCCGTCGGGATTGTCGGGGTCGTCGGGGTTATCCGGGTTGTCGGGATCGTCCGGGCTGGGCGTCGGATGCTCCTTCTCCCATTTCTCGCTGGGGGTGTCGCCGAAGGCGAAGGCGACGTTGGCAATGCTTCCGCCCGCCGCCTCGGGAGTCACCGTGCAGCGGAAGGTGAGCGTCGCTTGCTCGCCGCCGTACAAATCGCCGATGTATAGGGCGATGGTACGCGTCTTCTCCACGTACACCTCGTCGGACACGGCAATGGAGGCGCCCGTGCCGTCGACGAGCTTGAAGCTGCCCGGCACCGGCGCGAGGCCCACCGGTAACGTGTCGCGGATCACCGCATCGTACCAGGCGCTGTCGGCGCCCTTGTTGGCCACAACGACGGTGTAGGCGATCTCGTCGCCCACTGTGGCGCGCTTCGCCTCGGGATGGGTCAGGTTCTCGGCGGTCTTCTCCACCGTGATGTCCGCCGACGACGAGGGGTCGTCCGGGTCGGGAACCACCACCGGATCCTTCGGGATAATAGGCAGCGGCGTGACGGTACCCGGGTCGTCGGGCTGCTTCTTGTCGTCATCGGGGTCGCCGTCGGGATCGGGGTCCTCGGTCTTCGGGTCGTCGCCCACCACGACGATGTTCTCCCCCGGCAGAGGCGTGGGGTCGACTTCCGGCTTCTGGCCGGGCACGATGGAATCCTCGGGCGTGCCGTAGCCGCCATCGCCGTCGGGCTCGTTCTTGATGTCGGCAGGGTCATCGGGGGAAGTGGGACGGCCTGCCGTACCGGGCTTCAACGTAGCCGTGAAGCGCAGCGTCGTGGACTGGCCTCCGTACACCGACCCCACCATCTTGGAAATCTGCTGGCCGCTCTCGGTGTACTGGCCCTGCGGCAGGCTCGTCCAGTCGAGGGCATCCCAGTCGAAGCCCTGGTAGAAGGCGGTCGTGCCGAGCGTGGTATCGCGGTCGGGTGTCTCGTAGTTGCTCGCCAGGCGCACGCTGTCGCGGTCGAGCTCGAGGCGGCTGTCTATCGTGTCGAGCAGCGTGGCCGCCTGCCATGCCGAACCCTCGGTCAGGTTCAAGCCGCTGACCAGGTACTCTATCTCGTCACCCGGTCGGGCGGGCTGTCCGGGGTGCGTGAGGTTGTTCGAGATCATGCGAATCTGCACCTGGGGCACGAGCGTGGCATCGGGCAGCACGTTCACCGTGAGGATGTACTTGATGCCGGTATACAGGGCGTTCGCTTTCTGCTCCAGCGTGATAACCGAGCTGCCGCAGCTGTTCACCTGGATCTGCAGCTTGCCGTCATCGGTGAGCGACGGCGCATCCTCTTCGTCGTCCCACACGATGTCGGCGACGGCGCCGTTGGACACATTGTAGGTGGTGGGCGCCGAGGAGTTCGACGACACGGCCATGGAGAAGAAATCGGCGATCTCAGCATCCTTCTTGTGGAAGTCGCTGTAGTTGGCCGTGATGGTCTTGCGGATGATGGTCATCTTCCCCGTGGGGTTGTCCGGGTCGGGGTCGATGGGATCGTCGGGCTCGATCTTCACCGGGCCGTCGGGCTCAACCTCGCCCTTCGGCGGCACAGGCACGATGAACGCCTCGTCCTCCTGGGCGTTGTCGGGGTTTTCCTCGACGCCCTGGATATAGTTCTTATCGGCGATGTACTCGATGTTCACCATATGCTCGGCGCCGTCGGCCCCTTCGAGCAGCTTCAGAAGGGCGTCCTTGTTGGTCGGATCGAGATAATAGGTCACCCGAGTCGCGTGGCGCCCGTCGATGTCCTCCCACGCAATGGAGGAGTAGGCGGACTTCCCTATGACCTCCTCCGTCATTGCGATAGGCTCGCCCACGTTCTCTCCGTCGATCTTCACCTGGAAACTACCCGTCGGAGCAGCGCATGTCAAAGCCGTGCTATTCGCAGAGCGCACGTAGAAGGAGAGCTTCAAGCGGTTCCCGGCCTCGCCAGCATCCACCTGATCTTGGGTAATCTGCTTCCAATCGCCCGTTTTCTCGTCGAGATAGCCCCACTCTACACTGTTGATATGAAGAATAGCGGGCACCGGCGTGATTTCGCAGATACCCTCGGTCGAATGTCCCCAGTAGCTCGTCAGCTTCTCATCGTTGCCGAACTGGGTAGACTCCATGCGGAAGGCCATGCGGCCCGTGTCGGTGGGCATCTCGGTGCCGGTGGTGAACTCCTCGAGCGGGTTGCCCTCGTCGTCGATACGCTGGTACTTGAATGTGACGTACGTATCATCGTTGAGAGTGCGCGTCTCGGTACTCGTGGTAATGCTCACGGGATTCTGGGCCAACGACCACTTCTCAATGGGCTTGCCGTCGTAGGGCTTCGTCAGGCCGCCGGGGAAGTACTCTTCCTGCATCTCAAAGGGAATCCATCGCTTGGCCGTGGAGCCGCCGCCTTGGGTTTCGAGGGGCTCCACCTCGACGACCTTGTTGTCGGCGTCTTTGTAGTGAAGGATGATCTTCACATCCTTCTTTGCATCAGCATTGGAGAGCCAGAGATACAAATTGCCTTTGTCCAGTTCTGTGGGCGCGCCGTACTCGATGGGCTTGCCGTCTACTTGCAGCTCCCAGTACTCGATGGGGGCGTCGATGGCACCCAAGTCGTCCGAAAGGTCGATGGTAATGGGCGCGACCTCATTCTTAAACTCGTCGTCGCTATACGCCTTATTGTCGGTGCTCTCGAATTTTGCCGACTGCGCACCCGAGAGCCGCACCGAACCGCCGCTGATGATCACGCGGCCTCCGGAACCGCCAATATCCTTCTTGTTCTGCGCGGTGCCAGAGGCATCTTTCCCGACAAATGAATAGGGGAGCAGCGTGCCGCCCGTCACCCGAATAGTGCAGTTGTTGGCCGTCGTTCCGCAGGCGCCACCGAAGGCATTGCCGTGAGCATAGCCCTGGGACACGATGCGACCGCCGTTGATGGTGATATTTCCGCAAACCAATGCCGTTTGCATGCTCGATGCGCCTGTCTGCTGAGACGCAGGGAGATAGTTGAGGCTGGTGGCGAGGTTGGACCAGCCAGCGCCCACACCGGCACCGTGATACGAGCCAGCCGCCACAATGTTTCCCCCGTTGAAAACCATGTCGGTCGCGCCGCCGCCATGGCTACCACCAATAGCAGCGCCGCCGGAGCGATGATCGTCCTTCGAGGCGGCGTTGGTCACACCGATGGCGGTTCCGGTTCCTCCGTTTTGGTCGCTTCCTCCCCAGGCGTAGGCGAAGATGTTGCCTCCGTCGAAGATCATAAGGCCGGCCATCTCGAGGGGACCGGCACCGATAGCGGCAGAGTGGTAGCCTCCCTTCACGGTAAGCGTTCCGGGATTGTCGCTGGCAAGGGCGCTCAGCGGATCGCCAGCCTTCACTTCGGTACCGTCATCGAGCACCGCATCTTCGGCTACCACGCCAGCGTATACTTCCACATGGTGGTCGCCTTCCCAGTTCGGACGGCCGTCATCGATGTAGAGGGTGGAACCGGCTCCGCAGTGGATACCTGCAGCGCTTTTGGATTTCTTAGAAGTGACCGTTCCGGTCGCTTGCAGAAGATTGGTCGAGCCGTCGGCAATGGTGAGCCTCAGTTCGGAACCCGTGGCCATGAGGTTGATGGGCGAGTCTAGTTCCTGGCTCGTAATGGTAACGCCATCGAGAACGATATTGGCCTTTGCCCCCGCCTCGATGCGCACCGTTCCGTTCGAGAGAGTGCCCTTCAAAGTAAGAAGAGTGTCCGTCTTTACCACCACGGTGGTTCCGCTGACGGTATAGTCGGTACCCGCCACGCCGCCGGAAATCGTCATGCCCCCCACCACGGTGTCCGCAGCGAGAGGATTCGGCGCTGCCGCAGGAGAAGCCTGGGGCTCCGGCTCCTCCGACTGAAGAGCTACGGCATCCATCCCCTCCAAAATGCCGCCGGCGCCTTGGGTCAGGGCCTCAACGGCTCGGGAAGACCCCCCCCCGTTGGGTTCATCCGCATAGGCAGCCAGACTGGCGGCGGGAATCATCAAGCCTGCCGCCAGAACTGCCGCCAGCGCAGTGCGGGCGAGCGAGGAGAGTGTCGATGGTGCGTCATTACGTGTGCGAATCATATCAACCGCCTCTTTGCCTCAACGTCAGATACGTCTTTGTCGATCAGGTGATAATCTCGCTTTTGTACCACGCCGTCAACGGTTTGGTAACCGAATGGCCGCTTTTTCCTTTTTGATCGGCTATTTGATAGGGCAAGGCAAGGGCAAACGAGATGCCGGCCTCACAGATCGATGATCGTGGCGGGGCTGCCGGCCTGCTTCGCCGCCTTCTTCAGAACGCGCACGACCTCGGTGTGACAGGTGAACAGAACGACCTGCCGCGTCTCGGCGAGCTCCACCAGGGCCCGGGCCGCGCCGCCGCGGCGCTGCTCGTCGAAGTTCACGAGGATGTCGTCCGCCAGGATGGGAATGGCGCGGCCGACGTTGTCGGCGCTTGTCAGCAACGCGATGCGGAGGGCCAAGTACAGCTGCTGGCAGGTGCCGAGGGAGAGATGCACGGGCAGGCGGGTGCGCATGAAGGCATCGGAGACCTCGAGCGTCCCCTCCGAGGTGAGGGCCACCTGGGTCCACCGGCCCTCGGTCATGAGGGAGAGCAGGCGGCTCGCCTTGGCATATACCTCGGGCTGGCGCTTCGACTCCCACGAGGCCACGGCGGTCTCGAGCATGTGCTTGGCCAGCAGCAGCCGGGCGAAATCGGTTCGCGCCTCGTCGAGCCGCGTGGAAACTTGCTGCACCTCTATCTTGAGCCGGTCGAACTCCGCCGCCCCCTCGGCTTGGGCCAACGTGCTCGCCAGCTCTCCGGCACGGCGGTTCATCGACTCGAAGGCCTCCAAGAGCCCCGCCCGCTGGCGCAGGCGTCGGTCGAGCTCGGCATCGATATCTTCCAGCGCCGCCCCCTCGGGCAGCCCGGCGCGCGCGAGGGCGGCGGCCCGATCCTCGGCGATGGCGCGCAGGCGGTCGGCGGCCTGGGTCGCGCGCAGGGCCGACGCATGCTGGCGCTGCTGGCTGAGCGCGATATCCGACCGGGCATCGCGGGCCTCGTCGAGCAGCACGCGGGCCTGGCGCAGCGTCTCGGCGGGAGCGAGGCCCAGCGATGCCAGCTCGTCGGCAAGCCGCTTTGCGAACTTTTCCTCCTCGGCCTGACACGCCTCCAGCTTCTTCTTGTCCTGCACCATCACCCAATGGGCGTCCGCGAAGCGCTCCTTGCGAGCGACGTTCTGCTTGTCGGGCCGGAACAGCAGGGCGAAACCGCCGGCCACCATGAGGAAGGCGAACACTGTGAGAAGGGAGCCGATGGCCATGTAGCTGAGGGAGCCCGCGTCTCGGCCCTCGATGAACAGCGGCACCCCGAGGAGGAAGAGCACGGCAGGAATGACCACGCAGAAGGCCACCTGGAGCCGGCGCTTCGAGCGCATTTCCTGACGCTCGTCCACCTCGTTCTCCGTCTCGAGGAGCGCCTCGTGCACGGCCGCCGACGAGGTGTAGTTGGCCCGCGCCACCTCAGTGGCGTGGGAAAGCCGCGCCTCTTGGGCCGCGAGGGCATCGAGGCGGTCCCGCAGCGCCCTGTCCTCGTTGCCCGTCAGAGCGGCGAGGCGAGTCCCCACCGTCGCGGAGCGCTCGGCCTGCTCGCGCTCGGCCGCCTGCTGGGCCTCGCGCAAACGTCCGATCTCCCGATCGAGCGTGACGCGCTCGGCATCGAGCGATTCCACCGTCGCCCGGGCCGACGAGAGCGCCTCGATAAGCCCGTTGCTCTCCTCCACGCGCTCGCCCATGGCGGCGCGCTCCGGTTCCAACTCGTGCAGCTCCCTGTCCTGCGCCCGCCAACGGTCGGCCTCGTCGGAGGCCTCCTGCTGCCGGTCGCGCAGCTCGGCGCGGCGGGCGATGAGCCGGGGGATGGACTGCTCGGCCGCGACCGCGCGTGAAGTGAACGCCGCGAGACGCTCGTTCACATGGGCGAGGGCATGGGCCGGCGAGGAGCCGGTGCCCGCGCCGGCGGTCAGCAGCTTCGCCGTGGTGTCGGTAGTGTTGCGCAAACTGCGGAGCTCGTCGCTGTTCAGCGAGAACATGGTGCGGAACGTGTCTTTGTCGATGTCCTCCACGAGGGCCGCATCGCCCTGCAGCCCGTCGACGTTGCGCTCCCGAGAGAGGGCACGGCCGTCGGAGAAGAGCAGGCTCCCGCAGCGCTCGGCGCCGGTGGGCTTGTAGGTGTTGCGGTTGCCGCGGGCCTCCTCCCAGCCGAAGAGGACGCCTCCGACGAAGGCGGCCAGCGTGGTCTTCCCGGCCTCGTTGCCGCCGAACACGATATTCAGATGCTCGTCGAAGGGCCCCACCGTGCGATCGTGGATGTTTCCGAATCGCTCGATGCGCAAATAGCGGAGGAAGGGCGCAGCACGGTCGCTCATTCGTCTCCCCCCTGCACGAGAAGATCGAGCACGAGCGCCGACGCCTCCTCGGAAAGCCTCCGGGCCTTCTTCTCGGATAAGGCCGCCGTCAGGGGAATGTTCCGCGAGAGGAACTCTCCTTGGAGGTAGTCGATCTGCCCCTGCGGGTCGGCGGTCATGGCGTCGGCGGTGCGGAGGAACAGCGCGGGGAACATGCCTTCGGCGCGTAGGGCCTCCTCGTCGAGCGGCGCGCGGGTGGCGTCGACGAGCGCGTCGCAGAAGAACTCCGTGTACGCGTCGTTGATAGATGCGCGCACCTCGTCGAGCACGCCGGGGCGACCCAGCACCTCGTGAAGGTCGGAGGACCCGGTGAGGATGATGCGCGAGACCATCATCTCGCAGGAGGCGGCGCCGTTCGCCGCGAACTGCTCGCGCATGACCTTGTCCACGAGCGCGGGGATGTTGGGGCAATCGGACACGTCGACCTCGATGCGCTCCCACACCACCGAGGCCGTAGGGAGAAACGTCAGCTGCGGAACCCTTCCCTTCTCCAAGGTCACCGCGTACACCCCGCGCGATCCCGTCTCGCGCACGTCGCGGCCCTGGATGCAGCCGGAGAACACGATGCGCGGGTCGGCCTCGTCGTGCACGTAGCGCCGGTGGATGTGGCCGAGCGCCCAATAGTCCATGCCGGCCCGGGCCAGCGCGGACGGGTCGGTGGGGGCCTTCACCGGGTCGAGCATGAGCCCCGTGTGCAGGACGCCCACGGCAAAGGGGGCCTCGGCGGCCCGCGGGCCGAGGGCCTCCTCGGCGGCGGCGCGGGTGATGCCCGCGGAGATGTCCTCATCCTGCGACCACACCTTGTTGGGATAGCCGCGCCCGCAGATGAGGGCGGCGGGGCGACCGTCCTTCTCGAACAGGGCGAAATCGGGACGGTCGGCGGCGAGCATCGTGGCCGAGGGCGGCAGCGCGAAGAAATCTTTCTGCCACAGGCTCAGCGGATCGTGGTTGCCCGTGCACAGATACGAGGGGATGCCCGCCGCGTCGAGGCGCTGCAGCCCATCGAAGAAGCGCAGGTAGTCGCGGTAGGAGGCGCGCACGGAATCGAATATGTCGCCGGCAACCACCACGAAGTCGACCTGCCGCGAGACCGCCGCGTCCACCACGCGGTCCCAGGCCGCGGGAATAGCGTCGGACAGGCGGCGCGCCCACTCCTCGGAAAGCGCCCGCAGGCCCCGGAAGGGCGCGCCGATATGCAGGTCGGCGGCGTGGATGAATGTCAGCGTCTCGGCCACGGGCTAGAATGATGCGACCCGCGAGTCGTCGATGAAGTCCATGAACTTCGTGAACTCGGGATTGAAGGCCAGGTCGATGTCGCGGGTGGCGCCGTTGCGGTGCTTCGCCACGATGAGCTTCGCGGTGCCCAGGTCGGGGCGGCTCTCGCTCTCGGCCTCGATCTCGTTCATCGACCGGTCGATGAACATGACGATATCGGCGTCCTGCTCGATGGATCCGGAGTCGCGCAGGTCGGACAGCATGGGCCGCTTGTCCTTACCGCGCTGCTCCACGGCGCGCGAGAGCTGCGAGAGGGCGATGACCGGCATGTTCATCTCCTTCGCGAGAATCTTCAGGCCACGGGAGATCTCTCCCACCTGGTCGTTGGTGCTCTTGTTCTTCGTGCCCGGGCTGGGCTGCATGAGCTGCAGGTAGTCGACGACGATGAGCCCCTTCTGCCCCTCCTTGATGCCATGCAGCTCGCGGCGCGCCTTGGCACGAGCCTCCAGAATGGTCAGACCCGGGGCGTCGTCGATGAAGAAGTCGAGCTGGGAGAGCTGTCCCGAGTACTCGGCCAAGGCCCCCCAATCCCCCTCCGAGACGAATCCGCTTCGGAGCTTCGAGAGGGACACGCGGGCCTCGGAGCAGAGGATGCGCTCCACCAGCTGCTCGGCGCCCATCTCCAGCGAGAAAAAGGTGACGGCGACGCCGGCCTTGGCGGCGTTCGTGGCCAGGTTGAGGGCGAAGGAGGTCTTGCCCACGCCGGGACGGGCGGCAAGAATGACGAGATCGCCCCCGCGGAAGCCGTGGATCAGATCGTCCACGTCCTTGAAGCCCGTCGGAACGCCCACCATGTGGTCCTTCTGATTGGCGAGGAAGGTGATTCTCTCGTAGGCCTCGGCCACCAGCTCGTCCATCTTGCGGAAGGTGGAGCTCACGCGCTTCTCGGTCACGTTGAGGAGCATGCGCTCGGCCTCTTCCACCACCTCGTTCACATCGTCGGGCGCGTCGTAGGCCAGCGCGTTGATCTGAGCCGAGGCATACACGAGGTCGCGGAGGATGGCCTGGCGCTTCACGATGTCCACGTGGCGCTCCCAGCTGGTGAGCGAGAACGTGTTGTCGGCGAGCTCGGCCAGGTAGGCGCGCCCGCCCACCGCATCAAGCTGGCCCTGGGCCTTGAGGGTGTCGGCCAGGGAGATGGGGTCGACGGGGATGCGGCGGCTGACAAGGCCCTGGATGGCCTCGAAGATGACGCGGTGCGCGGGGCGGAAGAAGTTCTCCGGCCGCATGCGCATGACCGCCTCCTCCGTCACATCCGGATTCAGCAGGCACGCTGCGAGTACCGACTGCTCAGCCTCGATGTTCTGGGGAAGCTGCGCTCGGGGCGTGGCAGTTGCCGGCGGGCGGGCATCCTGGTCTTGCGGGGTGAATGGCATGGGGCAGTCCCTCCTCTTCGCGTCTCCTACATTGTAGCGTTACTCGCCATGGGGAACAGCCGGCGAAGTGTTTCACGGGAAACAAATCGGGCTTCGGGATTCCCCGGCCGCGAGGGCGCGGCGCTTCTCCTCCCATAATAGAAAACGGCCCCCGCAAGCGAGGGCCGTTAAAGGTACAGGAGCGAGAATTACTCCTCGATCTCAGTCACCTCGGCCTCAACCGTGCCGTCCTCGGCGATCTGGCCGTCGACCTCGACGGTCTCATCGGCCGGGGTCTCGGCGGCCTCGAGCGCCTCGTCGAAGGCCTCGACAGCCTCGGCGGACTGCTCGTCCATGCCCTCGCCGGCGACGATCACGGTCACGATGCCCTTGATGTCGCGGTACAGGCCCACGGGCACCTCGTAGGTACCCACCATCTTGATCGGCTTGCCCAGCTCGACGCGGCGCTTGTCGATCTCGATGTCGAGCTGCTCGGCGATTGCGTCGGCCACCACGGGGGCGGTGACGGAACCGAAGAGCACGCCCTCCTCGCCCACCTGGGCGATAACGCGCACCGTGGCGTCGTTGAGCTTCGCCGCCAGGGCGTTGGCATCGGCAATGCGGGTCTCCTCGCGCTTGGCGATGTTCTTCTTGCGCTCCTCCAGCTGCTTCAGGTTGCCCGGGGTGGCCTTCACGGCGTAGCCCTGGGTGAGCAGGAAGTTGTTGGCGTAGCCGCGGGCAACGTCGATGACGTCGCCCTCGCCGCCCTTGCCATGGAGCTCCTTCAGGAGAATTACCTTCATAGTTCCCTCCTTCGCCTAGCGGTTGCGGCGATCGCCACGACCGCTCACGGCGGGCACAGCATAGGGCATGAGAGCCATGACGCGGGCGCGCTTGACGGCCTCCGCGATGTCGCGCTGGTGCTGAGTGCAGGCACCGGTCACGCGACGGGGCTTGATCTTGCCACGATCGGTAACATACTTGCGCAGCATTTGAGTGTCTTTGTAATCGACATACTCCACGTCGTCCTTGCAGAATTGGCAATACTTACGACGAGGCTGCTTAGCGTAATCGGCCATGTTAACCTCTTTCGTTTCGCTTAAAACGGAATGTCATCGTCATACACTGAGGAAGAGGCGTCCACCACAGGCGCCGCGGGGGGCGCAGCCGGTGCGGGCGCGGGCGCGCTGTAGGCAGGGGCCGGGGCGCTGTAGCCCTGGTTTCCGCCGTAGGCATCGCCGCCGTAGGACTGAGCGCCGCCGTTGGCGTTGCGGCTCGACATGAACTCGAGCTCGTCAACGATGACCTCCAGCTT
The DNA here is from genome assembly GCF_958431955.1 of uncultured Adlercreutzia sp. Classification (GTDB taxonomy): domain Bacteria; phylum Actinomycetota; class Coriobacteriia; order Coriobacteriales; family Eggerthellaceae; genus Adlercreutzia. The sequence continues at coordinate 69,578 of NZ_CAUASN010000001.1, read as the reverse complement.
GCTTCGCTTCTGACCGTCGCGCTCCCACTGGCTCCAGCGCAGCTTGCCCTCGATGGACACCTTGGTGCCCTTGGACAGGTAGCGCGACAGGCTGTCGGCGCGGGCTCCGAACATCGTGCAGTCCACGAAGTTCGGGTAATCCTCCCACTCGCCGGTGGTCGGGTTCTTGCGGCGATCGTTCACCGCCACGCCGAAGCTCAGGACGGCCATGCCGGACTGGGTGTTGCGCAGTTCGGGGTCGCGGGTCAGATTGCCGCTGATGATCACACGGTTGATGCTCATTCTCTACCTCTTCCCATTGTGAGCGGCGAAATGCCGCCCGGTTTCCAACTAGTCGCGATCGGTGCGGGCCACGACCATGTGACGCACAACGGCATCGTTGATGCGCAGCACGCGATCGAGCTCGGCGATGCTCTGCGGGTCAGTGTGGAAGTCGATGAGAGTGTAGTCGCCATCGGACAGACCGTTGATCTCATAAGCGAGTTTGCGCTTGCCCCAGTTGTCGACGTTGTCCACAACGCCGTTACCCTCGGCGATCGTCGCCTCGATGCGCTTCATCACGCCGGCGCGAGTCTCCTCGTCGATCGTGGGGGGCACAATAAACAGCAGTTCATAAGCCTTCATCCAGCTCACCTCCTTTGGACTGTACGGCTCCGGGCTGGTGAAGGCACACGCCGGAGCAGGAATAGCCCACATAGTCTACCAGAACGGCTCGAAGACACCCGACGCCGTTCCCATCCCTCACGGTAACCACACATCGCCTGATTCACAGCGCCATTGTAGCGCCCGCAAACCGCACTTATGTCGCGGCGCATTCCCATCTGCGTCCCGCTGGGACTCCCACAGACGCCGCGCCGCCTTCCCGCCCGGGACCCGGCGGGGTCGCGCCCTTGTCCCGGGAATTGCCCCGTCGCGCGCAAAAGGCCCCGTCAACGAGCAGACCGCCGCTTGCGAAGGCAAACGGCGGCCTGCGAGTGCTCATGGCGCCCCCGAGAGGACTCGAACCTCCGACGCACGGTTTAGGAAACCGACGCTCTATCCGCTGAGCTACGGGGGCGTAAGGAGGGGTCATCATACCACGACCCCGGAGTTAGCTATATGTTCTTCAGCAGCTCCATGACGAAATCGCTGTTCAGAGCCAGCTGGTCGGCATCGATGTTCTCCAGCACGTCGTCGGCCTGGCCGAAGAACGCCGGCTTGCGGCCGTCCATGCCGGCGAGGTGCATGGCCTGCTGGCCGTGCTTCATCGCATAGGCCGACGCGCTGTCGCGCCATTCCATCGTGGCGTCGGGAACCGAGAGGCCCACGGCCTGGCCGGCCTTCCTCACGAGGCGCTTCATACGGCTCGAAGCCTTCTTCGGAAGGTAAGTGCCCTCCTTGTCGATGAGGGTCAGCTCGCCGGCGCCGAGCGCCTCGAGCTCGATGATGATCGAGCCCTTCAAATCGGCCTCATGGGCGCTCATGAAGGCGCGCATGCCCCCGTTGGCCGCCAGCTCGGATCCGAGGGCGACGAACCATACCTCCATATCGATGCGCTTGGCATGGAACTGCGCGATGGCCTCGTGCTCGGGCGTCTCCTCGAAGACGAAGTCGGCCGGCAGCCCGTCGGCGAAACTCGAAACCGTCTCGCGGCGAGGCGCCTCTTCCTGCTCGCCTTCGTCGATGATCTCGTCCTCAGGCTCGGAGGAACGGGAGAAGGCGCCGCCCTCGAAATGGCGGCCGTGGCGGCCGCGAGGCGCGGGCTGGGCGCCGAAGCCGGGGGCGAAGGCCGTCGTCTCACCCGACAGGACCTCCAAGCCGGACTCCTCGAAGTCGTCGGCGTAGTCATCGTCGTAGCCGTCGTATCCGTCCTCCTGGCCGTCGTACTCGTCGTAGCCGTCCTCGCGGAAGCTCTCCCAGCCGCCGCGGGCTGCGCCGGCCTCGCGGGCATCGAAGCCCTCCTCCACATCGAGCCATTCCTGGGGGGTCGTCCCCTCCTCCGGGCCCTTATGGCGAAGCTTCCCGAAGAGCCGGCCGAAGCGGCTCTTGGGCATTTCCACATACCCCGGGCCGGCCATGGCGCCGGTTTCGGTAACCTGCTCCACATAGGCCGAGTCGTCCACATCCTCGATGTAGAGCTCCTCCTCGGATGCCTGCTGGAACATCTCGTCGCCGATGGGGGCCGCCGCGCCCGTGGCACCGATGGACGAGAAGGAGCCAGCGACGTTGATGCTGCCGGACAGGCCGGGCTCGCTCTGGACGGGAACGCCGCTCAGGGAGGGAAGCGCGCTGCGGAGAGCCGAAGCGCTTTCCTGAGCCGCGGCGGCCGGAGCGGCCACCGAGGGCACGATAGCCGACAGGTCGCGCACGCGCCCGTCATGGACGGGGCGCTCCTCGGCCAGAGGCGCGGCCTGCATGTGATCGTCCATCGAGATGCGCGGCAGCTCCTGGGAGATGCCGATGTTGGGAAGCGAGATGGCACGGCGCTTGCGGCCGCCAGGAGCAGCCGGTTCGGGCGTGGGCTCGGCGGGAATCTCCCCCACCGAGGGGATGACCAGGCGACGGTGGGGTGCCTCGTCCGCGGCGGCTGGGGTCGGCACGCCGGCCAGGGAAGGAGCCTCGACCGGAGGTGCGGCCACAGTGGCGCCGGTCAGGGGACGCTGCCCCTCGCGGAGCACCACATCGGGATCGTCCGAGGCGACCACGGACGGCACCGACGCGAGGTTCGGCACGGGAGCACCGTCCAACGGCGAGGGCACGTCGGCCGGAGAGGGGACAAGAGGCTCGGCGGGCCTTTCCTCCTCAGGCTGCGGCGCGGAGGTCTCTTCCTGCGCCGGCTCTTCGGCGGCGGGCGCCGCGTGGGCGGGCTTCGAGGGAGTCTCGGGCGCCGGAACAGCGGCAGCATGGGCCGGCTCCGGGCGCGCGGGAACGGCCTCAGCGAGATCTTCGTCAGAGACGGGCAGGTCGGCGATCACGCCGGTGGGCGTGGCGCCGGCTGCGGCCGAAGCGGCCTGGACCGAGGCGCGCATGCCGCGCATGCGGGCGCTCAGCTCCTCGGCGGCAGCGCGCTGGGACTCCTCGCGGGCGCCGATTTCCTCCTCGGCGTGCTCGAGGGCGACGGCATAGCGGGAACGCTGGACGGGCTTCTCCACCTTGGGCTTCTTCGCCTGCTCCTGCCCACGCTTGAACCAGTCGGGAACCTCGGGCTCGGCGGAGGGAACGGCGGCAGCCATCGGAGGCGCCAGAACCGGCTCGGCCGCCGGAGCCTCTTCGGCGGAAACATCGGCGGAGGGGGTGGCGGGTACCTGATCGGCCGTCTCTTCGCCGGCACTGCTGGAATCCTCTTCCTGCGCCGGGGCGGTCTCGGAGACGGGCTTGCCCGACAGCGCCGCCACCGCGGCCTTCGCGGCTGCGAGTCGCTCGGCGGCCGACTCCATGGAAGAACCCAGCTCGTCGGTATTCGACGGCGCGTCGTAGACCAGCTCAGCCCCCTCGGGCACGAGCCCGGCCGACTGGGCAGCAGCCTCTCCGTGGATCAGGGCCTCGTCCTCGTCGGGGAGGTCGCGGGCGGCGGCCACCCGGGCGGCCACATCCATGAGCACGGCGACGCCAGAGGCGTTGCAGTTCGATCCCTCGTTGTAGTTGCTCAACTTCTCCAGAGCGAACGACGCGGCGGGGAGCACCGCAACCAGCATAAGCACCGCAAGGAAGACATTGAAGGCGATAAGCGCGCCCTCGCCGGGGGCGAGGATCATGCGCACGAGCAGCACGATGGGCATGAGCGCCATGGCGGCGAACTCCAGCCAGTAAACGAGGGGGAGAACCCCTATGACGCCGGAGGTGAGGTCGCGCCGAATCTTGCCGCTGTCGTAATGGGCGACGATGATGACCTTGCGGCGGCGGGACGACTGCTTCGCCGACTTCATGGGAACGTAGCGCGCCACAACGTTCTGACTCACGCCGCGGTTCAGCAGGCGGGAGAGAACCGGCTTGTCCAGGATCTCCGCGGCGAGCAGGATGGCGCAAGCGAAGCCGATGACGACGGAGGCGACGGAAACCACGGGGAAGATCGTCGCGACCAGGGTCATGACAACGGCGATGCCGCTCACCAGGGCCCGCGGCAACGTGCTATCGGGATTGCACTGGAAATCCTCCAGAGCGGTGGGCAATCCTGTTTCAGCCGAGAGCGTCTCGCTGATGTAAAGGGCTGCGCGCTGCTCCTCCTCGGTTCCCGCCGGACGCGGGCCGATCTCCTGAGACAGGTATGCAACACTTTCTTTTAGGTCGGCCATGGACATTGCCTTTCCTCGTTCAAAGAGGTCTGATGACACAATTATTACTAGTATACGCTATTGCGCGCTCTTGCCCAAATAATCACGAAGAAACGTATCAGCATTGCCGGCTTTCAGGCGCTCGGCCTCGTAGGAGGCGACAAAGGACTCGATGGAATCGTAGAAACGGCTCGCCACGAGCTCGTCGGGGTCGTCCCCGAGGGCCTGAGCGAGGGAGGCGGCCTCCTCCTCCAGCTGGTTGTAGCGGCTGTTCTCCGCCTCCAGGGCCTCTTTGTCGCGGGACAGGTAGGCCTCGTCGGCGGCAAGGGCGGCCTGCTGGGCCTCGATGCGCTTGGAGACGTAGTCGGAGACCGCCGCTAAATCGAGGCCCGGGTAATCTCCCTGGGCGTGGTCGAAGGCCTCCTGAGCTTGGAAGAGCTGGGAGAGCGCCTCATTAGTCTTCTCTCTTGAGGCATTCACACTCTCCTCGGACATGGACGAGAGCAGCGCGGTCGCCTCGCGGGCGGCGGCGTCGGCGTCGATGACGGCCTTCCACCCCTCGCGGGCCTCGATGAAGGCCTCAGTTGCCATAAGGGACTGTTCGATGATGGCCACACCGTCGTCGAGCATGCTCAACCGCGCCCGGGCGGCGGTCACCGCCTGGCTCGCGGCCTCCTTGGCGTCGTTGTCGGCGAGGGTCGGCTGCAGCGCCTCAATGGCCTCCATCGATGCCTCAAGTTGGGCGCGGGCTGGCGCGATATCGGCAACCACCTGGCGATACCCTTCGGAGAGTTCCTCGAAGGAGGGAGCCTTCTGGCCGATAGCCGACGGGGAGAGGCGGTTCTTGTCGTACTGCTCCATGACCAGCGTATCGAAGGGGATGAGCGTCTCGTCGCAGTTGGTGATGACGCTGATGTTCTCATCGAGCGATCCCCTCAGGCCGTTTTGCTGGGTGCGCATGGAGAGAAGCGTCTGCCCGATGGTGAGGGCGAGGGCCAGCAGCACGCACACGATGACCACCACGGGTATGATGCGGAACGCGCGGCGGTCGACTTCGGCTGCCGCCGTGGCAGCCAAGGATGAGCCGGCACGAGTCGGGCGCACCCCCTCGGGGATGATGATCGACTGGTCCTTCGCGGGGGTGGCGTGGGGCTTGCGCGTGCGCCCCATGGTGAACAGCGGCACCTTCCCCGCGCCGCTCTCGCGCCGGTCCCGCTCCTCAGCATCGCGGGCCTCGCGGGCGGCGTCGAGCACGCTGAAGGATATCTCGTTGGAAGAGCCGTGGGTGTGGCTCTTGATATGGAGCGCGTGCTGGGCCTTCTTCTTCGCCATGGGAACTTCGACCTGCTACTGTCCGTCGCGCTCGATGGCTGCCACGACCTCGTCGGCCGTGCAGAAGCGGATGTTCTGGCTGGGGAGCGAGCGCAGGAAGGTCTTGCCGTAGCCCTTGGTCACCAGCCGCTTGTCCGCCAGGATGAGGATGCCGCGGTCGGTGGCCTTCCGGATGAGCCGTCCCGCGGCCTGCTTGGTCTCGAGCACCGCGGCGGGCAGCACATAGCGGCGCCAGGCCGCGTCGTCGCGGGCGGCCCGCTCGCAGGAGAGCGGGTCGGTCGGCTTGGAGAAGGGCAGCTTGGGGATGACAACGCCCTTCAAGGTGGCGCCGGGCGCATCGAAGCCCTCCCAGAAGCTCTTGAGGGCGAAGAGCGACAGGTGCTCGTCGGCGAGGAAATCGTCACGCAGGCCCTTGACCGAGACGCCCCATTTCTGGCACACCAGGCGCAGGTCGTCCTCCTTCAAGGCCGGCTGCACCTCCTCGAAGCACTTCTCCATCTCGCGGCGGTTCGTGAACAACGTGAGCATGGAACCATGCTGGGCGCGGTGAGCCCCTACGAGAAGCTGCTGGAGTGCGGCCAGGTACGCCGGGTCGTTCGGCTCGGGCATATCGTTGACGACGTAGATGGTCATCTGGTTGTCGAAGTCATAGCTTGAGGAGAGAAGAAGCTCGTCAGCCTGGGAATGCTCGCTCGTGTTCAGTCCCATGGCCTGGGCGAAACTCGTAAACTTCCCATCGACGGTCAGGGTCGCCGAGGCGAACACCACCGAGTTCGTGTTCGCAAACCAGTTCCAATCGAGCTCCTGGCCGACATTGAGAAGAAGCGCCTCCAACTTGTTCTGCGGCTTATCGTTCTTGCGGTTCAGATTTGCCGCGTAAACATACTGCTCGGGACACTTCACGCAGATGACCTCCACCGCCTGAAGAATCTCCTTGAGCTCCATGGCGATAGCGGCGATCTCCCGCTGAATGACGGCGACTCCCTCGATGTCATCCAAATAGCCGACAAGCTCCTGACAGGCAGTGACGAGTTTTTCCGCATCGTCGGCCATAGATTGGGCCGCTCGGGCGACCCTTTGGAACACCGATGAAGCGCGAATCTCGTCGTTGAGCCACAGATCGACGTTCTCATATCCCTTGGAACGACGATTCCCCTCGAAATAGAGCAATTCGGGAAGACTCGCGCAGAATACCCGCGCCGAATCAGCGAATTTCGCTCCCGCGGAGCGCGCCTTGGCCGTCAAACCGTAGAAAAGTGTTGTGGAAGATTCGCTGCCCGTCACCACGACGCTGCGCTCGGCACGAATGAAAACGTTCCGGCGAGCCTCCTCGGACGAGACGCGGCGGGCAAGGGAAAGGACGTCTTCCTCGGCCAGCTCCAATGAGAATGCACGGCGAGCCTCCTGCTCGGCGCCGTGGGCCTCGTCAACCACCCAGTAGCGAATAGGGGGAAGAAGCCCCCCATCCGCGGCGAGGTCGCAAAACAACAGGCTGTGGTTGGTCACCACGATATTCGACGCCTCGGCCTTGCGACGAGCGCCATGCACGAAACAAGATGTACCGAAGAAGGGACATTTACGACGTAGGCAGTCGTGGCTCGTCGTCGTGATAGCCCAGCGCGGCAGCACGCGAAAATCGATCTTGAGGTTGTCCATATCGTCATACGCTGTTTGGTTGACGAATGACAAAAGCGCTGCCAAAGCAGGGGCCTGGTGTTTCTCGTCCTTGCCGACTGTGCGCATACGCGGGCCATCTACAACCACCCGCTCGATTTTATGCAAACACGGGTAGTGGGAAAACCCTTTCAGCGCGGCATAGGTGAACGTACCGCCGAGGGCTTGCTCGAGAGCGGGCAGCTCGTGATACACCAACTGATCGAGCAGGGCGTTGGTTTTCGTAGCCACGCCGATGTTGATCTTGTTGTCCCGCGCCGTAATGACCGCAGGCAGCAGATAGGCCATCGACTTCCCCACCCCGGTGCCGGCCTCCACCATAAGATTGCGCGAGCGGGCGAAGGCGTTGCGCACCGCCTCAGACATCGCGACCTGCTCCTCGCGCTGCTCGTAATCGGGGTACATCGAACCTACGGCCCCGTCAGATGTGAACGCCTGGGCGATGACCTCGCTGGTAGGGAAGACCAAAGGCTGAGGATCTTCCGCATCGTTGACAAGGGGCTTCAAGTTGATTCGCCCAACCCGGTCGCGGCGAAGAGAGCGCAACGAAAAGGGAAGGGGCTTCTCAGCCTCGGGAGTGTGAAGCTGGGCGAAGTACTGGAACACGACGACCGTGGGCCATTGCTCGGGGGTCGCCATGCCAGCAATCTCGCGAAGGAGCTGCGGGGGCATGGCGTTCACGGCCGCGAGCAAGATACGCAGCAGCGCGCACGTGGCAGCCACATCGTCATCGGCACGGTGGGTCGAGCGCACTTGCCCGAACGCCTTTACCAGGTCTATAAGGCGATGGGACTTCATACGCGGCAGGGCAATACGAGAAAGATCGAGGGAATCGACCCAGGTATTCTCCAAAAGCGGATACCCTGCTGGATGCTTTGTCGTGAAGCTGCGATCGAAGTCGGCATTGTGCGCCACTACCACCGCATCTCCCACAAATGCCGCCAGCTCGGCCAAGGCCTCCGCGGGGCTCGGGGCGTCGGCCACGTCATCGTCGTGAATGTTCGTGAGATGGGCCACATCCTCCGGAATAGGCTTGCCGGGATTCACGAAGGTGGTGAACCATTCGACGATTTCCCCGTGTTCCATACGGGCGGCGGCGATTTGCGTCAATTCATCATGGTTGAGCGAGAAACCTGTGGTCTCGGTGTCCAGCACAACGACATTCTCGTCAAACGGACCATACTCCCCCTCGCGAGCGAGCAGGGGAAGACTCTCATACAGAGCGATGACATCCTCGGGAGTACCCTCGGTGATGAAATCCCGCAGCTGGCTTTCGAGGGGATTGATTTCTCGAATCATAATTGTGCCTATCTTCGCGGCGCGCCCTTGGTGCCGAAAAAAAGGAACCTCGTCCAAACGAGTGTTCCAAGAGACGCAGGCGTCGGTTATGGTGTGCTCAACAACTCACGGTATTGTATCAGCCCGATCAGAAAGAACGCCATGGAACGCTATTTTGGTACATATCAAACATTTCGAACGGCATCGCGTCAAGACGCGGCGGCCCTTCTCGGCTCCGACAACCTGGTAGGCGATGAATACACCATCGACTGCACGTTAGAGGGGGGCTCTCACAAAGCCTGGATGGTCAATCGATTCGGGAATCGCATCGGCTATTTCGACCCTGAATTCTCTCGCGAGCTCAGCCTGAAAAAGGCCCAGAATATGACTCTGGTGGCTATTCTCTCGTTCGTAGCCTTCTCCGAGCAACCGGAGCCAGGTGAGTACTGGGGCCAGGCCGCTGTTATCGGCTACACTCCGCAGGAAAAAGCCGCGTTCGATCCCTTCGTGCACGGTATTGCGAACCTTATGGGCAAGGGAATCCGCCCCCAGGTGAATTTTGAAGGGCGCGCTGTCGATCAGATCATCGGCAGCCAGGGCCAGTGGCTTCCGAGTAACCGCGAACCGATGCCCGAAAAACAGAAGGGCATGGCTATCCTCAAGCGAAAGCGCTCCTTCACTGACGGCCTTGTGGAGCAGGGACGCAAGGGGAATAAAGGATGCTATCTTCTCAGTTGGGCGTTTCTGCTCGCCCTTGTCGCTCTTGTCATATTCGGCTTGAAGTCATGCGGTGTCTTCTAGCAGCCGACCGTATACATAAAGAGGCCCGAGGTTTATCGCTCCTCGGGCCTTTTCCGTTCTTCTGCAAGTTAGCGGGCGGCAAGCGCGCTTTCGATCAACCGAGTGCATAACTCGGGGAATTCTATCCCCGCCGCGCGGCCAGCGTCGGGAAGCAGCGAGGTAGCAGTCATACCGGGAATCGTATTGGTCTCGAGAATCCACGGCGTCCCCTCAGCGTTTAAGATGAAGTCGGAGCGGGAAACGCCCGTGCATTCGAGCGCCTTGTGCGCCTTCTCGGCGAGCTCTTTCACATAAGCCGTCGTCTCCTCATCAAGACGAGCGGGGCAGATGTGCTGCGAACCGCCGGGGGCGTACTTTGAATCGAAATCGTAGAACTCGCCGCGGGGAACAATCTCGATGACGGGAAGAGCCTGGGCATCTTCGTTTCCGAGCACTGCGACGGTAACCTCAGTGCCCTCGATGAATTTTTCAACGACAACAAGGTCATCGATCTCATGCACCGCGTCGATGGCGGTGGCGATTTCCTCCGGGCCCTCGACGATATAGATACCGAGCGCGCTTCCCTCAGTTGCCGGCTTCACCACGCATTGCCCGTTCATGCTCTCAGCAATGGCCACAGCATCAAATGTCGCTCCACGCTCAAGATATTCGAAAGGAGCTGTGGGAATGCCCGCTTGCAGATAGAACAGCTTCGATTTCGCCTTGTTCATAGCTGTCGCACTCGACCAAACACCAGGCCCTGTATAGGGGAGACCTATTGTTTCCAAGAAACCCTGCAGGCGACCGTCCTCGCCGCCTTTACCGTGGAGGCAGAGAAAGGCGACATCGTAGTCTCCATCGATGAGTTTCTTCAGATCGTCCTTCAAAGCAGGATCAAAGTTCTCAACGGTAAAACCAGCGGATCGAAGCGCCTCTCCAGCGCCCTCTCCCGAAGCGAGGGAAATCTCACGCTCACCGCTTGTTCCGCCAGCCAGCAGCGCCACGCGGATCGTAGAAGGATCAATGGTCTGAGCCATGCGCGCACCTTTCAGGACGAAGAATATCTGAGGGAAAGTATATCAGAGGGTCGATTGTCTATAATAGGCCCATGAATAACGAACTGATAAAACTCTCTGTCGAAGATCTTACCACGCTCATGGAAGCCTGGGGGTTCCCGAAGTTTCGAGCGAAACAGGTCTACGAGTGGATCCACAAGCACCACTGTTCCGTCATCGAGGATATGTCGAATGTCCCGCGAGCAGTGAGGGACAAGCTTGCGCAAACCTTCCCCTCTCAGGAGATCTCCCTCTTTGAGCGGCAAGACTCGACCGACGGGACGCGCAAGTATGTTCTCCGTCTCAGTGACGGACTTCTGGTAGAGACAGTAGGGATGCCGACGTATCAGGAGGATGGCAGCTTAGATCGCCTCACCGTTTGCGTATCATCTCAGGTAGGCTGTCCCATGGCATGCACGTTCTGCGCCACAGGACGGGAGGGCCTCGCCCGCAATCTCACAGCCTCTGAGATCGTCCAGCAGGTGGTCTTGGTCCAGAGAGACTTCGGCTCTCGGGTGAGCAATGTCGTGGTCATGGGGCAGGGCGAGCCTTTCCTCAACTACGACGAAGTGATTGACGCCTTGAAACTCATGAACGGATCCGACGACCTTAATATAGGTGCACGTCACATCACGCTTTCGACATGTGGACTCGTGGAAGGCATCAATCGGCTTGCCCGGGAGCACGAGCAGTTCACCTTGGCTATTTCCCTACACTCAGCGCGCCAAGAGATAAGAGACCGGCTCATGCCACGCGTTTCTCAGCAACCTCTCTCCCTTCTGAAAGAAAGTTTAGAAGACTACATCGAGAGGATCCACCGGCGGGTCAGTTTCGAATACCTTCTCATACGAAACGTGAACGATTCCGAAGATGACCTTCGCGCACTCATCCAGTTCTGCTCCGGCCTCCTCTGCCACGTCAACCTTCTTCCTATGAATGCGGTCGAAGGAGCCCCTTACCAACCTTCGGAGGTCCGAACTGTGAAGCATTGGATCGACGAGCTTGAGCGTCATTCCATCGAAGTGAGTATGCGAAAATCTCGTGGCAGCGATATTGCAGGAGCATGCGGCCAATTGAAGAATCAACTTGTTTCACGTGAAACAACCTAAGAGATAGTAAGAGGATTATGTAAAGCTGTTTTCCCACCCTACCTATCGTGCTTTTTAGTATAAAAAACGGGCTTGTTTCACGTGAAACAAGCCCGTTTACCTTCTTAGAAGAAAACTACTCTATTCAGTAGAACCCTCGTCGGCGCCCAAGATCTCATGGACGAGCCGCTGAAGATCGTCCTCATCTTTGAACTCAATCTCTATCTTGTTCTTCCCTTTGGAGGACTTCACTCGGACATTGGCCTTCAGGGTCTCCCGCAGCGTCTTCGCCACCGATTTGAAGACTGGAGGAGTGGGAGGCTTCTGGAAAGCGGCAGCGGTATCTTTGCGGCCGGCGAGAAGTCGGGCAAGACTCTCCGCCTCTCTCACGGTGAGGTTTCCCTCGACGATCTTGTCGGTGAGCTTCGCGCGGCCCTCCTGGGTCGGTACCGAGAGGATGGCCCGGGCGTGGCCGGCGGTGATCTTCTCCTCGTAGAGCAGCTGCTGAGCTTCCTCGGGCAGATCGAGCAAACGCAGGGCGTTTGCCACCGTCGAGCGCCCCTTCGAGACCGCCTGGGCAACCTCGGCCTGAGTCATGGAACGCCGCTCCATAAGACGACGGTATCCGTACGCCTCCTCGATGGGATTGAGGTCGCTCCGCTGGATATTCTCGATCAGCGCGAGCTCCAGGGCCTGGTTATCGTCCGCCTCCTTAATACGGATCGGCACACGGGAGAGACCAGCGGCCTTCGACGCCTGCCAACGCCTCTCACCGGCGATGATCTGGTAGGAGCCATCTTCCATATGGCGAACGAGAATTGGCTGGAGCAGCCCGTCCTTCTCGATAGAGGTAGCCAGCTCTTCGATCTCTTCTTTCTTAAACTGGGTGCGGGGCTGATCAGGATTGGGAAAGATAAGATCGATAGCCACCTCGTCTGTAGTCCGGGCCGCCTCCGACACTTGAGAGGAAACCGGAGCAGGGGCGCTCACCTCGCGGGGAATGGGCTCAGAAAGAACTTCTTCGATTCCCTCCTCGGCGATCACAATACGCGTGGATCCCTCAGCTGCGGCAGTGCTCGCAGGCTCTTCCTCAGCCTCCACCGTTAGGCGCTGTCGATCGGGGGCGGGCTTCACGGGAACAGGGGGCTCATAGGATCCGGGGAGCAACGAGCTGAGACCTCGTCCCAGACCACCACGACGTTCTGGCTTAGCCACGAGCGATCACTTCCTTCGCAAGCTCGATATAGGACAAAGACCCGCGGCCGCGCGGATCGTACTGGGTAATTGGCTGGCCGAAGCTCGGAGCTTCGGAAAGCTTAACGGTACGGGGAATAGGTGTCGCGAAAACGAGTCGGCCGAAGTAATCCCTCACTTCATCGGCCACCTGTTTCGACAGGGTGGTGCGGCTGTCGTACATCGTCAACAGGATACCGTAAATATCGAGGGACGGATTAAGGCGTCCTTTGACACGTTTCATTGACTCAAGAAGTTTTGTCACACCTTCGAGGGCATAGAACTCGCATTGAATAGGGATAAGTAGCTTATCAGCAGCCACCATAGCGTTCACCGTCAGCAATCCAAGAGCCGGAGGACAGTCGATGATAATGAAATCGTACTTGCCGCGCATGCAACCCACGGCATCTTTGAGGCGATTCTCACGAGCCATCTCAGAAACGAGCTCAACCTCGGCGCCTGCCAGATTGATAGTAGCCGGAGCAACGTCGAGCCCAGGGCACACATCGGGAATAATGACTTCCTCAAGCGGCACATCATTGAGGAGAACATCGTAGATGCACTGGTTAATGAGCCCCTTCTCGATGCCGAGGCCGCTCGAGCAGTTACCCTGGGGGTCGAGATCGATCAGGAGAACCTGTTTGCCCATCTCACCGAGGGCAGCAGCGAGGTTGATAGCCGTCGTTGACTTCCCTACTCCACCCTTCTGGTTGATGATACCCATAACGCGCGTATGCCCGATAGCATGGGTCACCGGAGCCTTGTCTTTATAGCTCTTCAGAGTCCCCGTGGTGGATGCTGGAGGAGTATAGGTGTTCACCTCACGAACGAGAACCTCCATATCCTCGGCCTCGCGGGACTCCACGGCGGCCTTAATTTCTTCTTGCTGTTCCTGAGGCGAGCTGACTCGTCTTTCCTCGACAGTCTGGCTTTGTTTGTTGTCCCGTTTAAGACCATCAAAAAATCCCACAGGAACCTCCTTCCTAACGTGCAGCACAGTATAGCATCGGCTGGAATGACTTCGAGCCGTTGTTCATAAGAGTGGTTAACATTCTTGATGTTTCACGTGAAACATCAAGAGCGAGGGCGAAGAGGATCCTTTTGAGCAAGTCCAACTCGCCGAGGAAGCTTCAATCGGGGTGACCTGATTTTCTCGAACACCAGGATAGTGCGGGATGTTTCCCCATCGCTCAGCATCACCTGCCGCTGCGAGACGAGCTTCATACCGACGAGGGACTCAATAGCGCGGGCCTCCTCCATCTCTTCTTCCGAAGGACGAGCCTTATAGCAGACCAGGCGCCCTCCCTTCCTGAGAAGAGGAGCAGACAACTCCAGAAGGGAAGACAACCGGGAAAGCGCTCGGGCGGTGAGCACTGAGAACTCCTCAGGCCTCTCGAGGGCCAGCTGCTCTATACGGCCGTCATAGGTGGCAACCTGATCCGTCAAACCTAAGTCTGCGAGAATATCGGAAACGATGGCCATCTTCTTCTTAACCGAATCGACGAGCAGTGTCTGCCGCCCGGTCGCTATGGCAAGGGGAACACCAGGAAAGCCTCCACCCGATCCTAAATCCCCATACAAACCAGCAGGAGCTTCCTGCACCTCGGGGAGACCGACGAGAGAATCCTCGATATGAAGAACACGCGCTTCCTCGGGTGAGGTTATGCGTGTGAGATTCGTCACTTTATTCACTTCGAGAATCTGGGCCAAAAATCGGCTTACGAGCTCGTCCTGCTCTTTGGAATCCATAGCCCGTCGCCCCTCTCCGTGAATCGATGTGCTGCCATTGTAAATGAAAAGGGGCGGAGTCTCCTCCGCCCCCGAGATTGTTGTTGAGAAATTCTCGGTAACTACAGGGGAACCACCACAACGTGCCGGGCAGAGCCCTCGCCCTCCGAGATCGTCTCCACGCGATTGTCATCGCGAAGCGCAATATGGATGATACGCCGCTCGTAAGGCGTCATCGGGCGCAGGCCGACGCGACGATGCTGGCTGGCCGCACGGTTGGCGGAAGAATGGGCAATAGACTCAAGCTTCTGGCGCTGGCGGTTCTTGTAACCCTCCACATCGACCACAACCGGATATCGGAAGCCGATGGTGCGGATGGTGATCATCGAGACGATGAATTGAAGCGCGTCGAGAGTCTTGCCATGACGTCCGATCAGCACCGCCATATCATCGCCGCTGATATCCAAGATCAGCTCGCCCTCGTCACCCTCGTACTCGTCGATTGTCACATCGCCCACGTTGAAGTACTGGAGGATGTCCTGCAGAGCGGCGATCGCGGTATCGGCGATATTGTCGAGCATTTCATCCGTCACCACCAGCTCTTCGCCGTCCTCCGCCTGCTCGGGCGCAGGAGCGGAACCCGGCTCAACGGCTTCCTCCGCCTCGTCGACGATCTCGACAACGTCGGGTTGCTCTTCGGTCATAAGGAGCTCCTTTCCTCCTCGAACGGCCCTGCACCGGAATCTAGGACGTGCAGGCAAATAAAAGAGCGTGTTTCACGTGAAACACGCTCTTGGAACAACGATCTCTAGCGCTTCTTCTTCGGGCGCTTCTTCTTCTCCTTGCGGACCACATCGACCTCGATAGGCTTCACAACGAGAGACTCCTCTTCCTCACGCTTGCGATCCTGAGCGCGGCAACGCGCAAGGGTGAGTTGATTCTGGCCGATGCCGATCACCGAAGAAGCTCCCCAGAACAGCAGCACGCCGGCAGGCGAGCCCCAGGAGATCCACAGCATCATGATGGACATGATGCCGCCCA
Organism: uncultured Adlercreutzia sp.; assembly: GCF_958431955.1. Lineage (GTDB taxonomy): Bacteria > Actinomycetota > Coriobacteriia > Coriobacteriales > Eggerthellaceae > Adlercreutzia. The sequence goes on along the minus strand of NZ_CAUASN010000001.1, from coordinate 54,119 downwards.
TCATCAGCGTCTGGTTCTTCTGCTGGGTGTCCTCGGTCTTCAGCTGCTGGAGCACCATGGGCAAAAACGTGGCGCCAGCGAAGATAACCATGAGGATGAGATACGGGATAAACGTGCCGAAACCCTCAGCGAAAGCCCCTGAGGGAGTCTGAACCAGATTGGGAACCAGATTGTAGAAGGAATAGCTCGTGTCGCCCACACGGTCGCCCATCTCGCGCAGCACCTGGAACAAGGCGATGAAGATAGGCATCTGGAGAAGCATGGGGAGGCACCCGGCGAGGGGGTTGAACTTCATCTCCGCGTAAATCTTCTGCATTTCCTGCGACTGACGGGTCGGGTCGTCGGGGAAGCGGTCCTTGAGTGCCTGAATCTTAGGCTGCACCTTCTGCATAGCGTAGTTCGACTTCGCCTGCTTGTGCATGAGCGGCGCCACGATGATACGGAAGATGATCGTGACGATGATGATCGCCAGACCCCAGTCGTGGCAGAAGTTGTAGAAGAACTGAATGACGTCGAAGATCCAGTCCTTGAAGATATCCCACATACGCAACCCTTCTCGTGACGACAGGTAAGCCTCAGGGTACGGGGTCGTACCCGTGGGGTCCTCCCGGCCGGCACTTCAGTATCCGTTTAGCCGTCAGAACAAATCCCTTGCGGAATCCGTAGCGCTTGAAAGCAATGAGCCCGTACTCGGAGCAGGTGGGGACGAAGCGGCACGCGGGGGGAAGCAGGGGCGAAATAGCCATACGGTAGAACATGATGAGGCCTATCGCCACAAGGGCTGGGATTTTCCCTAGTGCCGCCGCAAGCCGCTTCATCGAGCCTCCCCGAAAGAGGAGAGCTTCTGCGCGATCCCCTCGCATTCCCCGAGCACTTTCCCGTAAGGCGCCTGGGTAAGCGCCCCTTTCGCGAGGAATACCACCTTCTTGCCTGCCCACGGCCCGCCCATCTCTCGGCAGAGAGCTCGCATACGCCGCTTGGCACGGTTGCGCCACACCGCGTTACCGAGCTTCTTCCCGGCAATAAAAGCAACACGACCAGGGAGGTCGTGTTGCGCTTCGTTGCCTCGGTCTTGGGCCGATGTCTCATCACCAACGATAAACGTTATATAACGAGTCTTGTAACGTTTTCCCGTGGAGAAGAGCTGGGAGATCTCAGTGCTGGACTTGATGGTATCCACGCCTGGGTGCTCCTAGACGGTGAGGCGCTTGCGCCCCTTAGCACGACGGGAAGCGAGAACAGCGCGGCCGCCCTTGGTGGACATGCGGGCACGGAAGCCGTGGCACTTGGCGCGCTTGCGTTTGTTCGGTTGATAGGTGCGTTTCATTGTTTTCTTTCCCTTTCATGGTTCAAAGAATAGTTTTCAAATTATATACCACACACCCTAGCTGTCAACGGGGAACTCTTGGTGAAATCGCGAACCTCACGTATCCGCGGGGTAGGCGAGCATTCTGTACAGGTCTCCTCCAGGACACCGACAGGTGATCTCTAGGCCAAAGCGGGAATCAGGCGAAAGAGGAGAAGGCGGTAAGTGGGGAAGGGGTGAAGCTGTTCCCCCTTGGACCGCGGTTGGGGACAGGATCGTGCGGAAGTCCCTTTTATATCTCTATCCTATTGTTGTTGTAATAATGTCGGTGGATTAGTTGATAACGAGAGTTTTCCCTGATCGCCTCCGACGAAGCGCTCGTTAAAACCCGTGCATTACCGCTTGCCCTTTTCCACCGGCCTTGAAGGGGAGAGGCTTGGGCTCAAGGGACGCTGGTGGAAAAGGGCAAGGGTTATCCCCCGTTTTCCCCGCATAACCCTCCGGATATCCGCCTAAAGCTCGCGGATGGTTCGCTGGAGCGCCTCGATCTCACATTGAGTGTTCCAATCCGTTTGGAGCTTACTCTCGATGACGCCCGTGGCATGCATCGCCGTCGAATGGTCGCGGTTGAATTTCGTCGCGATGTCGCTGAACGGGATGTCGAGAATCTGGCGGCACAGGTAGATGGCGATCTGCCGCGGGTAGACGAACGGGCGATTTCGCGCTCGTCCGACGAGATCTTCGTGGCTGATCTTGTAGAATTCCTCGACCACGCGCTGGATGTCCTCGACGACGAGATTACGCGTCATGCCTCCCGAGAAGTGGTTCTCCAAAAGGGAGCGCACCTCGGTCGTGGTTATGTCGTCGCGGTCGAGGAAGTTCATCCGAGAGACCACCGTGGTCACGGCGGCTTTCAGCTCGCGGATGTTCGACCCCGACATCTCGGCGATGCACATCTGAATATCGTCGGACGGCGTGAGGTGCCCGAGCCCCTCGTGCGCCTGGATCTCCTGCAGTACCGATTTCACGATGCCCAGCTTCGTCTCCACGTCCGGGGGCTGAATGTCCACGAGTGCCCCTCCGGCGAAGCGCGACTGGTACCGATCGTCGATTCCGAGTGCCTTCGGCGCGCGGTCGGCGGAGAGGACGACCTGGTGCCCCTGGTTGGTGAGCGTGTTGAAAAGCTGGAAGACGATATCGAGCGTGCGATCTTTCCCCCGAAGGCCCTGCACGTCGTCGATGAACAGGACATCAGCTTCCTCGTAGAAAGATTTGAAGTTCTTGAAGCTGCTCTTCTCCCGGTCGTGGGTGGCGCTCGCCTCGGCGTACTGGTTCAACAGCTCGGCGGCGTCGACGAACACAGTGCGCCGATAGGGCTGGGTCTCGCGTATGTTGTTCTGAATGGCCCGCATGAGGTGGGTTTTGCCCAGGCCGCTCTTCCCGTAGATGAACAAGGGGTTGAATCCCCGCTGCCCTGGTTTGTCGGCCACCTCGAGGGCCATGGAGTAGGCGTAGCGGTTCGAGTCTCCGATGACGAAATTGCTGAAGGTGAGGGCGGAAGTGGGCACGTCGGCCTCATCCGCCCCGCTCTCCGCGCCCGCAACTTCCGTCTCGCCCGTGGCGGCCTGCTCAGGGATAGCCGACGCCGGCACGATCGGCGCAGCAACGGACAGGGGAGGCGCGGCCGCGGCGGGGGAGGGGGTCGGGAACGGCACGGGAGCAGCCGTTTGGACCGGCGCCGGTGCGGCGGTCTCGGCCGCCTTGCGTGCCTCCTGCCCCGGATCGACGGCCACAGCCACGGCGAAGGCCACGCCGGTCAGGTCGAGAAGCGCCCGCTGGATGACAGGCACGTAGTTCTGCTCGACCCAGGTCTTGATGAAATCGTTGTCGGCGGTGAGCATGAGAAAGGAGTTGCTCATGGCCTGGGCTTCAAGACGGGAGAAAAAGGCTGCGACCTGGGATTCATCCACATCGGGGTAGCTGCTCACCTGCGCACAGATCCGCCTCCATTGTTCGTTGAGCTTCTCGCTGTCCATCGTCGTTCCTCCGCGTCGGACGCGCGCCGCGTCGCCGGAAAGCTGACGATGAGGCGCAAAGGGTGGTTATAGTCTATCGAATGGTTTGGGCTACCTGCTGCCCCAAGGGGGTAAGAACGTATTTCCCGTCGTATTTCTGCACGTAGCCGAGCTGTTTGAGCTTGTTGAAGTTGTTCGTCGTGTTCGATGCGGTAATGCTGAGCGCCGCGGCGACGTCCTTGTTTCCGAGCGGCCCTTCGAAGAGGAGGGTCTGGAGGAAGCGGGTTTGCGTGGAGGAGAGGTGCGCGGTAGAGGCGCTGGGCATCGGCGGCTGCCCTCCGACGACTTCGTAGAAGGGCTGCCCGCCCGCCGTGGCCAGGTAGGAACCACCGACCTGCGCTGCCGGATAGGAAGTCTGGACGACGACGGGCATTCCGCCGTAAACGGCACCAGGCGCGGTGTAAGATTGCGCCGGAGCGGGGGATGCGATCACGTGGCCCTGATAGGGAATTTGCTGCAGGGGTATCGGTTGGCTGCTTTGAGGCACCGTGACGGCCTGGGGGACCGCCTCGGGGGCGGCCATTCCATAAGCGGGCGCTCCGCCGGCGTAGGACTGGGCGGCCATCTCGTTCAGGGCATCCTCCCCGTCGTCTCCGGCGACGGAAATGGTGACGACGGCCCCTGTGCCCAGGTTGTCCTCGATAGTGATGGTTCCCCGGGACATCTCGAGGTACTCCCGCACGATGGGGAGACCCGACCCGACCCCGCGGATGTAGTTCCTCATGGGCTCCACGGCCGACGAGAACCCCGGCATCTGGGCCTTGTCCTTGCAGGGGATGCCCGGTCCGTGGTCGGCGAAGATGATGGTGTTCCCGCCGTCCCTCACGGTGACGAGCACCTCTTTGAACTGGGCGTGGATGAAGTTCTCCGACACCTCGCGAATAATTGTGTAGGAAATGGAGCCCCCGAGCTCCTGGGAGCTCTGATAGATGGTGGAGGCCAGGGCCTCGATGTAGGTTCCCGTGTCCGAGGGTTGGATCTTAATGACGCGGGGGCCGCTGAGGGCATCGTCGTACACGGCGATGTTGCTCACCGTGTTGACGAAGGAGTAGTCGTAGCCCTCGCTCTCGGAGGGGAGGCCGGCGCCGGCCGAGGAGTTCATTTCCATAGTGTTCGATCTCGTTCCGTGGGGTTCGTCGGTCATTCATCGTTTCGGAAGAAATTCACCGGTATTGTATCGTGTTTCAAGGTTTCCGTTGAGAGTTATGAACATTTTTTCAGGCCATTGGAAAGTAATTCACTACGAGTTCAGAAATTGTTGAAAACTTCAGTCGATATACCGCGTGTTTTTCAACTAATTCAAACTTATAAACAAAATATTCAGCAAAAGTGGAAAACTTTGAAAAGTGGAAAAGAAAAAAGAAGTCCAGTAATCCCCAAAAAGTGAAAAACTTTGCTCCGAAACCCTTGACAAGGGGATAAAACGGCTCTTCTCGGCACGAAGTGGGGGTGTTTTACCCTGCTTACCGTTACCTGGCGGTAATAAGCGAACAAAAGTGCCAAAGAGCGGGCAATGATTGTGGAGAAATGATATTTCACCAGGTAAATAAGGTATTTTCATCGGTTTAGAAATAACTAAACGATCTTCGATAAAAGCATGGAAAGCAGTTTGAAGGGATATCCACCCGGTGGAAACCTCGTTTTCCACCGATATTGCTGGGAAGAAACTCGGTTTTCCACTTTATCCACCAGAGAGTACACTCTATATTGTGGAAAACTCACCCTCCTTCCCCTTGTTGCGCCTGTGGTTCTGCCGAAGAGCGTCGCCGAGTATCTTTCATCGCGGCAGGATGGCGGTATAATGCCGCCTTGAGCTAAGAGACCATCTCGTGTATGCGAACTGCCGTGCCATGGCAGGGGAAGGCCCCATCTTGAAACTGAGCATCAACCGCACCGAGCTTGCCAACGCCCTCTCCATCGTCCTGAAAGGCGTCTCCACCCGTTCGACGCTGCCCGTGCTGTCGGGCATCCTCATCGAGGCTACGGGCGACACCATCATCCTCCAAGCAACCGACTTGGAGCTTTCCATCCAGTATTCGGTGGCCGCGCTCGTCGAGGAGGAGGGTCGAGCCGTGGTGCCCGGCAAGCTGTTCTCCGAAATCGTGAAGAACCTGCCCGATGCCGCCGTTCATGTGGAGGCGACCGAGGACCAGGCGTTCATTACCTGCGACACCTCCTCGTTCTCCATTCGCGCCCTTAACGCCGAGGATTTCCCCGGTTTCCCCAAGGTGGAGACCCATCAGCGCATCGAGATTCCCTTCCAGCAGTTCTCCACGATGGTCAAGCGCGTCTCGCGTGTGGTGTCGAAGGACGAGAGCCGCGCCATTCTCACCGGCGTGCTCATCACCCTGGAGAACGGTGTGCTGCGCATGGTGGCCACCGACTCCTACCGCCTGGCCATCACCGACGCCCCCATGCCCGACGCGACCGCCGATGAGTTCCAGGCCGTCATCTCCGGCACGTTCCTCTCCGAGATCGCCTCTCTTCCGAAGACTGAGTCGCCGGTATCGCTGGCCCTCGCCGACAACCAGATCGTGGTGACCTGCGAAGACACCGTGTTTATCAACCGCCGTATCGAGGGGAACTTCCCCAACTATAAGCAGCTGCTGCCCGACACCTACGCCACCCGCGCGACCTTGGAGGTCGATAAGCTCGTGGCCAGCGTCCGCCGCGCCTCGCTGTTGGGATCGGCGGCTTCCCCGGTGCGCTTCGATTTGAACGTCGCATCGCAGACCGCGCAGATTACCGCCGCCTCCCAAGATGTGGGCAGTGCTCAGGAGATTCTCCCCTGCACCGTGGAAGGCGAGGATGTCGAGATCGCGTTCAACTACGCTTATGTACTCGACGGCCTCGGTTCCATCGCCACCGACGAGGTGTATCTCGAGGTGCTTTCCTCCCTTAAGCCCGGTATTTTCCGCGCTCTCGAGCCTGAGAACTTCCTCTACCTGGTCATGCCAGTGCGCATTTCCTAACCGATGTTTCACGTGGAACGCTCTCAGATTCGGCTGTTGCACTGCGGCCTCGGTCCGATCCTCTTCAGCCGGGGCGGTCCCCGATGACCCTGCGCATTGAAGAGCTGACGTTCCGAGACTTCCGCAACTACGAGCAGTTGCACTTGGACTCCCTCGGCGATATCACCGTGCTCGTGGGGGACAATGCCATCGGCAAGACGAATATCGTCGAGGGTATCCAGTTGCTCACGGCCTTGACGTCGTTTCGCCACGGCACCATGGAGCAGCTCATCCGTCACGGGAGGCCTGAGGCTCGCCTCGAGATGCTCGTTTCCGATGGGAACCGCGCGCTCACTATCGATGCCCACCTCGACGGCAAGACGCGTAAGTACCGCCTGAACGGTAAGGGCAAACGGCCCTCGGATCTCAAGGGGCTTATCCCCTCGGTCATCTTCACTCCCGATGATTTGGAATTGGTGAAGGGTCCCGCCTCGGGCCGTCGGGCGGTTCTCGATGCCCTCGGCTCCCAGGTGAACAAGAACTATTACACTGTGCGCCGTGATTACGAGAAGGTCATCCGTCACAAGAACCGCCTGCTGAAAGACGATGCCGACCAGACCCTCGTCGCGGCCATCAACGAGATGGTTATCACCGTAGGAGCGCAGCTTACCTGCTATCGTGCGGCTCTCTTCGCCCGTGTGCTGCCCTTTGCGGCTGAGAAGTACCGTCAGATCTCCGGCGGCCGCGAGCAGTTGACCGCCGAGTACGTTCCCTCGTGGAGCGCTCCCCGAAACTCAACGGAGGAAAGGGATGCTTTCGAGCCTGAGGTTCTCTCCGGCGGCGTCTCCTCGTTCTCCCGCGACGAGGCCCGAGCCGCCCTCGCCCGCGCTCTCGATGAACGCGCCGCCGAGGAGCGCCGCCGCGGCCGGGCGGTAGTGGGACCCCATGCCGACGGCATCTCGTTCCTTCTCGACGGGAAGAACGCCACCCTCTACGGCAGCCAGGGCCAGCAGCGCTCCATCGTGCTCGCCTACAAGCTCGCCGAGGCCGCGGTCATCGAGGAGCTTCTGGAGCAGAAACCGGTGCTGCTCCTCGACGACGTGATGAGCGAGCTGGACGGCCGCCGCCGCGAGGCATTGGTGGAGGCCATGGAGCGGGGAAGCCAGACGTTCATCACTACGGCGAATCTCGATTATTTTGACCAGAATATGATTTCCCGCGCTAACGTGGTTGAGTTGCCCTACAAACCGCCGACGCCGGAAATATGATATTTTCCCCACAAAGAATCAAAACCACCCCTTAGAAGGCCCCATACAAGCCGTTCTCAGACCGCATTGAGAAAACTAGGTCATGTAACACGGGCCGCCATGCTATAATCGACACTCGGTCAGCGTCCGCCTCGGACGCATTTTCTATGTTAAGAGCGAAGGAGTGTCAGTGGCACAGAAACCAGATCATTACGACGGTTCTGACATTCAAGTCCTCGAAGGACTTGAGGCCGTTCGCAAGCGCCCCGGCATGTACATCGGCTCCACGGGCCCGCGCGGTCTGCACCACCTGGTCTACGAGGTGGTCGACAACGCCGTGGATGAGGCCTTGGCCGGGTACTGCGACACCATCGAGGTGTGGATCCATCCCGATAATTCCATCTCCGTCAACGACAACGGCCGCGGCATCCCCGTGGACAAGCACCCCAAGGAGAAGATTCCCACGGTCGAGGTCGTGCTCACCATCCTGCACGCTGGTGGCAAGTTCGGCGGCGAGGGCTACAAGGTGTCCGGGGGTCTGCACGGCGTGGGCGTCTCGGTCGTGAACGCGCTTTCCACTAAGGTGGAGGTGCAGGTGCGCCGCGACGGCAAGACCTACGAGATCGACTTCGACCACGGTAAGACCCGCACGAAGCTGCACGAGGTGGGCCCGGCGAAGGATACCGGCACCATGGTCACCTTCTGGCCCGACCCGGATATCTTCACCGAGACCACGACCTACGACTACGACGTGCTGGCGGCCCGATTCCGCGAGATGTCGTTCCTCAACAAGGGCCTGAAGATCATCCTGCACGACGAGCGCGTGACCGACGCCGACGGCAACCCCCGCACCGAGGTGTTCCAGGCGCTCGGCGGCATCGTCGACTTCGTGAAGTTCTTGAACGACGGCAAGGAGACGCTGAACAAGCCCATCTACTTCGAGGCCGAGAACGCCGACGGCACGGTGGAGGTGGCTCTCCAGTGGTCCAGCTCCTACTCCACCAATTCGGTCATGGCCTTCGCCAACAACATCAACACCCACGAGGGCGGCACGCACATGGACGGCTTCAAGCAGGCCATCACGCGTACCATCAACGACTATGCCCGCGCCAAGGGTCTTCTGAAGGAGAAGGACTCCAACCTCTCCGGCGAGGACGCCCGCGAGGGCCTGGCCGCCATCATCTCGGTGAAGCTGCACGACCCGCAGTTCGAGGGCCAGACGAAGACGAAGCTCGGCAACACCGAGATCCGCCCGCTCGTGCAGAACGCCGTCACCCAGGGCCTCGCCGAGTACCTGGAGGAGAACCCCACTCCGGCCAAGCGCATCATCGGCAAGGCCACTCAGGCCCTGAAGGCCCGCGAGGCTGCCCGCAAGGCCCGCGAGATGACGCGCCGCAAGAACGTGCTCGACTCGTTCAGCATGCCCGGCAAGCTCGCCGACTGCGCCAGCAAGGACGCCAGCCAGTCCGAAATCTTCATTGTAGAGGGCGACTCGGCAGGCGGCTCGGCGAAGCAGGCCCGCGACCGCAAGTTCCAGGCCATCCTGCCGCTGCGCGGTAAGATCCTGAACGTGGAGCGCGCCGGTTTGCACCGCTCGCTGTCTTCCGATACCATCAGCTCGCTCATCACTGCCATCGGCACCAACATCGGCGAGGACTTCGACGCCGAGAAGGCCCGCTACCACCGCATCATCATCATGACCGATGCCGACGTGGACGGTGCGCACATCCGCTGCCTGCTGCTCACGTTCTTCTACCGCTACATGCCCGAGCTCATCAACCTGGGCTATATCTACATCGCCCAGCCGCCCATCTTCGGTCTGAAGAAGAAGAACTCGCGCAGCCCCAAGGTGGAACGCTACATCTACGACGAGAAGGCGCTGTCCGCCACCCTGGCCGAGTACGACGATCCTGGCAAGTTCGATGTGCAGCGCTATAAGGGTCTCGGTGAGATGGATCCCGAGCAGCTGTGGGAGACCACCATGGAGCCGGCCACCCGCACGCTTCTGCAGGTGAACATCGACGACGCCGTGGAGGCCGAGCGCGTGGTGAGCGAGCTCATGGGCGAGCAGGTGGAGCCCCGCAAGGAGTTCATCCAGAAGCACGCCCGAGACGTCCGCTTCCTGGACATTTAAGGAGTAGGTAAGAGTAGAGGGAGTGCGGCCGGGGTGGCCGCGCGCAGGTTGCGCAGCGAACGAAACAGTCCACTGGACTGTTTCGCTGAGCGAGCCATTGCTTGAGCACGGCCACCCCGGCCGCACTCCCTCGGACAGAGCCTTGTAAGTTTCTAAAGAAAGGAAACTGATGGCAGATTTTGAAGACGAGAACTTCGACGCCGACGAGCGCGACGAGGTAGAGGCCGCCGAGGAGGACGCCCTCTACCTGGCCGAAGATGTCGACACCGATGACGAGGGCGACGAGGACGCCGAGCTTGCCAGCGCCAGCTCCACTATCGACGAGGAAGACGATGTGGAAGACGCCGACGCCGACGGCAACGAGCCGGGCTTCGTCTCCGAGGAGGAGCGCGCCCGCTCGCTGATCGTGGATATGCCCAACCCCCACGGCTCCATCATCGAGGGTGCCAACGGCGGCGAGGGCACCACGGTGCGCGCCGCGTTCCTCGGCAAGGAGATGCAGACCTCCTTCCTCGAGTACTCCATGTCGGTTATCGTGTCCCGCGCCCTGCCTGACGTGCGCGACGGCTTGAAGCCGGTGCATCGCCGTATTCTGTACGCCATGAACGAATCGGGCTACACGCCCAGCAAGCCGCACATGAAGTCGGCCCGTACCGTCGGCGACGTGATCGGCAAGTACCACCCCCATGGCGACTCGGCCGTGTACGACACTATGGTGCGCCTGGCCCAGCCCTTCAGCCTGCGCCTGCCCCTCATCGACGGCCATGGCAACTTCGGCTCCATCGACGGCGACTCCGCCGCCGCCATGCGTTACACCGAGGCCCGTCTGGACAAGCCGGCCATGGAGCTGCTGCGCGACCTCGACAAGGAAACCGTCGACTTCCAGCCCAACTACGACGAGAGCCTGCAGGAGCCGACCGTCCTGCCCTCCCGTTTCCCGAACCTGCTGGTGAACGGCTCGAACGGCATCGCCGTCGGCATGGCCACGAACATTCCGCCGCACAATCTCGGCGAGGCCATCGACGCCACCTGCCTGATGATGGACAATCCGGAGTGCACTACCGAGGAGCTGCTCCAGGTTATGCCCGGCCCCGACTTCCCCACCGGCGGTCTCATCATGGGCAAGAAGGGCATCCTGGATGCCTACGAGACCGGTCATGGCAACCTCACCATCCGCGCGAAGTGCGAAATCGAGGAGAAGAAGAACGGCCGCGCCTCCATCGTGGTGAAGGAGATTCCCTATCAGGTGAACCGCAAGCGCCTGCTGGAGAAGCTCGGCGAGCTCGTGCGCGACAAGAAGCTGCCCGAGATCAGCAACATCCACGACGCTGCCGATCGCAAGGGCATCGACATCATCATCGACCTGAAGTCCAACGCCATTCCGCAGGTGGTGTTGAACAAGCTGTACAAGCACACCCAGCTGCAGGTGGGTTTCGGCGCCAACATGCTGGCCCTGGTGAACGGCACTCCGCGCGTGCTGTCGCTGAAGGAGATCCTGCACTATTACATCGAGCACCAGAAGGACGTCGTCACCCGCCGCACGCGCTACGAGCTGGCCAAGGCCGAGGAGCGCGAGCACATCCTCGAGGGCTACATCATCGCCCTCGACAACATCGACGAGGTTATCCAGATCATCCGCTCGTCCCAGACCGACAAGGAAGCCGGCGCGCGCCTGACCGAGCGCTTCGGTCTCTCCGAGAAGCAGACCAACGCCATCTTGGAGATGCGCCTGCGCCGCCTGACCGGACTGGAGCGCGAGAAGATCGAAGAAGAGCTGGCCGAGCTCCGCGAGAAGATCGCCTACTACAAGCGCATCCTCGCCGACGAGAACCTGCTGAAAGAGGTTATCAAGGAGGAGCTGCAGGAGATCAAGAAGAAGTACGGCAACCCGCGCCGCACCCGCATCACCGGCGAGGCGAAGGATATCGAGGTGGAAGACCTCATCGCCGAGGAGAACATGGTCGTCACCATGACCAAGGCCGGTTACATCAAGCGCCTGCCCGTGAGCACCTACCGCCAGCAGAAGCGCGGCGGCAAGGGCATGCAGGGCGTGAACTTAAAGGACGCCGACTTCGTGGAGCACCTGTTCGTGGCTTCCACTCACTCCTACATGCTGTTCTTCTCCACCAAGGGCAAGGTGTATCGCCTGAAGGTGTACGAGATTCCCGAGGCGAGCCGCCATGCCCGCGGCACGGCCATCGTGAACCTGCTGCCGTTGGAGAAGGGCGAGTCCATCTCGGCCGTCATCGCCACGAAGGACTTCCCCGCCGAGGAGTTCCTCATGTTCGCCACCGCCCAGGGCAACGTGAAGAAGACCTCCATGGACCAGTACGACCGCACTCGCCGCGACGGGCTCATCGCCATCAACTTGAAGGAAGACGACGAGCTCATTTCGGTGAAGCGCGTGGCCAAGGGCGAGAAGGTCATCATGGTGTCCAGCGCCGGCAAGGCCATTCTGTGGGACGAGTCCGAGGCCCGCGCCATGGGCCGCGGCACCATGGGCGTGCGCGGCATGAACGTGCCGGCCGACGCCCACGTGCTCGGCATGGAAATCGCCCGCCCCGGTACCGACCTGTTCGTCATTACCGAGAAGGGCTACGGCAAGCGCACCAAGATCGAGGAGTACCCCGAGCATCATCGCGGCGGCCAGGGCGTGTACACCATCACCATGACCCACAAGAAGGGCCTGCTCGCGGTTATGAAGATTGTCGCTCCCGAGGACGAGATCATGATCGTGTCCGAGGAGGGCGTCATCGTGCGCACTCCGGTGAAGGGCATCTCCGAGCTCGGCCGTTCCACTCAGGGCGTGAAGGTGATGAACGTAGCCGACAAGGACAAGGTCTGCGCCGTGGCCATTTCCTCCACCGGCAAGAAGAAGGCCAAGAAGGAAGGCCCCGCCGACGAGAACCAGCTCGACCTGCTCGATGAGGAGAGCACCGACGGCACGCTCGCCATCGACGACATCGACGGAGACGACGGCGATATCGAAGAGGTTGAGATCGAGGCGACTGAGGAGTAGTTCCAACTCGTTTCAATCGCGAGAAGGGAAGAGCCGCACTAACCTGCGGCTCTTCTTGTCTGAATGGCTAGGAAAGTTCCCCGAAATCATCGGGTGAAATATGGTCGAGGAAGGTCTTGAACTCGGCCAACTCCGCCTCGGTCTGCTGCTCACCCCGGAACAGGAAGGGAAACGAAGCCGAATCGAGCACTGCTTCCTCAATATAGAGAGGTGCATCCTGGCGCAGCGCGAGGGACACGGCATCGCTCGGCCGCGCATCCAGGGTGATAAGGCGCCCCGCCTGGCTCAGAATGAGGTGGGAGAAGAACACCTGCCCCCGTGCCTGGTAAATGACGACGGAATCCACGCGCGCATCCAAGTTGGTCAGCGCATCCAGGAACAGATCATGGGTCATAGGGCGCTCCAACTTCACATGCTCGAGAGCCATTCCGATTTGCGCTGCCTCGGTGGGTCCCACCCAAATGGGAATGATACGCGACTTCCCCGCCGGCGAGTCCTCTACCGGTTGCAGCACGAGTACCGAGGGCTGTGTCGGGCCGGCCACGACCAATGTGAGCACTTTCAGGGGAACCATGCCGACCTCCTCGCTTCGCCTCAGCTTCCCGCGCCGTTCAAGGGGCTCAGCCGCACGGGTTCGCAGCTTCGTTTCGTGCCTCTTATTTTCCCATGTTTGCCGCTCGCCGCTCCGAAAATGAATTTTGCAATTCGGTAAAGTTTTTTCTTGACCCGCCCCTCTGTTCATCGTAAGATAGTCAAGCACTTTTTCAAGGGCCCGTAGCTCAGTTGGTTAGAGCGCACGCCTGATAAGCGTGAGGTCGCTGGTTCAAATCCATTCGGGCCCACCATTACTTTGCGATAAACGCTCCACCGTGAGCCGAGTTAGCCGGTGGAGCGTTTATTATATTCTGGCCCGTTTTCACGTGAAACATGCCAGGGCAATGATCGAGAAAGTGTATCGCCACGGGGCATTAGCTCAGCTGGGAGAGCGCGGGCTTTGCAAGCCTGAGGTCAGGGGTTCGATCCCCCTATGCTCCACCAATCATTTCAGAAGCCGGGTCATAGGATCCGGCTTCTTCTTTTTCACTCCCTCTTCGGTCTCTTCTGCAACGTGAGCGGTGGCAGATGGGCTTATCCCATTCATTTTTCCTATTCGATACCATGTCAACTTACTGTCATCTTCCCGTAAAGTCTGACAAATCTCAGTTTCTATCTATGATAGAAAAGTCAGATTGACTCCTGATACGGCCCAGTTCATCTAAAACCGAATTGACGAGTAGACAACAGCAAGTTGACGGCGGTACAATAGATGATCACAAATATCAGGGAATTTCGGGCGGATGCCCGTGCAGAGAGAGGAACCAGAGGCGGAGAAGGAGACTTCGCCTCGCAAGAGGAGCGGTGAACTATGAAGGCGATGACTCACCACGTTACGTATGAGTTCTCGAAGGCCAAGAAGGTGCTTGCCTCAATGGTCGCCGCCGCGCTCGTGGTCTCGTTCGGCAACTTTGCCGTAGCGGGCACCCATCAGGCGCTGGCGGACGATCAGACTGTCGAGGTGCAGTTCAAGATCGAGGCGCCCGGCGCTACCGTTGAGGTAGATGGCCAATCGTTCACGGCGGATTCGGCGGCTACCTACGCCGCCGCTACTGATGCCGATCTGGCGTTTAGCGTCGATGCCGGTGCCGACTCCTCTCCGGTGACTGTGTCCTACGCAACCGAGGGAGGCCAGCCCCAGGCCCGCGCTGCCATGGGTTCCAAGCAGCCTTCCGATAATCTGATTATCGGAGAGTCGTCCGCAGAGGACGACTCTATTGACGCTTCTGATGCGACGGCTGAGAGTGACCCTTCCGCTCCCGAAGATGCGACGGATAGCTCCGAACCGGAAGGCGCGGTCGAGGCAACTCACGACGGCGCTATGTATATGGAGCAGGAGATGGAGGTCATTCCGGAAACGGCCGTCATCCTGCAGGATTCCATTGAGGACGATGCCACGGCCCTTGCTTCCACGAACGGCGACGCCGTAGAGGAGGAGCTCGTCGACGAGTATCCCCCGATGGCCGCCGCTCCTACGGTGGACGATAGTGAAGAAGAGGCAGTGGAGTCCATTACGCTGCCCGCCAACGAAGACGGCACCTACACCATTCCCATGAGTGTGCTCTCCTCGGCCGCCGATCGCGGTGCCACGGTAGTGGTCACCATTGTGGCTGATGAGGGCGTGACCACGTGGGCCGAGGTGGCCGATGTTCTGCAGAACGGCGAGCAGGGCACGGTGAAGCTCGCCGCCGACATCACCGAGGGCGTAGAGCCGGTGAAGGTGCAGGGCAACAAGACCCTCGATCTGAACGGCCACGACATCACTGCCGAGTACGCCGAGCTTCTCTTCAAGGTGAACAAGGGAGTTACCCTCACCATCACCGACACGAGCGAGAACGCCACGGCGAAGGAGCTCGAGGTAGTCGATTCCGAGTTCAACGGCAAGAAGATTCCGAGTCCTGCTGACGGAGAAGAAGCCCGCGCCAAATTCGAGGCCATGACCGGCAAGACCGCTACTTACAATGCTGAGGATAAGACGCTGCAGTACTTCATCACGAAGGCCTACACCGATCGCCCGGCGAAGGGACAGACCGAGGAGTACCTGTTCGAGTACAAGCTCGACCTGAGCGGTGCGGGTTCCATCGATATTGCCGAGGGCGTCTCCATTGCCCAGGTATATGGCGGTACGCTCAACATCGAAGGCGGGCGCCTTACCATGGCCGACGCCGCCCAGATGATCATCGCCGCCGAATCGGCTACGATCAACATGTCGGGTGGCTTCCTCGTGGGATCCACTGGTGACAACGGCGCTGCTATCTATTCCGAAGGTGCCACCGTGGACGTCGGCGGCAATGCCATTCTTGCTGGCAATACCGCCTCGGGCGACAACAACGGCGGCGCCATCTTCGCCTATAACACCGATCTTAGCATCGGGGGTAATGCCCTGCTTGCCGGCAACACCGCCGGCACTGAGGTGCTGAAGGAGGTCAAGACCGACGGCTTCGCGGACATACGCCTGGGCGGCGCTGTGTACGCCGAGGGCGACACGACGGTGAAGCTTTCCGATAACGCCGTTCTCTCGGGCAATGTCGCGAATGCCGACGGCGGCGCTATCTATCTGCACGGCAAGGGCGCCAATAAGGAGGCCGGCTCGAGCACTCTGGAGATCTCTGACGATGTGTTCATCACCAACAACCGTGCACTGAACGACAAGACCGATGACCATCAAGCCGGCGAGAAGTCCAATGGCGGCCGCCTCGGCGGCGGCGGCGGTATCTTCGCCCTGGATGCGGTGACCATCAACAATGCCCAGATCACCAGCAATTATGCTTCTGATGCAGGCGGCGGCATGGTGATTACCTATTACAAATACGGTATGGTGCCTCCCACCCTGTGTGTCGAGAACGTCATAGTGGCCTCGAACTGGGCCGGTACCTCCGAGGGCGGCGGTATTCATGCTCGCACGTCCTACACGCCGTTGGATTCAAATCCCAACAACGACAGCTACATCAACGCTGGCTACCTCACCAATAACATGACCTCCACCACCTGGGATTACGGCGGAGGGGCTCTCTTCCTTGAGCAGGCTACGAGCAATACCTCGAATCCCACCACGGGCATGCTCGTCCGCTATCCTCTCATCACTGGCAACACGGCGCATGCCTTCGGCGGCGGCGTGGGCGTGTGCACCAACGGCTTTGTCGTCACGGCCGATGCGGCAATTTACGACAACACGGCAGAGCAGGCCAACGCCACGACGAACCCCGGCGAGTTCGGCGATCAGTGGGCCTATGATAAAGACACCTACGGCCTCGATATCGAGGACGGAGCTTCGGACGATTTCTTCTGCGCACGACGCAGCGAGGTGTACAACTCCATGCTCGGCGGCGGCTTCTACCGTTGGACGGGCTATACGAGCGGCACTATTACCTATACCGAGTCCTACAAGGGCACCATCAGCACTTGGCGTGACGGTAGTTGGCCGAACGTACAAACGGGCCTTACCCTTAGCGGCCAGGAAGTGGTCTCGCCGCCCAACGCCCTCTTCAACCCTGCGACTAAGGTAGCTGAAATCTACATTCCCGACGGAAGCAGCGATGTGACGGACTTCTCCGACTACTATGTGACTGTTGAAGTCAAGCAGAGGGTGAGCGACACGTACCCCAAGGGAAAGTGGTCGGGCCGTGTGGAGAAGTCGGAACAAGTGAAGTCTGATGTGGAAGGCTTCTCGAAATTCCTCCTCACCTTGGAGCTGACTAACAGCAGCGACGGCTTCCGCAAGAAGGTCGATTTCGATGACAGCCCGCAGAAGTTGGTGGCTTACACTAACAGCGAGTCCAAGCAGGAACATCTCATTTACCATCTGACCAATCCCGACACCTTCCCGAAAACGGCCGATGCGGTGCTTCAGTCCGACCGGTTCACGGCGCTGAAGGCGGATCCTCTCCCGGATGACAAGGATGCAGCCTTGGCCAAGGCAGTACTCTTCGTAACGGGCAACTACTCCAACACCAACGGCGGCGGCATTGGCTGCAACGACCGCATTGCCATCGGCCGCGATCCGGGCAGCCCGGAGGATCCCGGCGAGTCCACGGAGCCGGAGGATCCGAAGAAGCTTATCGGGGCCTTGCAGATCAACAAGACGCTGAATGAGTTCTCCGCTGAGAGCGGCACGGCCACGGCCCTGTTCAAGGTGACGGGCTACACCGACCGCCACACGGCGGTGAACCGCATCCCCGAGTTCGTGATCTACGAGAACACGGTGGGCTTCACCTTCGGCGCGGGCGAGAACATGAACGCCTCCGAGCTGCTTGAGGGCCTGCCCGCAGGTTGGTATGTCATTGAGGAACAGTACTACAGCGGCGATAACTTCGACGGCACGCCCAACCGCTCCCTGGTGGAGGTGAAGGGCGTCGAGGAAGGCTCGGAAGTCGAGACAGCTGTGGTAGAGGTGTCCTTCGATAACACCTATGTGGACGAGTCTTACGGCACCGGCGCGGTGAACCGCTACGCTTCCGGTGAGAACGGATTCACCTATACGCCTATCAGACCTTCGACGGAAGAGGGGAGGTAGTCATGCAGAAGAGCGCCCTTTCCAAGCGCGTGGCCGCTGCGCTGTCTGTCGCCCTCGTGGTTTCCCTCGGGGCTGCGGGCACGGCGTGGGCCTACTATACCGACACTACCAAGGCCGCCGGCATGATTCAGTTCAAATACGATCCCAACCCGCCCACGACCGAGGTTCAGGAAACGCCCGATGGCGCCAGCAAGATCATCTCGGTGCAGAACACCGGCGAGGTTGACGCCATGGTACGCGTGAAGGTGTTCGACCCCGAAATCAACGGCGTTGAGCTTTCCTTCGAGCCCGGCGATGGCTGGACCCAGGCAGTGAACGAGAACGAAGAGGGCTGGTGGTACTACACCGAGCCTATCGCACCCGGTGCTTCCACTCCCGATCTGAAGGCCGTGGTGGAGGTTGACCCCGCTGTCACTCACGGCTTCGACGTCATCGTCGTGCAGCAGTGCGCCACGGCCAAGCTGTTCGGCACCACCACCAAGGACGGCAACCCGGTGCTCGGCAAGTTCGCCGACGGCGATAAGTACCTGACCTCGCAGAATGCTCGGGAGGGTGAGTAATCCATGATCCAGACGCTGAAGAGCCTCGATCTGAGGACCCGCATCCTGCTCATTGCCCTGTGCGCGGCGCTTGTCGCCTGCCTTGTGATGATGACAGTGGCCCCCGCGCGCTCCGCGCTGGTTTTCCAGAGCGACGACTACGTGGCCGAGATCCAGCAGACCCATATCGGCGTGACCCTCACCGAGAACGGCGAGGACGTCGGCGCCACCGGCCAGCTGCTGCGCGACGATCAGGCCGCCCGCGAGTACCTGCTGTTCAACGAGTCCACCCAGGAGGTGGACGAGTTCATGCAGCCGGGTCAGGTGTACCGCGAGGCCATCTCGGTGAAGAACGTCTCCGACGATATGGACGAGTACGTGCGCCTCACGGTGCGCAAGTACTGGGCCGAGGGCGAGAACGGCCAGGCCACGAAGTCAACCGCGCTGAATCCGGGTCTCATCGAGCTGGTGTTCGACGACGTGAGCGCCGAGAAGTGGGTGCTCTCCGAGGAGGAGAGCAACGACGAGCGCCTCGTGTTCTACTACAAGACGGTGCTGCCCAAGGGCGAGCACGCCGCCGAGCCGGCCATCACCGGCATCCGCGTGAGCGAGGACATCAAGAACGTGAAGCAGGACTATTCCAACTGCTACCTGGCCCTTTCCGCTCAGGTCGACTCGGTGCAGGTGAGAAACGCCGTGGATGCGGCCAAGAGCGCCTGGGGCGTGGACGTGACCAAGTTCGCCGATCAGGGCCTCGATTGGTCCTACGAAGGCTAGTGGGGTGCCAAGATGAGCCACACGATGTCAACGAGGAGGTGCGCGGGCTCCTGGAAGATGGCGCTTGCCGCCGCGATTGCGCTCGCTCTGGCGGGCGTCTGCCTTATCGCGCCGCCGGCCTTCGCCGAAACCATCAAGAAGCAGTGGACCGTTGAGTTCACCGGCGACAAGATGGAAGGCAACGGCTCGGCCTCTCTGCTTCAGGCAGTGAACGGCATGCAGCCGGGCGATTCTGCCGAGTTCACCATCGATCTGTACGAATCGTCGGACAAGGCCGCCGACTGGTACATGAGGAACGAGGTGCTGAAGTCGATGGAGGAGTCCTTCGACGACGCGAACTCGAATTCCGGCGGCTCCTACAGCTACCGGCTGGTCTACATCAGCCCCCAGAACGAGGAGAAGGTCATCCTCACCAACGAAGTGGTCTCCGGTGACAAGGGCGCGGGCGACACCGAGGGCCTGTTCGACGCCACCGAGTCCACCGGCGAGTGGTTCTACCTGGATACGCTGGCCCCCGAGGCCCTGGCGAAGGTGATCCTCACCGTGGGTATCGATGGCGAGACCCACGGGAACAGCTACTTCGATACCAGCGCGAAGATACAGTCCTCCTTCGCGGCCGAGCCGACCGACGAGCCGGGCACGCCGGGACAGGCCAAGCAGCCTGACCCGGACACCCCCAAGAAGGACAACCCTACCTCCGACCAGCCGAAGAACCCGGCAGATCAGACGGAGAAGACGAAGGGGAAGCTCTCCCAAACCGGCGATATGATCCCGCTTACCATCATCGCGGTCGTGGCCATTGCCGCGGGCATACTCGTGGTCGTGGTGGCGATGCGCAACCGACGTGAATCTCGTGAAGACGAGGAAGGCGATGCTCGATGATCTTCCGCAAGAACCTTTCCACCCGGGCCGTGGCCCTTATCTGCGCCGGCGCCCTTGTATCTTCGCTGGCGGCTGCCCCCGCCTTCGCGGAGCCTGCCTCCGAGAGCGCTGCCCCCTCGCTGGCGCAATCTTATGAGGGGACGACTTATTCCGTCACGGTGTATGGTGGCAACCAGGGTACCGTGAACGGCGCTGAGAGTGTGGAGCTGGGCCCGCTGGCCATGGGCGATACGGTGGACTTCTCCGGCATCACCGTGGAGGTGCCTGCCGACAGCAAGTACTACGCCAAGGGCATCCGCCTGGCCGGCCTGGACAACGTCCGCTCCGACAAGAACCGCGACGGGAAGAACACCGCCGGCGAGCTGACCGTCATGGTGGCCCAGGTGAACGCGGCCACGGGCGAGCTTGCGGGCTCCACCACGGTGACCGAGGACACCGACTTCGTGGTGGCCTACGGCATTATGGCCAACCGCGTGTCCTTCACCGTCACCTATACCGATACCGAGGGTAACGAGCTCGCCGAGCCCCAGACGTTCTTCGGCGACATCGGCGATGTGCCCGCCACGGCGCCTGTGTACATCGAGGGCTACGTGCCCGATGCGTCGCTGCTCACCAAGACGCTGGTGGAAGACGAGTCCCAGAACGTGTTCCCCTTCGTGTACACGCGCCTGGCCTCGGATTTCCAGACGGAAGAGAACCCCAGCGGCGGCGTTGACGTCATCGGTCCCGACGGATCCACGGCTCCCGACGTGTACGTCACGGCGCCGAACATCACGATTCCCGGCCTGGGCGGTACGACGACCACCGGCGGCACGGCCACGGGTGGTGCGACCGGCACGGGCACGACTACAGCCGCGGGCACGGGCGCTGGCGCTGCTGCCGGCGCGGATGCCGCTGCCGGCGCTGGTGCGACCCCGGCGGCCGTTCCGCTCGTTACCGATACCGGCACCGAGGTGGTGGCCGATGACGGCACGCCGCTCACCGTGCCGCAAGAGGAGAGCCTGGACGACGACGAGACGGCGCTGACTTCGGGGCTGTCTGAGAGTGCCGCTCCCGATGCCGCCCCCACTGCGGCGAACGGAAACTGGCTGCCCTGGGCCATTGCGGCGGGCGTCATCGCCGTGGCCATTGTGCTCGTGCTCGTTCTCGCCGCGCGCAAGCGCCGCAAGGAGCAGACCGCGGTGCGCTAGGGCTCTCGCCACGGGAATGAATTCGCGCGAGGAGGACGGTTTCCGCCGTCCTCCTCGTGTTTTAACCCGCAGACACGCCGCGCGCATGATACATTGATTCCATGGTCAAACAGGTATCCGACATATCCGCCGCATCCGCCGGAGACGCGTTTTCCCGAGCAGTTGAGCGACGCCTGGCTCGCTTGCGCATTGCGGCGCGGCTGTGCTCGGTCCTCGGCGCGCTGATCTTGCTGGCGCTGGCGGTGGTGGCCATCGGCTCGTCGGTCGCTCCCCGGGTGATGGGCATGCAGTCGTACGCCATCATCTCCGGATCCATGGAGCCGGCCTATCCGACGGGAAGCCTGGTGTACGCCGAGCCGGTCGACGGCGCCGAGCTGCAAGCGGGAGATGTGGCCGCCTTCTGGCGCGACGAGGATGTGATCGTCCATCGCGTGGAAGAGGTGGACGAGGGAGCCGGCGAGCTTGTCACCAAGGGCGACGCGAACGCCGAGATGGACTTGCGGCCCGTTCCCTTCGGCAACGTGCTCGGCCGCGTGGTGGGATCGGTTCCTCTCGTGGGCTACTTCCTCATGGCCCTGGGCTCCACGACAGGAAAACTCTTGCTGGGATGGATTGTGCTCATGGGAGCCGCGTTCTGCGTGGTGGGATCGGTGCTCGGGAATCTGGCCGATCGCCGGGAGCAAGAGGCTTAGGGCTCCGCTGAGGGGCCGTCCGAGTGGCCCATATCATCCTTTCCCTGGGAAAAGGTAACCGCAAGGTAACCGTTCACCCCGTTTCCCATGGATATTACCTAGTCATTAACATGTCAAATGCCGCCAAAGTTGAATTCTGTTACAAAGTAACTATCACTAGAGAATTACCAGTTCAGAATAAGAAAAATATCGCCATTTACCTTTATTACTGACTTTTTGGTCATAATTGTCAGTTGACCACATTTCTTAACTTGGTAAAGTGACCATAACCGTAATATTACGGAAAGATGACGAATTGCGCCGTAAGGCCCCGTTTGGTGCCAGGCGAGCGTGGTTCGCAGAGGTTAAATGTCCGGCTCGAGGGAGCCGGTGTTTAAAGCAGCAGTGCAATGTAGTAGCAGCGTCAGAGTAGAAGGTAGGGTGAGGAGTATGCGGACCATCGCGCGCTTCATGGATGCGCGGAACACCGCCGAGGGCAAATTCCTTTCGGTTTTGCTGTCGGTGCTGCTGGTGTTCTCGTTCCTGAACGTGACCATGTTCACCGATCTCGCGAACGCCGACGACGAGGCCGATGCCGGCGTCGCCACCACGTTCGTCGAAGAGAGCGGTGACGTGGAGGCGGACGAGGACGTTCCGGAGGTGACGGAGCCCGAGCAGGAGCCGGCCACCGACCCGGAGCCCACAGTCGACGAGCCCGCCGAGGAGGTGAACACCCCCACCGAGCCCGAGACCGAGGTGACCGAGACCACGGAGCCGGAGACCGAAGAGCCCGCCGTCCCTGAGACGCCCATCGTCACCAGTGACGATCAGGACTCGTCCATGGACGAGTCCAATGAGGGCTCTGAGATTACGACTCGTGAAGCTGAGATCCCTTCATTTTACGGAACGAGCTCCTTGGCTGACTCAGCTGTCCAGACTATCAAGGTTGGCGAGACGATTACGCTGACGGGCACGAGCGGCTCCAATCACAACTGGAGTGCTAACAAGTCGGATGTTGTCTCTCTTAAGGCGAGTGGCGCAAACGTCACAGTTACTGGTGATAAGGCAGGTACGGTAACGCTGACCCATAGCTATCGCTCCAATTCGTGGTCGTGGATTATTCAGAACGAAACTTTTACGATTGAAGTAGTGGATGACGATTCTCCCGCTGAAGAGATGACTCGTATCTATATCTACACCAAGATCGAGGGTGATGCCGCTGATGGTTGGATTGTGAACGCGAAGGGCTGGTATACCATCGGATACATCGACGTTCCTTCTTCGGCGGTCGTTAAGGCCGACGAGTACAAGGGAGGCGATTATCTTGAATTCGATCCTACGCCCTACCTGGATTCAATCGTTCGCCATGAAACCAATGCCGGCAAGGCCTTTGATCTTTATGCTGTGAACTGGAACACGGAGGCTGAAGGACAGAAATACGGCCTTCATGTTTCCAGTGGGGCTAACGACTTCGCGGGCGCCACGGGCAAACAATGGCATCTTGATGGGTTGATTGAGCTTAAAAAGGAAGAGACCCATAGTTTTACCGTGCACTATGTTGACGAGGAGGGAAATTCCGTTGCGGATGATTTCGTGAGGGATGGTCTTAAGCCCGGTGACAAGGTGGAAGTCTCTTCGCCTTCTGTGACCAACTATGTAGCCGATAGAAAAATGGTTGTTGCCGAGATAATCAATGGCGACGTAGTCGAAGAAGTGATCTACTACCGCATCAGTCCTATGGTGATAAAGGCAAACGGTGCCGAGTTCACCTACGATGGTGATCCGAAGTCTATTTCCGGTTACACGATGACTATCGATGGGGAAGAGATCGCGGTCTCCGATGGCGCCTTCACGTTTAAGGGCGAGCAGTACCAGATTCGGAACGTAAGCGCCGAAGCGACCCGCACTGAAGCCGGCGAGACTAACGTTAAGATTGAGGGAACTCCCACCATCCTCAAAGATGGCGTGGATGTGACTGAGCGATTCGATATCAACACGGAGCCAGGTTTGCTCGTTGTAAACAAGCAGGCCATCAAAATCATCATCACTCTTGGTAGCAACAGTGTTAAGTATAACGGCACATCTCAGAGTGCCGCTGGCTTTACTACTACGAGCAGCCTCCCTGAGGGTATTGTCGTTACATACAACAAGTCTATCGTCTCTGATCCTCTGATGCAGGGTCCGGCTGTGACGGGTACTGATGCTGGGATATACGAGTTGACGGCCGATGAAGACGACTTCACGGTAACGGGAGCTTCCTCTTATGATGTGTCGGTTGAAGTGGTTTCTGGCAAATTGGAGATCACTCCGCGCACCGTGGTGATGACGTCGGAGACTGCCAGCAAGGAATATGACGGTACTCCTCTTACCTCCTCTAAAGTGACCGTTAGCGGCGACGGTTTTGTCGAGGGAGAGGGTGCAACGTACAAAGTCACCGGCTCCCAGACTCTTGTGGGCAGCTCAGACAACGCCTTCGAGTACACGCTGGATGACAACACCAAGGCGAAAAACTATTCCATCACCACAAAAAAGGGCACGCTGACGGTTACCAATCGTGCTGAAGATGCGAAATACGAAGTGACTGTGACGGCCAATTCCGACACCTTTACTTACGACGGCACCGAGAAGACCGTCTCCGGTTTTGTGGACGAGACCCCTGGCCAGGGCATTGAGGTAATTGCTAACGGACAAACCTTCTATGTGACTGGACTAACGGCCACTGCTTCTGGCAAGAACGTGGCTGACTCCAAAGATGTCACTATTGAGGGTGCTCCGGTGGTCAAGGATGCCGAGGGCAACGATGTGTCCTCCGAGTTCGTTGTCAAAACAAAGAACGGTCGTTTAGATATTAATAAAGCGGTCGTGAAGCTTGAGTCTCAGGATCTGAGCAAGCAGTACGACGGCACCCCTCTCACCAATGGAGATGCCGGGCTTGAGGTTGAGACCGGATGGGCCGACGGCGAGGGCGCGACCTACACCTTCACGGGCTCCCAGACGCTCGTGGGCAACTCCGCCAACGCCTTCACGTACGAGCTGAACGAGGGCACCGCCGCGAGCAACTACGAGATCTCCAAGTCCGAGGGCACCCTCACGGTCGAGAACCGCGACGCGGCCTACGAGGTGACCGTGACGGCCAACTCCACCACCGCCACCTACGACGGCACCGAGAAGACCGCCTCCGGCTTCATGGGCGAGACCGAGCAGGGCATCCCCGTGACCTCCGAAGGCCGGACCTATTACGTGACGGGCCTGACCTCCGAGGCCTCTGGCACTGATGTCACCGACAGCACGACCACCATCCCGGTGACGGGAACTGCGGCTGTGAAGGACGCCGACGGAAACGATGTGACGGAACAGTTTGACGTGGTGGCGACCCCAGGTTCGCTTACCATCAACACGCGATCCATTGCTGTCCAGGCGAAGAGCGCTAAAAAAGAATACGATGGCAAGCCCTTGGAGGCTGCCGAGGTTGGGTATGAAGATGTGGCTGATCTTGTTGATGGCCACCGCGCGGAAGTGGAGCTGGTAGGTTCACGCACGCTTGTGGGCACTGAATATTCTCGGGTTGCCAGCGTCGTCGTCAGGGACGCTGATGGGAACGATGTCACTGCGAACTATGACATAACCAAGCAAGACGGGTCTCTTGAAATCACCCGTCGCGATGCTCTCTATGAGATTGAACTCGTAGCAAAGTCCTCCCTTGCTAACGTGTACGATGGCGCTGCCAAGACCGTAGAGGGCGTTGAGTCCGACACCTTTGAGATTGAAGGCGTGACCTATACGGTTTCGGGTTTTACGACGAGCAATCCGTCGGAGACCAATGCCGGAATCTATCCCAACACCATTACGGCTAACGGTTATACGGTAACCGATTCCGAGGGTAATGATGTTAGCGATCAGTTTGCCGTAAACACTGTCGCGGGTAGCCTGGAGATAGCCAAGCGTCCCGTGACATTCACATCGGAGACGGCTTTCAAGGTGTACGATGGAACGGTTCTGACCGGCCGCTCCGTCGAATGGACCGTACCCACCGACGAGAGTCCCAACAGGGGTCTCGTGGAAGACGATGCCGACAAGATCGTCGCGATCTTCCGAGGGGCCATCACCGATCCCGGCACGGCCAATAACACGTTCGCGGTCAGCAGCAACCCCTCGGACGTCCTCGGAAACTATGACATCTCACTCGTTGAGGGAAGCCTCACCGTGATTCCTCAGAGCATCAACCCAGACGACCCCAAGCAGCCCGACCCGGACGAC
The DNA here is from genome assembly GCF_958431955.1 of uncultured Adlercreutzia sp. GTDB lineage: Bacteria > Actinomycetota > Coriobacteriia > Coriobacteriales > Eggerthellaceae > Adlercreutzia. The sequence continues at coordinate 27,964 of NZ_CAUASN010000001.1, read as the reverse complement.
CCCAAGCAGCCCGTCTACCTGGGAGTGAAGGTCGAGGCCCCCGCCGACACCGTGTACAACGGCACCGCGCAGGAACTCAAGCCCGTCGTCACCGACGCCGCCGGCAAGGAGCTCATCGAGGACGTCGACTACGAGCTGTCCTGGACCGACGCCGTCAACGCCGGCGCCGTGACCGTGACCGTGACGGGCGTGGGCGGCTACGCCGGCTCCGTCAAGGTAAGCTACAAGATCGCCAAGCGCCCCGTGACGCTGATTTCCGACAGTGACGTTCGGTCCTATAACGGAGAGGCACTTACTCGCCCCGTGGTAGTTATCGAGGATGAGGTTCTTGCTGCCGAAGCGACTGCTCGTGCAACCGGTTCTGCATTGAATGCTGGGGACAGTGTTGAAAACACCATTGTCATTGATGGTATAGAAGGCGCAGGCTTTAACGAAGCTAACTATGAAATTACGCTTCAGCATGGTGTGCTTCGCGTCGTGGCTTCTGATGAGAATGCTGTCATCATCGAGGGCATCAACGACATGGAAGCCCAGAGCATCGTGAAGACCTACGATGGCCAGATGGTTTCGATCGAGGCTTCTGCGGTGCACGAGGGTTCCACACTGGAGTACTCGGTTGACGGGAGCGCTTGGAGCACCGAGGTTCCGACGTTCCTTAATGCCGGCACTTACGAGGTGGCCGTGCGGGCCACCAACCCGAATTACGAGCTTGTGGAGGAGACGGTTACGGTGGTGATCAACCGCGCCCCGGTGACGGTGACCGCCGTGGCGTCGGGCAAGTACTTCGGCACCGTCGACCCTGAACTGACCGCTACGGTTGAGGGCATGGTCGATGGGGAGAGCGCCGACGAGCTCATCTCCTACGCAGTGACGCGTCAGGCTGGTGAGGCTCTCGGCCAGTACGAGATCGTCCCGACGGGCCTCGCCCAGCAGGGCAACTACGTGGTGACCTACGTGAACGCGGTGTTCACGATTGCCGCCGCCCCGGTGGTCCCGCCCACGGTGACGCCCACGCCTGATCCGGTGGTGCCGCCTGCGGTGACTCCCGTGGTGACGCCGGCTGCTGTGACGCCTGCCCCCGCGGCCGTTGCGCCGGCTCCGGCCGCCGCACCTGCGGCTCCGGCTGCTCCCGCGGCTCCCGCCGCCGCTCCGGCCGATGCCGCTGCCCCGGCCGCGACGCCTGAGGTGATCGACGACGACGCTACGCCCCAGGCCGCTGCGCCACAGGAGCGCACGCCGCTGGCCGAGACCGAGGAGATCGCCGATGAGGAGACTCCCATGGGCGCCTTCGACGAGCCTCACTGCTGGGTGCACTGGGTGATGATGCTGGGCATTCTGCTCACCGCCGTGTACGGTATCCTGGTGGTGCGCCGCCGCCTCGGTCTGACCGACGACATCGACGACTACGAGGATCAGATCCTCGGCCGCGTCAACGGCGCTGACGAGACGTTCGTTCCCCTGACGGGACATCAGGCCCTGTAACGTAAACCGCGAGGGCGCGGGCCCGAAGACCCCGCGCCCCCTCTTCTCAGAAAGGACATCATCATGAGAAAGAGCAACTGGCTGGTCATCGCCATCGCGGTCGTTGCCTGCGCCGCGCTGCTGTGGGCCTGGTTCGCCCTCGGCTTCAACCATGTGGACGATCCGCTCGACCTGGTGGTCGCCATCGTGTGGTGGGCCGTGGCCGCCGCCGTCATCGGCGCCATCGTGTGGGCCGAGAGCAAGCGCCGTCAGAAGATGCGCCTGGCCTTCGTGGGCGAGGGCGTCATCTACAACCCCGAGTCGGGTCTCGTGCAGGCCGACCGCGGGGAGACCGAGATCGGCGCGCTGGAGCGCACTCTCTCCGGCATGGCCTTCCCCGACGAGGTGGCCAGCTTGGACGAGCGCAACCGCCCGGCCTTCCGCTGGGTCGTTCGCTCCGAGAAGTTCAAGGACAACGGCAACGTGTGGGAGGGCGAGGTCGTTCCCGTGCACGATCCGCAGGCTCAGGCCGTTCGCTTCACGGGCCGCGAGGAGCTCGCTGCGCTCATCGGCTGCGCCGCCTAAGCGCCGCCACAACATATCTAGCCCAGTAAGGGGAAGCCGCGCTCGCCGCGGCTTCTTTTTTTGCGCAGTGTTCCTTGCTGCTCCATTTTCTGTCCGCATCGCCTTTACCGCGACTCCGGCGGGACGGCAGCGGGCGGCGAGCGGGATGGCGCCGCGACGCAACGACGGCTCGCAGCGGGAACGAAATGCGATCTTCTCGAGACAATAATAAGACTCTGAGATTGTAGGATGGCCTCCTGGTACTGGCATTGAGGAGGCATCTGATGAAAGAGGGAAGACTGGAATTCAGCGATTGGCCTATGTTCGACCATGTAATGATGAGGGAGGACTTGTGTCGAGAGTTCCTTGAAGTGGTGCTGGAGCGACCGATATCGAAAATCGAATACATTGTCGCGGAGCAGGAGATACACCCGACGTTTCTCAACCACGGCGTGCGGCTCGATGCGTTCGTCAAGGCGCAGGGCGAGGTCTATGATGTTGAAATGCAAACCTTGAAGAGGGGGCAACTCGGCCGTCGTCTTCGCTATTACCAGGGGGCCATCGATGCGCTGACGCTTCAGCGCGGCGCGGATTACGACAGCCTGCCGCTGTGCTTCGTGGTGTTTATCTGCATGCACGATCCCCTTAATCGAGGACTACCCGTGTATACGCTCGACATGAATTGCCGAGAAGATCAGGAAGTGCAGATAGGCCATGGATTCAAATGGATTGTCTTGTCGGCCCCGGCATGGGAGAAATTGCCCGCAGGGCGGTTGAGGAACCTGCTACACTACGCAGTGACCGGAGAGGCAGGAAGCGACTCGTTTATCCAAAGGCTTGATGCGGTAGTATCGGAGGCCAACGACGACGAGCTGTGGCGAAGGGAGAAGATGGGATTGCTTACGCTGGAAAAAGATCTCGAGATTCAGAAGCGCATCGCCCAAAAAGAAGCTCGCGAACGAGGAATGGCTCAGGGCCTGGCCGAGGGTCGTGCCGAGGGGGAAGCCGTGTTCGCGCGTCTCGTTGAGGCGCTTGTAAGTGAGGGCCGCATGGAGGATGTGGCTCGTGCCGCCTCCGACGCCGATGCCCGCAACGCGCTTTTCGAGGAATTCGGCATAACTCGATAGGCTTCATCTCGCAGGCGCAGTGCGCTCGTCTGGTCCTATGAGAGAGCGATACCCATGACCCAGATGACGAGCAGGTGGGCGGGATAGTAGGCGTAGAAGAACCACTTGAGGGGACGGCCCCGCTCTCCGTTGTAGCTCGCGATGAGAACGGTGGCGAGGCCGAACCCGGCAGTATAGTAGCCGAGCACTCCCAAGGAGAGGGGCGTAGGATCACTGGCGGCCCATGAAAGCGCCGGCAGCCCGTGGGCGAGAGCGGCCACGAGCATGGTGAGAGCCGATCCGCGGGGCCGGTCGTGCAGATGCCAGAACAGCAGGATCATAATCGGCCCGATGATGCCCCAGTCGCACAGGCTGCTGAGGGCGATGCCTCCCACGATGGCAAGCGCGCGCAGTCCTACGCTGGGCACGTGATCGGTTGCCCAGAGCAGGCCGAGCCCGATGAGCAGCGTAACGAGCACATTGCCCGTCGCCCCGAATAAAAGCGAGAAGGGAACTTGCGAGATTGCGGCGAAAATTGCCAGCCGCATGGCGTAGCGGCGCACGTTTGAGGTGTGACGGTAGCCCTCGCACAGCAGATAGGCCATGATGGGGAATGTAAGGCCGCCGAGGGAGTAGAGCGTCACCATGGCCCAAGAGGGCAGCGCCGTGCCGAACACGTTGGCAACATGGTTCGCGGTCATGCCGACAATGGCGGCTATTTTCAGGGTGAACGCATTAACGCCCACGGGGCGACTCACAGGCAGTCCTTTCACAGGGGGAAGGGTGGCGGCTGGGCCATTATACCGTGCGCTTCTTGCCCGCTGGCGCCGGTTCGCAGGGCCTCGCGTTCCGAACCTCCCGATTTCACCTGCATATCGTGTGATTCCTCTCGCCCCGTCGGGCATATCCGCTCATTTCTTGCGGGATTGGCCACCTGTGCTTCCATCTTCTTCCCGCCGTGCTAGGATGCCCGCATGAACAGAAACGAAGCCCTTCACATACTCGGCCTGGACGACGATGCCACGGCCGACGACATCAAGATCGCCTATCGCGAGACGGTGCAGATTCTTCACCCCGATAAGTTCGCGGGCAACGAGAAGCTGCAGAACCGCGCCACCGAGCAGTTCAAACGCCTACAGGAAGCCTACGAGCTGTTGAACTCGGCCTCCGGCGGCTCCTCGCGCGGCAGCCGACGGGGCGGCTCGTCCCCGTCGAACTCCGCCGCCCCTGCCGCTCGCTCGTGGGTCGAAACCGAGGGCGACGTGGAGGTGGAGTACCTCACCGAGGCCGAGATAAAGGCCCGCCTCGCCGGTATCGCCGCCGCCCGCGCCCAGCTGGTGGCCCAGCGCGACACGGTCACCGACGAGCGCCGCAACGGCCTCGCCATGGCCGGCATCGGTGCTGTGGCTGCGTTCTTCACCATTCGTCGCCCCTTCGGCATCTTCGGGTTCATCGCGGCCATGGCGGTTCCCGCTACCATTTGGGGCATCGTGCAGGCCGTAGGGGCCCAGAAGAGCCTGAACACCCTGAACGACCACCTGGCGAAGCTTACCGAGGAGCGCAAGGAGTACGAGGCGCTGCTCGACGAGTAGGGCGGCTCGGTCGTCTTCCAGCTCCGGCTGGCTTCCATGAGTGCTCTCTCGCCCGCAACTCCGTCGATTCCTCCCTTTGCCTTGCGCCCGCGGTTGTCGTCCCCGTGCCGTCTGCGGCAGTATCAGCCAAGAGTCCCCGCAAAGCGCTATAATTTCTGCGCCTTAAAACGAACAGGAAAGAAGATTCATGAAGCAAGAGAACATCCGCAACGTCGCCATTATCGCCCACGTCGACCACGGCAAGACCACGCTCGTGGACCGGCTGCTGTGGGCCTCCCACGTGTTCCGCGACAACCAGCAGGTGCAGGAGCGCGTGCTGGACTCCAACGACCAGGAGCGCGAGCGCGGCATCACCATCCTCTCCAAGAACATCTCCATCAACTACAAGGGCGTGAAGATCAACATCATCGACACGCCGGGCCACGCCGACTTCGGCGGCGAGGTGGAGCGCGTGCTGAACATGGCCGACGGCGCCCTGCTCATCGTGGACGCCTACGAGGGCCCCAAGCCCCAGACCCGTTTCGTGCTGTCCCACGCCCTGGAGCGCGGCCTGCGCATCGTGGTGGTGGTGAACAAGATCGACCGCCCCAACGCCGATCCGGAGGGCGCGGTGGACAAGGTGTTCGATCTCATGGTCGAGCTCGGCGCCACCGACGAACAGCTTGACTTCCCCGTGGTGTACGCCTCGGCCGTGAACGGCTACGCGCGCATGACGCCCGACGACGACAACATGGACATGGTGCCGCTGCTGGACACCATCCTCGCCGAGATCCCCGCCCCCGACGTCGATATCGACGGGCCGGTGGCCCTGCAGGTGTGCACCGTGGACCACTCCAGCTACGAGGGCCGCATCGGCGTGGGCCGTTTGGTCAGTGGCACGCTGCACGAGAAGGAGCAGGTGCTCGTGGTGAAGCCCGACGGGGAGGAGCGCCGCGCCCAGATTCGCAAGGTGTACACCTTCGAGAACCTCGGGAAGGCGGAGGTCACCGCCGCCGACGCGGGCGACATCGTGGCCGTGATCGGCATCGAGGACGCCGATATCGGCGACATCATCACCGATATCGTGAACCCTGTGGCCATGGAGCCCATCGCCGTGGAGGAGCCCACCATGGCTGTCGTCTTCGAGGCGTCCACGAGTCCGCTCGTGGGTCGCGAGGGCGAGATCGTGGGCGGTCGCCAGCTGAAGGAGCGCCTCATGCGCGAGAAGGAGAGCAACATCTCCATGCGCATCAACGAGCTGGAGGACAAATCGGGCATCGAGGTGGCCGGCCGCGGCGTGCTGCACCTGTCGGTGCTCATGGAGACCATGCGCCGCGAGGGCTTCGAGTTCCAGGTGGGCCGCCCGCGCGTGGTGTACAAGACTGCCCCCGACGGCAGCAAGCTGGAGCCCATCGAGGAGGCCACGGTGGACGTGCCCAACGAGTACGCGGGCAAGGCCATCGAGGTCATGGGCACGGCCGGCGGCATCATGGAGGACATGTCCTCCGACGAGACCATGACCCATCTCACCTTCCGCATTCCCTCTCGCGGCACCATGGGCCTGAAGACCCGCATCCTGAACGCCACCCGCGGCGAGGCCATGCTGTTCCATCACTTCAAGGAGTACGGTCCCTATTCCGGCGAGATGGCCGGCCGAAAGAACGGCGGCATGATCGCCATGTCCACCGGCAAGGCCGTGGCCTACGCGCTCGACACGCTGCAGGAGCGCGGGCGCCTGTTCGTGGGCCCGGGCGATGAGTGCTACGAGGGCATGATCGTGGGCGAGTCGGCTAAGGAAGGCGACATGGTGGTGAACGTCGAGAAGACGAAGAGCCTCGGCAACCAGCGCTCCAGCTCGGCTGACAAGGCCATTCAGCTGACGCCACCGATCACCTTCACCCTGGAGGAGGCCCTCGAGTACATCGAGGACGACGAGCTGGTGGAGGTCACCCCGCAGTCCATCCGCCTGCGCAAGCGCCTGCTGTCGGCCACCGACCGCAAGAAGGCCGCGAAGAAGTAGGAGCGCCAACCGACGCCTGGCGCGAACTCGCCGGCGCTCGTATGCGCCGGCCATCGGCCCGAGTATCACGGTCGTTATGCAATCCCCACGTCGCTTCCTCAGGGTTGACGTGGGGATTGTCTTTTCTGTAATTGACGAACCGTGAATCAAAAGTGGGCAAATTGTGCGGCGGTTGTTACCTTGCGTGCCCGCATGGGAAAATGCACTTCGAAATCATCTGGGACTGTCTCCAAACGCAGTCGCGAAACGAAGTCGGCAGCCCAGTCTCCTCTGAGGGAAGGTATGTATGAAGAAGCTGACCTTTGCGAAATCGCTTGCCACCATGGGTCTGGCGGCCGTATGCGCCGTGAGCATCGTCGGATGCTCCGAGGGGGGCAGCGACAAGCCCACCTACACGGGCGGCGTGGCGGCCACGGTTAACGGCGTGGAGATCCAGGAGGACACCGTCACCCAGGCCATCGAGGACATTCGCACCCAGATGGGCCTCACCGACGAGCAGGCGTGGGGCGAGTGGCTGGCCGAGAACGACTACACCCCCGAGACCGTGCGTCAGGAGATCATCGACGGCTACGTCGATCAGGAACTTGTGAAGCAGGGGAGCGAGTCGCTCGGCGTGAGCGCCGACGCCGACGAGGTCAATGATTACGTGGAGGCCATGAAGGGTCACTACGATTCCGACCAGGCGTGGGCTGACGCCCTTGCCGCCGTGGGGCTGACCGAGGACGAGTACCGCGAGAACATCGAACTGTCGCTCGTCTCCCAGGAGCTGAAGACCAAGGTGGCCGAGGAGGCCGACGAGGCGACCGACGAGGACGCGCTGACCCTGGCCAACGAGCAGGGCTACCTCGCGTCGTTCAACGGCGCTAAGAAGTCGTCCCACATCCTGTTCGATGCGAGCGACGAGGCCACGGCCCGTGAGGTTCTCGAGAAGATCAACGCCGGCGAGCTGGGCTTCGCCACGGCTGCTGAGACGTATTCCAAGGACACCGGCTCTGCCGCCGACGGAGGCAACGTGGGTTGGAACAACCTGAGCAACTTCGTGACGGAGTACACCGACGCCCTGGCCGCCCTGAACGAGGGCGAGGTGAGCGGCCTTGTGACCAGCTCCTACGGCATTCACATCATCACTTGCACCGACGTGTACGAGGCGCCTGAAACGTTGGAGAGCCTGGACGAGCTGCCGGCCGAGTTCCAGGACGCCCTGCGCAGCGCGGTGCAGACGACCAACGAGTCCCAAGCGTACTACACCTGGCTCCAGGCCCAGCGCGATGCCGCCGACATCGTGGTGAACGACATGCCGCAGGGCGTGCCCTACTACGTGGACATGGCGAACTTCACGGGCGACGAGTCCGACGAGGGTGCCGATGATGCTGCTGGCGTCGTGGCTCTCGACGAGAACGGCAACCCGATTGCCGCCGAGGGCGACGCCACGGCCGACGGAGCCGATGCCGCGGCCGACGATGCGGTGGCCGGTGGCGTTGAGGCCGGCGCCGAGGATGCCGAGGGCGAGGCCGACGATGCCGCCCAGCAGATGGCCGACGAAGCTGCGGCCGAGGGTGCCGAAGAGGGCCAGCAGCCTGCCGAAGGTGCCACCGAGTAGCCTCACCAACTTCCATTCGACAAGCGAGAACCCGCGGCCGCGCTGCGGGTTCTTTTGTTTCATCGGTGGTGATGAAAAAACTTCTTGAGTGGGCGGCGTTGCTGCGCTATACTTCTTAGACGCTTCGCTTATGCGGGGCCAAGGCTATGTGGAGAGGTGTCCGAGCTGGCCGAAGGAGCACGATTGGAAATCGTGTATGCGCCAAAAGCGTATCCGGGGTTCAAATCCCCGCCTCTCCGCCAGAGTTAATTCGCGAGCCGTCAAGGCTCGCTTCGCTATAGCGCCCCTTGCGGCGCATCACCCCATGCGGAGGGGTGGCAGAGTGGTTGAATGCGGCGGTCTCGAAAACCGTTTCACCGGTAACCCCGGTGACGAGGGTTCGAATCCCTCCTCCTCCGCCATCTTTGTTTTCTTGCTGCCGCTCGCTGACTTTGCCTGGCAAGCGAGTAACCATTCACGCATTTTGCCGTCAAGATGGGCGAATTGGTCATTTTTCCGCGGCTTCCGCTTCCTTACAATAGGGGAAACGCACGGTCTGTGTCGAAGGAAGTTCCCCATGTCGGTCATTGATGCCCATTCTCATATCTATCCCGCCAAAATCGCCTCGAAGGCCTCCGATGCTGTGGGCGACTTCTACCACGTGAGCATGGCCGCGCCCGTGGCATCAGCCGAGGCGCTGCTCACTGCCTGCGAGGGAACGCCCATCACTCACCATCTGGTGCACTCGGTGGCCACTACCCCGGGTCAGGTGGAGACTATCAACACCTTCATCGCCGACCAATGCGCAGAACATCCGGAGTTTGTTGGCTTTGCCACGATGCATCAGGATTACGTTGATATGGAAGGTGAGATCGAGCGAGCCATCGAGCTGGGTCTGAAGGGCGTGAAGATTCACCCCGACACGCAGAAGGTGGACATGGACGACCCGCGGCTCATGCGCCTGTACGAGATCATCGAAGGCCGACTGCCCATCGTCATCCACACGGGAGACTACCGCTACGACTACTCGCATCCGCGCCGCTTGAAGAAGATTCTGCGCGCCTTCCCCAATTTGGTGGTTGACGCGGCCCACTTCGGAGGATGGTCGGTGTTCGACTACGCGCTCGAGTACCTGGAAGACGAGAGGTGCTACGTGGACACGTCGAGCGCGCTGGAGTTCCTCGGCCCCCGCCGCACGATGGAGCTCGTGCGGGCTTACGGCGTGGAGCGCGTGATGTTCGGCAGCGACTTCCCCATGTGGAGCCCTGCCACCGAGTACAACATGCTCGCGGCCATGCCGTTCACCCCCGAGGAGTTCGAGGCCATAACCTGGAGCAACGCCCAGCGTTTCATCGCCGGCGAGCTGCCGCGTTAAGAACAGCGGAAGAAGCCCCAAAGGGCTGCGGAGTGCTGTTCTGCTACTCCTCGTCGGGGCGGTCGATGGCCATGCAGATGCGGTCGATGCGCAGGCGGTCCATAGCCAGCACCGTGAAGGTCACCTTGGTGCCGCGGTTTTCCAGCACGGCCACGTCGCCCTCGGCGGGGATGCGGTCGAACAACTTCAGCAGCAGGCCGCCGGCCGTTTCCACCTCGTCGGCCTCCTCGGGTTCGAAGCCCAAAAGCTCCACGAGGTCGTTGATGGCCAGCGTGCCGTTGATCTGGTAGGTGCCGTCGGGCAGCTCTTCCACGTCATCATCGGTGTCGTGCACGTACTCGTCGTCGATGCGGCCCACGATCTGCTCCATGATGTCGCTCATGGTCACGATGCCCGCCGTGCCGCCGTGCTCGTCCACCACCACGCAGATTTTCGTGCAGCGCTCCTGCATGGTCTCGAGCAGTTTTGCGATGGGAATGCTCTCGGGCACCGCGGGAAGCTCGCGGATATTCCACTCGGAAAGCGGGGTGTCCAGCGGCATGTCCACCAAGTCCTTGGTGTGCACAAAGCCCACGATGTGGTCCTTCGAGCCGTTGCACACGGGGTAGCGCGAGTACTTGTACTGGCGGATGAGCTCCAGGTTCTCCTCCAGCGTGTCCTCGGTGTCCAGGCAGATCACATCGGTGCGGGGGGTCATGATGCCCTCGGCGTCCTTGTCGCCCAAATCGAAGATGTTGTCCACGAACTCGTTCTGCTCCGGATCGATGAGGCCGTTTTCCGTAGACTCGTCGATGAGCAGCTTGATCTCGTCGCCGGTGTACACCTCGTGCTCGTCGGCCGGGTCATGGCCGAACAGACGCATGACGCCGTTGGTGATGCCGTTGAAGATGACCATAACCGGGTAGGTGATGCGGTAGAACACCCGCAGCGGCCCGGCGGTATGCAGGGCGTACTTCTCGGTGGAGAAGATGGCGAAGGACTTGGGGATGAGCTCGCCGACCACCACATGCAGGGTGGTCACGATGAAGAAGCCCACGGCCACGCAGATGGGGTACACCGCCGATTCGGGGAATCCCCAGGCCAGAAGCGGGGCCTCCAGGACGGCGGACACCGCCGGCTCGCCGAGCCAGCCGATGGCCAGGGAAGCAAGGGTAATGCCGAGCTGGCAGGCCGACAGGTAGGCGTTGATGTGGGTGGTCACATCGCGGGCAGCCTCGGCGCCACGGCGCTTCTCGGCCACGGCCATGTCGATCTGGCTGCGTCGCACGCGCACGAGCGCGAACTCGGCCACCACGAAGAACGCGTTCATCAGCAGGAAGAACACGACCAACAGCAAGCAAATGGCGGTTTGCATAGCTTCAAACACCCTTTCGCGAAGCGGCCGTACCGCGGTCGCTTCCGTCTCAGTAGGAATAGGTGACATATATCCTAGGCGATTTCCGCGCCGTACTCCCGCAGGTAGGGAAACTGGCATCAGATTATTACGAGCAGCGGCCGGCGCCGGGGCCGCAAAGCCGTTCCTACAGGAAGCCGACGGTTTGGCCGATAAGCGGGTCGGCAAAGGAGGGGCGGTGGTAGAGTAGTCCAGTTTCCATCGAGCATAGGAAGAGCGCGGCGGCCGCACGGGGAGAAGGTCGCCCAAGCAGATGAGGTGTTGTGTATGAAATTGACCCGCAAGCAATGGATGATGCTGGCCGTGCTGGTGTTCGGCGCGTTCGTGACCGTGTTGAACCAGACCCTGGTTACGCCGGCTCTGCCCTCCATTATGGAGGAGATGTCCGTCGACCAGTCCACCGCCCAGTGGCTGACCACCGGCTTCACCTTGGTGAACGCCATCATGATTCCCATTACGGCGTTTCTGCAGGACCGCTTCTCCACGCGCAAGCTGTTCGTGTTCTCCATGGGCATGTTCGCCCTGGGCACGCTGCTCGCGGCTGTCGGCCTGAACTTCCCCGTGCTGCTGGGCGGCCGTCTCGTGCAGGCCGCCGGCGCCGGCATCCTCATGCCGGTGACCATGACGGTGCTCATGCTGGTGTTCCCCGTCGATCGCCGCGGCTCGGCTATGGGCATCTTCGGCCTCGTTATCGCCTTCGCGCCGGCCATCGGCCCCACGGTGGCGGGCTTCGTGATCGACCAGGCCGACTGGCACATCCTGTTCTACATCATCTTCGGGCTGGCGCTCGTCATCATCGCGGCGTCGCTGTTCCTCGTGGACGATAAGGTGCCGGAGAACAAGGGCGACTCGGTGCTCGACCCGCTTTCGCTTGTTCTTTCCACCCTGGGCTTCGGGCTTATGCTCTACGGCTTCTCGGCTCTGGGCTCGGCGGGCTTCACCCTGGTGCCGATGCTCACCACCGCGGTGGGCATCGTGGGCGTGGTATGGTTCTTCATCCGCCAGACGCGGCTGCCTCATCCCATGCTGCGCGTCGATGTGCTGAAGAACCGTCGCTTCCTCGTGGGCACCATCATCGGCATGCTCGTGCAGGGCGCGCTTCTGGCCGCGGGCATCCTCATGCCCATCTACATCCAGTCGCTGCACGGCCTGTCGGCCACGGTGTCGGGTTTGGTACTCATGCCTGGCGCCATTCTCATGGGCGTGATGAACCCCATCGCCGGCAAGTGGTTCGACCGCCACGGCCCGCGCCGCATGGCCATCGTGGGCATGACCCTGCTGACGCTGACCACCTTCGCCTTCGCGCTGCTTAACACCGCGACGAGCATCGTGTACATCACCGTGGTGTACACCGTCCGCATGTTCTCCATGACGCTCGTGAACATGCCCATCACCACCTGGGGCATGAACGCCCTGGACAACAAGGTGATGAACCACGGCACCTCGGTGAACAACACCCTGCGCCAGGTGGCGGGCTCGCTCGGCACCGCCATCATCATCGCCGTGAGCACCCAGGTGCAGAACATCGCCTCGCCGGGGCTCGGCGCTACCGAGGGCACCATGCTGGGCATCAACGCCGCCTTCCTCGTGTGCACGGCGCTGTGCCTGATCGGCCTGGTCATGACTGTCGCGCTCGTGAAGGACAAGCCCGGCGAGGAAGCCGCGGTGGACGAGGAAGGCACCCGCAAGTCGCTGCTGACGTCCATCATGAAGACCGACGTGTACTCGCTGAGTCGGGAGGCTACGGTGGAAGAGGCCATGCGTCTGTTCGTGGAGAAGAACATCTCGGCGGCGCCCATCGTGGACGAGTCGGGCGAGCCGGTGGGCTTCATCTCCGACGGCGACATCCTGAAGCGGCTGAGCCCGCGCAGCAACTCGTTCACCGATCCCATTGTGCTGATCAACCGTACCGTTATGGACGACGAGGGTTATGCCGAGAAGCTGGCGAAGGTCATGCAGATGCGCGCCAGCGAGATCGGCGCGGGCAACCCCATCTGCGTGAGCGTGCATGCCGATTTGACCAACGTGTGCCGCGTGCTGGCCGAGAACCACCTGAAGAAGGTGCCGGTGCTAGAGGATGGCCACATCGTGGGCGTCATCAACCGCAGCGACATCACGCAGTACTCCATGGCCGCGTATCTGTCCGAGCATCCGAATCGCGCCGTGTTCTGCGATGATGAGCCGAGCGGCCAGATGGAGGCCGTGGTGGAATGCGATTGCGAGAAGGAATGTGCAGAGCGCCGCGCCGCGATGCCGACGGCGCATCCCGCCGAGCCGCAGCGGGGCGTGCGCTCCGAGGGCCGCGAGGGCTAGGGCCGCGCGGAAAAGCCAGCAGCCCCGGCGAGCGAGGGCAACGGGGCTGCTTGCGTTCGGGAAGCCACGAGGCCGGCTTCCATGGGTGAAAGACCCAGGTGCTCAGAGGTGCGGTTCGGCGTCGTTCGGGCATCTAGTATCTCCACCTCGATAGTAGCTGTTTCGTTTACGTTGCCGATGCCCGCACGGGAAACTGTGGCCGAACTGGTACACTGGGCAAAACTCATCGCCGACCCGTGAGGAGGCCCCATGTTCGGAGACAATCTGGAGCGCATCGTCGCCGCTATCGAGAAGAACTACGAAGCTGACGAGATATTCTTCACGAAACCGGGGCGCCGATTCCCCAGCCGCACGGCCATCAAGGGGCTCATCACCGAGCTGCGCCGCGTGCTGTTCCCAGGCTATTTCGGGCCCGAGATGCTCTCGCCCTCCACGAGCCCCAGCTACTTCATCGGCCAGACGCTCATCGACATCGAAAGCGTGCTGCGCCAGCAGCTGATTTTGGCGCTCACCTACACCTCCGACGAGCGCGACGACCTCATCGGCAGCGGCAACCACCTGTGCGGCGGCTGCACCTCCGACACCATCTGCCAGCAGACGGCCGACATCTGCACGAAGTTCTTCGACGCCCTGCCCGAGGTTCAGCGCACGCTGCTCACCGACGTGCAGGCGCTCTACGACGGCGACCCGGCGGCCGGCTCCAAGGAGGAGGTCATCTTCACCTACCCGGGTCTGTACGCCATCTACGTGTACCGCATCGCGCACGTGCTGTTCGAGCTGGGCGTGCCCATCATCCCGCGTGTGATGACCGAGATCGCCCATTCCTCCACCGGCATCGACATCGGCGCCGGCGCGACCATCGGCGACTACTTCTTCATCGACCACGGCACGGGTGTGGTCATCGGCGAGACCTGCGTCATCGGCGAGCATGTGAAGCTGTACCAGGGCGTCACCTTGGGCGCGCTTTCCACCCGCGGCGGCCAACGTCTGGCCGGCGTGAAGCGGCATCCCACCATCGAGGACAACGTGACCATCTACTCCAATGCCAGCGTGCTCGGCGGCGAGACCGTCATCGGCGAGGGTTCGGTCATCGCGGGTTCCACCTTCGTCACCTTCTCGGTGCCCCCGAACTCCCGCGTGTCGGTGAAGTCCCAGGAGATCTCCGTCCGCCAACCGGGCGAACGCGACTAGGGACGCGAGCTCAAGGGGACTGCTGCAAGGGGAGGGCTTGTGGAACAGCTATTGAATCGGTTCGTCGGGAACATTTCCCCGGCGGCGTTGCTGGTGTCGTCGTTTTTCTGGTCGTGGCTCGACGTGGTTGTGTTTGGCCCCGCGGTCTTCTGGGCTGCTGGTGCCGAAATGCCCATGGAGCCCATGGTCGTGTCGTTTGCGACGAGCGTCGTGGTGCTGGGCGTCGCGGCGGTGAACGCTCGGCTACGCCAGACGCTGGTGAGCGTGCGCGGCTTCGCGGCTCTCGCATTCGTGACGGGAACGGGCGGCACGCTGCTGTTGTTCGCGGGCGCTGTTGCGTCCTCTCCGTCGGCGTTGATTGCCGCCGGTATTGTCGTGGGCGTGTTCGAGGGCGTCGGCATCGCCGTGGTGGGCGCGGTGGCCACCTGCCAGGGAACGACGAACGCCCTCATCCATATCGCCGCTGCGCTGCCCATGAACATCGTGATCATTTTGCTGGCGGTGTTTCTGCTGCCGGAGGCGTCCATCGTGCTCATCGCGATGCTGCCCCTGCTCTCGGCCCTCTGCTTCAGCGTGTATCTGGCCCGGGCGGCCAACCGTACCTCGCTCGCCGGCGTGCTGCGTCCCGTCGGATCCCTTCCGCGACGGCCCTCTGCGCGCCCTTGGGGAGTAAACCGCACCTTTCTGCTCGTCGTGCTGGCAGTTACGGCGGCTTTCGGCATGGTGAACGCCCAGACTATCGAGGTGACGGGCAACGGTCCCTTCGACGCCTATAGCGGGTTGGTGGTGCGCGCGGTGGTGAGCGCTGCGGTTCTCGTGGGGTATGTGCGCTATTCGTGGCGGCCGCAGTCTATCTTCAGCGCCGCTTTGCTCATTATGGCCGTGAGCCTTATCGTGAGCGCGGCGGTGGCGTTGCCCGCGATGCAGCTGCTGTTCCTTGCCGGCTACGTCTGCTTCGATCTTCTCATCTGGGCACTTATCGTGGGGATGAATCACGGCAGCGGCGCTCCCGTGTTGCGCACCGTGTGCATGGTGCAGGCGGTGGATCAGCTGGGAATTCTGCTGGGAACGTTCATTCCCTGGAGCGGCACTCCCCAAGTCGTCGCGGTGGCGAACGCCGGCTTGGGCGTTGTCGTTATGCTCCTGGTCATGTATTTGCTGCTGCGCGATCGCGGTGTGGTGGAGAATTTGGGCGGCAACGACTACGGATTCGCTGCAGATGATGAAGCTGCCGAGGGGCCCGGAGCAGATGGCCAGAGCGCATCGCTTCCCTTGCCCGGGGAGCCCGATACCTCCAGCACGGCTCTGCCGGCAGCGCTCGATGCGATTGCGGGCCGCTACTTCCTCTCGACGCGCGAAGTAGATGTGCTCGCTCTGCTTGTAGCCGGCCGCAGCGGTCCGTACATTGCCGATCACCTGTGCATCTCGGCCAATACGGTGAAGACTCACATTCGGCATATCTATACGAAGCTCGACGTGCACGACCGTCAAGAGCTTCTCGATCTGGTGCATACGGCCGACAGCTCCGCTGCGGTCTCTCCGAGCGGACGGTAAACCTCATCACAATCGGGTGATTATGGCGAAAAACACCCGTTGAGGGCGAAATCCTCTCAGCCTTCTTGGCGTTCAATAACAGTGCCACCCATGCTCGCATGAGCCAAACGGAGGGGATGGCAGACCAAGGAGGAAGGACCATCATGAGAGGACTAACAGGTAGGAAAACGGCTCTGCTGAGCACGCTGGCGCTGGTTGCGGCCTTGTCCGCCGGCACGCTGGCGGGGTGCGCGGGGGCCTCGGAGGGCGGCACGTCCATGGCGAGCACCGATCCGGCGACCATGACCACCAAGACGCTCGTGAAAACGGCCACCAACGAGATGACGCTCGTCGATTGGGACGTGACAGCCGACGAGAGCCCGCTGACCATTTCGAGCGACGATGCCCGGTTCGCCGATTACCTGGCTTCGCTCGAGGAGCTGACCGGCTTCGACATCGAGAGCATCACCATGCAGGTGACCATCACCGAGTTCGCCGGCGCCGAGATCGCGGCGACCCACGAGAACGTGACCGACAACATGTATCGCATCGATTCCCTGGAGGCGGTTGTCGACGGGCAGGCCATCACCTACGCCGACGGCGACTTCAAGTAGCCGCTTGGGTTGGAATGCCCGGCAGGCTTGGCGCCCGTATTGCCCGTGGCGATAGCGTGCGCCGGCTTCACGGGGCGTCGAGCCCCATCTGTTCAAGCAAACGCTTCAATCGAAAAGAGGTGCCTATCATGGCAGAATTGACGAGAAGGAACTTCCTGTTCGGAGCCGGTATGGCCGGCGCGGCGATGGCACTGGCGGGCGTGGCTGCCCCCGAGCGCGCCCTGGCAGCCGAGGAGGAAGAGGAAGATTGGGCCAGCCAGGTGACTGAGGAGATCTCCTGCGACGTGCTCGTTGTCGGCGGCGGATTCTCCGGTGTCGCGTCGGCCGTGCAGGCCGGCGAGCTCGGCGACAAAGTGCTGCTCATCGAGGGACAGTCGGCTCTCGGCGGCAATGGGACCGGCGTGGAGTGCACCAACGCCTACGGGCTGCATCCCAATTCGGGGGAGGCCACGCTCGGCGAGATGGTGCGCTACGAGGCCGACGCCCAGTCATACACGGTGAATCAGCAGTTTATCCGCGACATGATCAGCCACGCGGCCGAGAACGTGCAGTGGCTCATCGACTGCGGCGTGCAGTACGAGGCCGTCGAGGACCTGGATCCGGCGTACCTGGCCATGTACAAGGAAGGCCGTTACCGCGCCGAGTTCAGCTTCGACTACGTGTACAAGGGCGGTGCGGCAGGCATCGGGTATTTCCCCTTCATGAAGAAGAAGCTGGCGGAGTATGGCGTCAACCTGCGCTTGAACACCCGCGCCCGCGAGATCATCTTGGGTGAGGACGGCACGGTGGCCGGCATGTACGCCACCGATACCTACGGGGACACCATCAAGATCAACGCGAAGGCGGTCATCGTGGGCACCGGCGGCTTCGGCGAGGACGAGGATCGCATGGCGAAACTCGGCATCGACCTGTCCGACATCCGCATCATCGGCACTCCGGGCCACTACGGCGACGGCGTTTCCATGATGATCAAGGCCGGCGGCATCGAGCACGGCGCCCCGGCGTTCGGGTGCACCAACATCATCGGCTCGGCCGGCCCGTGGGGCCCCATCTGGGACAAGCTGTGCTGGGGAGGCCCGAGCCTGTGGGTCGACATCCACGGCGAGCGCTTCTCCGACGAGGCCTGCTCCACCTACACGCATAACTTCGAGCTGCAGAACGTTCCGGTGCGTCTGGCCGGCGGCACCTGCTGGGCCATCTACGACGCGAAGATCCTGGAAACGATGATGGACGGCGACGAGGAATGCGCTCAGCTTTGGGACGAGATGGTGGCCAACGGCGATGATGCCTACAAGGCCGACAGCCTGGAGGAGCTCGTCGAGGTGATGGGCGTGGAGAAGGAACTGTTCCTATCCCAGGTAAAGCAGTACAACGACATGGTGGCCAAGGGCGTGGACGAGGATTACGGCAAGGACGCCCAGTACCTCATGCCCATCGAGAACCCTCCGTTCTACTGCGGCCTCATTCGCGGCGCGCTCGAGGGCCTCTACTCCGGCGGCGTGAAGACCGACCGTCAGTTCCGCGTGAAGAAGCCCGGTCGCGACCAGGCGTTCCCGAACCTGTTCGCCGTGGGCGCCGATGGCGGCATGCTGTACAACAACATGTACGGCATCGACATCAACGGCTCCATGACCTGCCACGGCGTGAACAGCGCCCGCACGGCGGCCAAGACCGCCCACGAATACGTGACTGGCGCGTAGTTTCGCTTACACCCTCCCCCTTGGCGCGCGAGCCCCTCCTCCCCGGCTCGCGCGCCGCTACGTTCGCCACCACTCCAAATATGCTATACTGCTAGCATTATGGAAGGAGCTGCTATGCCGAACGCCCAAATGAACTTCCGGATCGATGCCGAGTTAAAGCGGCGCGGGGACGAGCGGTTTGCTCGTCTCGGCATCACGCCATCGCGTGCCATGCGGCGGCTCTACGAATGCGCTGCCCGCTACGACGACGAATCCGAGCGAGTTCTCACGGCGCTCATCAAGCCTGAGGGGATCTCTCCGGAAGACGAGGGGGAGAAGCGGTCCCAGGCGGTTTTAGATTTCCTCGATTCGCTTCAAGCCCAGCGAGAAGCCATGGGCATTCCCGCAGGAGCTACGAGCCGTATATTCACTGACGAAGAGCTCGATGATCTGTATTACGACGCCCAGATGGAGCGAATGGCGGAACGGGGGCTCAAGTGATTACCGGGGAGAACGCTATTGTCGTAGACAAGAATGTGTGGCTCGACTTTTATCTTCATGAGCGGACGTTTCATGAAGAGGCAGCTCGCTTTATTCAGGTTGCGGAAAAGTTCAGCGCCAATCTGGGCACTCCGGCCGATGCGGTCAACTTGGTATTCTATACGATTGAAAAAAGCATGAAGCAGCTCGTGCGTGAAAGCGGCGGTACGGTTGACGCCGCCACGGCGCGGGGGATCAACAACTATGCCTGGAGCTGCGTCGATCATATGACGGAGTTGTCCATCTCCATTCCCATGGACGATAGAACAGCGTGGCTTGCGCGCCACTATCGTGACACTACCTCCGACTACGAAGACGGCTCGGTGCTTGCCGCCTGCGAGCTCTGCAAGGCGCGTTACCTGGTCACTCATGACAAGAAGCTTGCCGCCCAGGCCAATATCGCCACGAAGACCGCCGCCGAGATGGCCGACCTGATAGCCCACGCTCACCGCGGCTAGGGCTGCACGACCTATAGAAACTTGGTCTCGGCCAGCTTGGCGAGCACCCAGTTGTTCAGGCGCACGACAGGGCGGCGCAGGACGAGGCCCAGGATGAGGCTCGGCACGAGGAAGGCGGCGAGCAGGCCCATCTGCACGAGGTACTGGTTGCCGTAGATGCCGGCCATGGCGCCTTCTAGCGCGGGCATGGAGTGGGCGAAGGGCAGCCACGGATAGATTTCCTGGAACAGCGGGGCCGAGAGCATCTGCACGGGCATGAGGCCGCCCGCGCCTGCCAGTTGCAGCACCAGCCCGATGATGGCGATGGCCTTGCCGATGTTGCCGAACGACACGGTGAGCGTGTACACCATGCTCGTGAACACCACCGCCGCCAGGCAGCAGGCGAGCAGGTACAGCGCCAAGTGCTCGCATTCCACCCCGAGGAAGAACACGTTGCCGAGCCCCACGATGAGCGCCTGGGCCAGGCCGATTAGCCCGAACACGCCGTATCGGCCGAGGTACAGCTCGGCAGGCCGCGGCGCGCGGCCGAGCTTCTTCTCAAGCGCCTGCTGGCGCGCCGGCGAGACGGTCACGCTCATGAGCGCCACCATGAAGATGGCGCCAATCCACAGGCACAGCGATGTGTAGAAGGGGCTCATGGCGCTGCCGTTGTCGGCCATGGGGTACACGGTGTGCTGCGCGAGCTTCGTCGGCGCGGCGATGAACTGGGCGATGGCGGCCGGGTTGTTGCCGATGATGCGCCGAACCTCGTTGATGTCGCCGGTGTTCAGCGCCTGGCGCAGGTCGTCGCGCGCCTGGGTCAGCTGGTCGGCGGCGGTGCGCAGGGTGTCGGCCGTCTTGCGCAGCGATTCCTCGGCCGCGTGCAGGCTCGCGCCGAGGGAATCGGTGGAGTCGCCGAGGCCCTCGGCGGTGCTCTGGAGGGAGGAAGCCAGGGTTGCAGTGTCGTCGCCCACCTTCTGCAGGCTGGCTGAAAGGCTCTCGAGCTCGCCTTTCAGCTGGTCGTTGTAGGTGGCTTGCGAGGCGTCCAGTCCTGCCCGCGCCTTCCCGATGGCATCGGTCACCTTCTGGTGCGCCTCGTCGAGCGAGGCGGCGTCCTCTCCGACCGCGCCTTCGGCGGCCTGCAGGCTTTCCCGCAGGGTGCCCAGCTGCGCGATGACCCGGTCGAGGGCGGCCAGGGCCGGGCTGTCCGGGTCGGCGGCTGCCAAGGTGTCGCGCATCGACTGGTAGGCCTGCTGCAGCGACTGCACGTCGCCGGCGGTGGAGGCTAGCACCTCGCGGGCGGCTGCGGGGTCGTCCTTTATGGTGGCGAAGGCCGCATCGGCCGCTTGGGCCACGGCATCGTAGCTCGCGTCGGCGGCATCGAGCGCTTTCTGCGCCGCATCCGCCGCGCTCGCCAGGCCGTCCTGGGCGGTCGCCAAGCCGTCGCGTGCCTCGCTCACCAAAGGCGCCGTCTCGTCGGGTGCGCTCGCGGCCTCCTTCAGGATGGAGCCGGTGGCCGCCACGAGCGAATCGGTGGATCCCACCAGGTCGGCGTAGGCTTCGGCTTGGTCGGCCGCCGCCTTCACCTCGCCGATGGCCTCGTCCAGCCGGCCCCCGAGGTTCTGCGCGTAGGTGAGGATGCCCTCGCCGCTCATGAACGAGGTGAGGCTGCTCGTGGTGTCCAGCGCCACCGACGCCACCGTCTCCGTGAAGGTCTCGTCGATAGTCTCCTGCAGGGTATTCGCGCCGGTGGACGTCACGCGCTGGGCGATGGCGTTCTCCTTCTCGTTGTCGTAGTAGACGATCTTCGGCTCGGCGATGTCGTCGGAGAACACCGTCATCAGGTCGGTCGAGAATTCTTTCGGAATGACGAGCGCCGCGTAGTATTCGCCCGAGCGCACCCCCTCCACAGCCGCGTCGGCGCTGACGAACTGCCAGTCGAACTTGTCGTTGGCGCGCAGCTTCGCGATGATCTGCTCGCCCGCGTTGATGCGCGACGGCAGCAGGTCGGAGACGTAGCCCTCATCTTCCGAGGCCACCGCTACCTCGATATTGCCCGTGTTGTCGTAGGGGTCCCAGAAGCCCAGGGTCGTGAACCAGGCGTACATGGGCGGCACGAGCGCCAGGCCCATCACCACGATGGCGGCGATGACGTTCTTGAACAGGTTCCGCACATCACCGGAGAAGATTTCCCAGATCATCCTCATGCGGAATCACCACCTGAAGGGTTCTCGCTGTGGGATGGCTCTTCCTTTACTGAGATTCCTGCGGCCTGCGAGGCCCTTTTCTGCAGGTCGGCGGCACTCAGGTTCGCCAAAGCCAGTTGGCGGGTGATATTGGCATCCAGGTAGCTGATGACAATGAGGTAGGCGTCAACGGCGATGATACCCACCACCATGGCCATGAGCATCATCACCCGCGTGTTCACGTCGGCGTGCACCAGCACCATAACGGCAAAGGTAGCAATGGGCTGCGCGATGAGCGCCGCCCAGCCGATGCGCCGCAGCACGGGGTAGCGGCGGCGGAACCGCTCGGCCCGGGCGATGAGCGCCCGTCGGAACTCGGCGGTGTTCAGCAGCGCGCGAATGAGGGTACGCGTGCGGAAGTGCCCGCGGGTGTCGGCAGCGGCCTTCGCGCTCGGCGTGACCGGCTCGGCTAGCAAGAGGTCGGTGGCGCCGAGCTTCTCGTCGAACATGAGGGTCAGGTTGAGGTCGCAGCGGCCCACCACCAGGCCGATGAAGAATCCGATCGGCACGAACAGCAGGCCCAGCAGCAGCATGTCGCGCAGGTAGTCCAGGCCGTAGAAGCCGCCGATGGCCTCGCGCATGGCGTCGATGGAGTAGGTAAAGGGCAGCATGGGGTGGATGAAGCGGAAGAAGTCGGGCATCATCTCGATGGGGAACATGCCCGACGAGCCGGGAATCTGCACGATGAGCAGGATGACGGCCACGGCCTTCCCGATGTGGCGGAAGGCGTAGGACAGGGCGAACATGAGGTTCACGTCCACGAACACGGTGAGCAGGCCCGCGGCGATGAAGGCCGCCGGACTCTCGCACTGGATCCCCAAGGCCAAATCGCCCGCGCAGCACACGAGTCCCATGGCCAGGCCGCACACCACATAGAAGAGCCAGCGTCCGAAGTAGGCCTGCACGGCAGTGAACTTCGGCAGGCCCTCGGGATCGACGTGCAGCTTCACCATGGCCATGAGAATGAAGCCGGCCACCCACAGCGCCAGGTTCGTGAAGAAGGGTGCCACGCCGCTGCCGTAGTTCTTCACGGGGTACACGAGCTGCGTGTCCAGCGCCACGGGTGCCGCCATGAAGCTGCCGATCTCGGCGGGGTCGGCCTTCAAGTACTCAGCCAGGCTCTTCACGGCCGCGGAGTTCTGCAGGGCGGTAAGATCGGTGAGCGAGTGGGCGAGGTTGTCCTCCATGGTGGCCAGCGAGTCGGAGGTGGCCGCAAGCGATGCCTGCGAGGACTCCAGCGTATCTTCCAGCTCCGCGAGCAGCGATCGCGCCTGAGTAAGCGACGGGGAAAGGCCGCGCAGGGCCCCTTCCAGGGTGCCGCAGGCCTCCACCTGCTCATCTAAGCTGCTCGTCAGGTCGGGC
The DNA here is from genome assembly GCF_958431955.1 of uncultured Adlercreutzia sp. Classification (GTDB taxonomy): domain Bacteria; phylum Actinomycetota; class Coriobacteriia; order Coriobacteriales; family Eggerthellaceae; genus Adlercreutzia. The sequence goes on along the minus strand of NZ_CAUASN010000001.1, from coordinate 4,980 downwards.
AGCACGCTGTCCTGGAAGGTGGCCGCAGTGGCGCGGACGGTGTCGGCCGCCGAGGCGGCGGCTTTGTCGATGGCGCCCGCTTCGTCTTCCAACGCGCTGGCTGTGGAGGCCAGGTCGTCGTTGGCGGTGCGTAGGGCTTCCACGGTGGCGGTCAGGCGCTCGTCTGCCGCGCGCGCCTCGGCGAGCGCTTGGGACACGGCGGGATCGGCCCCTGCGGCTTCGGCTTCTGCCGCCAGATCGTCCACGAGCGCTTGGTTGTCGGCGAGCAATGCCTCGGCCGTGGCGAGCGCTGCCCGGGTGGCCGCTTCAGCGGCGGCCACGTCTCCGCTTACGGTGCCGAGCGCCTGCTGTGCCCGGGCGCCCGCTGCCGAAAGCTGCAAGGCGCCGTCGGTAGCCTCCCGGGAAAGCGAGGTCCCGTAGGTGTTCGCGGTGTTCCGCACGCTGGCCAGCAGTTCCTTCGATTGGCCGACGGCGTCCAGCAGGTGAGGCACATCGTCCTGCAGCCCGGCGAGTGTGTCGTCGGCGCGTGTCGTCGCCTCGCGGGTGTCAGCCACGGTGCCGACGAGCTCATCTAGGGTGGAGCGCGTCTCGGCGATGGTGTCATGCGCGCTCCGAATGCCGCTGGTCAGGCTGCTCTCGGCGGCATCTCCCTTGCTCTCGGCCTCGGCGCCGGCCTCCTGGGTGGTTCCCACCACCTTCTCCGCCACGGTCTTCACGAAGCTCTCGTTGATGGACCGCTCCACGGCCGCAGCCGCCGCGTCGGTCACCTTCGGCGCGATGGAAGACGGCTTCTCGTTCACGTAGTACTCCAGCGTGGGCTGGGTGAAATCGCCGGTGAACACGCTGGCGAAATCGGCGCTGAAATCTTCGGGGATCACGAGCGCTGCCCAGTACTTCCCCTCGTAGACGCCGTTCACGGCGCTTTCGGCATCGGTGAATTCCCAGCCCATATCGTGGTTGTCGCGCAGCTGGTCCACCACGCTTTGGCCCACGTCCAGCCGCCCCGCCTCGGGGCTGTCGCAGCCAGCATCTTCGTTGGCCACGGCCACTTTCATGGAGGCGGTGTTGCTGTAGGGATCCCAGTTCGCCACCACCACGTACCAGGCGTAGGCCGAGGGCATTACAATCATACCCAGCACGATGACCAGCGCCACGGGGTTGCGCAGCACGCGTTTCACGTCCCTCGCGAAAATGGCGAAGATGACGGAAAGATATGTCGCTGCGCGCTTGAGCATGGAAAAATTATCCGCGCCCTCATCGAAAGCTTGGGGCGCGCCGTCGGTTTGTCAACGCCTTGTGGCCGAAGCCGCCGAAGTGTTGCGATACACTGCGATGAAAGCGCAACCGGGCGCCGTCGCGCCCTATCGCCTCATGCTAAGGAAAGGAGGCCCTCCGTGGCCGATCGCACTATTGAGAACGACAGCACCGAAGTTCCCGAGATTCCCGAGGAGCTCGAGCGCGTGCTCGTCTTCGCCCTGGACGAGGGCAAGGCGAAGCTGGAGGGCGGCGAGGACCTCATCCCCTTCACCGCGCTCATCGTGAAGGACAACCTGTTTTTGGAGACTCATCCCGGCGAGAACGCTGAGGAGTGCTTCGCCGCCGCCGAGGCCAACGTGCGCGGCGCCCGCGGGGCCGGCGGCTACGCCTTCTGCTATGACGGCTACATCGAGACCGACGACGGGGTGAAGGACGCCGTCATCGCCGAGGGTGGTCAGCCCGGCGCCGAGGACGGTTACGCGGTGGCGTACCTGTACACGGCCGACGACGAGGGCGCCTATACCTTCGAGCCCGAGCCGGCCTACATCGGCGAGGCTCCGAACTTCATGGAGGCCCTGAAAGAGCCGGTCGCCTACGCTGCCGACGAGATCGACGAGAAGTTCGCGGATGCCGTGGAGGCTGCCGAGGGCGAAGGCTCCTGCTGCGGCGCCCACGACCATGCGACCGGCGAATCCTGCGGCTGCGGCTGCGCCACCGAGGAGTAAGCCCACATCTACGGTTGCGCCACGGGCAACAACTCGCGCCCGCGACTGTTATTCGCACAAGGAAGGCCCCGCAAACGGGAGGAGTTTGCGGGGCCTTCGTGTCCCTTGCAATAAAAATGCCGGCAGGACCGATCACTGTCCTGCCGGCGTGCTCATCGTCGCGAGCAATCGACATCGCCCAAGGGGGTGCGACGCGCCAAGTGCCGCGCCAGCGGGTTCCCGCCAAGGCGGCGGAGCCCGTCGTTGCGAGAACCGTTAAGGAGGCCCTCGCGAACCCCAGCGAAGATCGCAAAGAAAAGAAGTGGCGCGGTGAGGAGGGGTGCCTCACCGCGCCGGAGGAGGGGGTAGCGGCATCGAGTGCCGCATCTGCTTTCAAGGGGATTGAAGCAGAGCGATGGAAGCAGGGGAACTTCCAAATCGCTGATACGAATAATAAAGCAAGACTTGTTTTCGCGTCCAGAATGTGTATCGCCTCTCCAAGAGAACGGCGCAAATTTGGCGGTGAACTGTCATCTTTGGTGAAAAGGTCACCGTTTGCCCCGCTCAGAGGGCCGCTCGCCCTCGAGGGGGCCTCCAGAAAATCTTCGGCCGCTTCCTGTATCATAGACAAGAAAACTTTCGCGGAAAGGATTCCTCATGGCCGATATCGCTCTGCGCTTCTTCAAGGACATGCTCGTCGTCGCCTCGCCCGTGCAGGCGGCCCTGCGCCGCCAGGGGATCTGCGACGCGCGCGATCAGGCCCTCGCGGTGCTTTTGGAGCCTGAGACCGTCGAGGACATCTACCGTTTGGAAACGGTCGCCGGACCCCAGTGCCTCGTCACTCCGGTGGCCGACTTCGCCCCCGCGCGCTTGGCGGCCTTGGGAATGGAGGGCGACGGAGAAAAGCTGGCTCGTGCGGCCCTCGCCATCCCGCGCGCGTTCAAGCCCCAGCACCTGCTGGTGGAGATCGCGCCGTGCGGCTTGCCGCTCGACCCCTCGTCGAAGGGGTCGCTCGTGGAAAACCGCGACCAGTACGCTCGCGCAGGGCGTCTGTTCGGGGATGAGGAGTTCGACGCCTTCTTCCTGAACGGCTTCACGACGGTCGATGACCTGAAGTGCGCGCTCATGGGGCTGCGGAAGGTGAGCGATGCTCCCATCTTCGCCTCGGTGGACGTGGCCGCCGCCGGCATGCTGGCCTCGGGGCGGGGAACGCTCGCCGAGGCCGTGGCCGTCATGGTGGAGTTCGGTGCCGCCGTGGCCGGTTTCGCCACCCCGGCCGTCCCCGCCGACGCTGCCAGGCTGGCAGGCACCGTGCGCGAGACGCTCGGGGCCCAGGGCGCCGATCTCTGCATCATGGCTACGCTCGTCGTGGCCGAGCGCGACGGCCGCCAGCAGGCCCCCACGCCGGAGAACCCCTACTATGTTCCCGACACCATGGTGGCCGCCGCGGCCGAGCTGCGCGCCGCGGGGGTGCAGTTCCTGCGCGCCGCGGGAGATGCCACCCCGGCCTACACCGGTGTCCTCGCCGCCGCCGTGGCGGGCCAGGACGTGGCGGTGGCGTAAATCGGCCGTGCGAGTTGCCGTCGGGGCGTGGCAAGGTGGCCCGTCCCCGCCGTCTCCCTTCAAATTCGAAAACCTAAGCGTTCGGCGGTCAGGTAACCTGCGCTGCTGACGCTGCGTCACCTTCCGTCGAAAAAACTTCTGTAGTTTTCGGCCTCTTAAAAACACAAATTGTTCGGTTGAACTCGAACGCGTTGGCGAGTACCATATGTATCCGCCAAAAGAACCCCTAGACACAATATATAGTGGTTCTTGCGGTTGATAACCTGTGGATAGCATGTGGGTAAAACATTGCGAAACATAGGTTTACCCCTTAGGAGTTTCGGAAGTCCGGCAGTGGGGAAAACATTGCCGGGCTTCTGCATGTTGTGGTTGGCACAGCGCGGAAACGTGACAGACGAAAGGAAGAAAGCGGTTATGGTCAAGACCATCATCAAGCGCGACGGGCGCACGGCGGAGTTCCATCCCCAGAAGATCGCCGACGCGGTGGAGAAGTCGTTCCAGGCTTGCGCGGCCATGCAGGATCGCGCCACCGCCGAGCAGATCGCCGCGACGGTCGTCGAGAAGCTTGAGAGCGGAGCCATCGAGGGCACGCCCACGGTTGAAGGCGTGCAGGACCTCGTGGAGGAGACCCTCATCGAGTCCGGCTTCGTACAGACCGCCAAGGCCTACATTCTCTACCGCGCTGAGCGCAGCCGCGTGCGCGACGTGAACTCCCGCCTCATCCAGACGCTGAAGGACATCACCTTCTCGAAGGCCGCCGACTCCGACATGAAGCGCGAGAACGCCAACATCGACGCCGACACCGCCATGGGCACCATGCTGAAGTACGGCTCCGAGTCGGCCAAGCAGTTCTACGAGATGTGCGTCATCGACCCGCGCTACGCCAAGGCCCACCGCGAGGGCGACATCCACATCCACGACATGGACTTCTACACGCTGACCACCACCTGCTGCCAGATCGAGCTGCGGAAGCTCTTCAAGGGCGGCTTCTCCACCGGCCACGGTGTGCTGCGCGAGCCCAACGACATCTCCAGCTACGCGGCCCTGGCCTGCATCGCCATCCAGTCGAACCAGAACGACCAGCACGGCGGCCAGTCGGTGTGCGACTTCGACTACGGCCTGGCCGTGGGCGTGCGCAAGACCTTCCGCCGTCTGTTCAAGAAGCACATCGCCGAGGGTATCGACCTTCTGACCGACATCGCCGACGACCGCGACTTCGCCGAGAAGACCCTCGCCCGCATCGAGGAGGAGACCGGCACCACCGCCTCCCTGGAGATGGACGCCGACTTCCGCGCTGCCGTGGTTGCCGCCCTCGTCGAGGCCGGCGCCGATGAGGCCACGGCCGACCGCATCGTGGCCTACGCCGAGAAGAACGCCTCGCGCGACACCGACCGCCAGACCTTCCAGGCCATGGAGGCGCTCGTGCACAACCTGAACACCATGCACTCCCGCGCCG